>JACIXH010000130.1 GCA_014360565.1 Nocardia sp.
GCGCGAGCGGGTCACAGCGAGCCACCGCCGCCGACGAGCCACGGGTTGAACTCGCAGCTCAGCTGCGGGTTCTGGACCGGGTCGAGCGCCCGCAGTGCGATCGACAAGGCCCGTGGCGAGTACATGATCGTCAGGTGATCCGACACATCCTGCTCGCAACCGTCCTGCAAGGTGATGTTGTTCACGGTCGCGCCGGGGCCCGCCTTCAGGAAGGTCAGGTCGTAGGGGTTGGTGACCTCGTCGTACCGAGTACCGACCACGGTGTAATCGACGCCGGCGACAGTGTCACCACCAGCGTTGAGATTGTTGACGAAATCGGAGCCGATGGTCTGCTGGATACCGGCGTGCCCGACGAAGATCTCGATCAGGCCCAGGATGTCGATACCCAGATTGTTGATCATGCGGCCCAGTGCACCGATGCCGTCGAGGCTGGTGCCGTGGTGGGTGGCGCCGTAGGTGATGAGCTTGTTCACCTTCGCCGCGCCGCCCTCGAACTTGGTGTAGTGGTTCGCCATCGATCCACCCTGGGAGTGGGCGATGATGTCGACTTCCTCGGCACCGGTGGCAGCGAGGACCCGGTCGACGAACGTCGCGGTCTGCTTGGCCGAATCCTCGATGTAGCCGGTACCCATCACACCGGGCAGCACCGAACCGAGCCCGCCGCCTTCGACCATGTTCGAGCGGCCGTAGTTGAACGTGAAGGTGCAGTAACCGGCGTCCTTGATCGGCTGACCCATGTAGGCGTAGCCGTTGTAGGCGTTCATCCAGGTGCCGTGCAACAACACCACCGGACGCGGATGTTCGGCGGTCGGCTTGCAGTTCCAGTCGTTGGTTCCGGGTGCGGCCGCGTCGGGGTTGAGCAGGCCGTAACCGAACGCCGCGAGAAACGACGTCGACGACGGTCCGTAGGCGCCGGGGTCGGAGGAGTAGCCGCCCGAGGAACCCGAACTCGAACCCGACCCGCCGTAGCAGTCACCGGATCCGTTACCCGACCCGGCACCGCTGCCGGAGGTACACGCCGAACCGGACCCGGCGACCTGGCGGCCTTCGGAGATGATCCCGGCGAGGTCCTGCTCGGTCGGGGCCGCAGCGGGAGCCGCGCTCGCCCCCGGCCCGGTGAGCGCCATGGAAAGAGCGCCGACACCGGCGAATACCGCCGTGTGCAGTGTGCGTCTGCGACTGGGAGATTTCATGTGTTGACTTGTCTTCCTGTGCGATTCGAATATTCGTCGCCCTTTCCTGCCGGGAGAACGAATGGCTTGTCGAAACCGCCCAAAACATAAGCCGCAGAATTCATTACGAGACGATTGTCATGTCCTGTCTGGGCAGGTCACCACCGTGTGTCGAAATCTGCCATGACAGGGCACAGGAAATAGTTCAGCATTCCCCGCGCGCAGGCACTCCGAGAAGTCGCTCGTCGAGCCACAGCATCGCCTCGGGATAGCCGGTCGCCGCGCCGATGATGTGTTCGCCGAGCACACCGCGATACACCGCGTTCGCGCCGAGTTCGCACTGCTCGATGTACAGATTGCGCGCACCCTCGGCGGGGATCCAGAATTCCTGCTCACCGTTGTAGATGTAGAGCGGCGTGGCCGAGCGCAGACCGCGCATGCGGGTGATCTCGTAGATGTCGGCGGCCAGTTCCGAACGCAGCGGGTCGACGATATTGGCGCCGACGTCGATCGGCAGGTGCAGGATTCCCGGCACGGCGAACACACTGGCGCACGTATCTTTCATTATCGATGTGGTGACCCAGCGCCCGAGATTGTTCATCGCGGCGAGTATTTCGGGCCGTTCCCGGCCGATCGCGAACGTCGCGGCCATAAAGATTCCGGAGGCGAGGTTGGCATTCATACTGCGGGACAGGATTTCGAAGTCCGCCGGTACGCCACCCAGCGCCGCGCCGACGATCACATCGGCCAGTTCCGGTGCGTAGGAGTCGATCAGCTTGGCGGCGCCGTGCGTGGCGATGGCGCCGCCGGAATAGCCGGTCATCGCGAAGCGGCTCTCGCCGTAGGTCGCCGGATCGACGCCGCGCACCGCCCGGATCGCGTCGAGCACCGCGTGCCCGGCGACATACGGTTCGGCGTAGGCCATCCACGGGCCCTGATGGTCGGGCACCAGCACCGCGTATCCGCGCAACACCGCCAGCTGGGTGGTCGGCGGAATGAACTCGGTCGCGCTCGATTGCGTCGTCAGGCCGTGGGCCAGTGAGTAACCCGGGGTGCACTTGCGCCCCAGGGCGTCGATCGGCAGGTTGTTCACCAGCACGGGTCGGTCGCCCGCACCCGTCCACTCGGTGGCGGGCACGATGAGCGTCGCTGTCGAGTAGGACGGCCTGCCGTGCGCGTCGTCGGTGCGGAATTTCAGCAGCGTCGCCGAGCGGATGGGCACCAGCGTCAACCAGGCTGCGGTCGCGGTGATGTCGCGGGATTCGATCAGATCACCCGGCGACTTCTCCGCCAGGCCGGCGGGCCACTGGTCGAAGATCGGATCGCCGACCGCCGAGGGAAGTACAGCCGCGTGCAGCGCCGCGAGTTCGGCGGCCGGGTCGGCGGCGTTCGGCTGAATCGGTGAAGGGATCACCTGGTCGATCCAGCGCTGCAGATCCGGCAGGAAACCGGGCGTCCCCACCTGCGGCACCGGGAATTCCTGGGTCGGCGGCGGGTCGGCGGCGGCCGTGCCGACCGCGAACGAGGACAACAACAACATCGAACAGACAACTACTCGAACAGATCTCATGGCACACACGTCCTCGGGTGGCAACGGATTCGTCGATGACGTGCCACTATGCGGTGCTTCGACCCCGCCGAAACTCCCCCACCGCGCCGTCGTCAGATTCTTCACGCTACGTGGAGCACCGAGCGAACTCCGGCGTTGTACCCGAGTCGTGTGCGCAATGCCGCTGTATCGCAACAAGAATCGCCGCACCGCGACAGACCGCTCCCCGGATCCGCCTCTGGGCGAACAGATCCGGGTCGAGGCGAAACCGACTCAGCAGGTGCTGGGCGCCGCTCACCCTTGCCGCCGCCCGGCTTCGAGCAGGCTCAGCGCGACGGTTGTTCCGAGCACAACTGCGGTAACGGCGGGGAGCATCGCGGGGGCGGCATCGCGGCAATGACGGGAAGCGTCAGGGGCAGCGCCGGGGTAGCGCGGTGTGGTGACGGCAGCGGCGGGGCCGGCCGCTACCGGGGCAATCGGCCTACAGCGCTCGCCGCGGTCGAATGTGTCGTGCCACGGCAACCCAGATCATGGCCCCGCCCCTCCGTGTCGCTGCCGTCGCGAACGATCTTCGCCGGTAACGTGCCTCCTCGTCGACCGGTCGCGCGAACATCGGCGAAGCTCACAACACCACCGAGTGGACAGTTGTGACCGGAGGCAGCCCACCGATAGGCGGACGCACCGCCGCGGCGACCGGTGGATTGTGAGATCTCCAAGCGAAATCAGAACGTGTTCCGCTCGATGGCGCAAGACCTACCGTCGAGTAGGAAGGCGCTCACCAGTGCCGGGGCGAAAGGAACACGCCATGATTCCCATCGACGAGAACATCGCCGCCACCCTCCACCGCGTCGACCCGAACGAGATACCCACCCGGCGGATCACGGTCTACTTCGACGGCCCGACGCCCGAGGACGCTCTGGTTCTGCAATACGCGGCGACCCAGGCCGAGGCCTGGGAATTCACCTCCGCAGCCGTGCACTCCGGCCTGCTGGTGACCGTCGACGGCCAGGTCGGCCCCGGCCTGCGGCGGTTGCCCTGCCGATCGCTGTGGCACTGACGATCGCGGCGCCGCATCGACCGCACTAGGCTGGCGGAGCGGGCGCTGGTCGGCTCGCGGTGACAGAAGGGGCGTTCGTGACACGATGGCAGTTCGGGCTCGCACTCGCCGCGGCGGCCGTCCTCACCGGGTGCGACTCAGCCGGAACTTCACCGGAGATCACGGCGACCACCATCGCCCCGGCAACGACCACCTCGCGCCTGCCCGTCACCATCGCCCCACCCACCACCACCGTCGACCCGTACGCGGGCCTTCCCCTCATCGATCACGTGCGGTGGACCGAGAACGTCGACGGCCCGCGCCTGCTCGTGTTCCCCACCCTGGCCGGTCGCGCGACCGACGCACCCGGCACCGACGAGCTGGCCTGGCAGGAGGTGCGCGCCCTCGACCCCGACGCCGACGCGCCGGGCATGCGTGAGCAGTTCCTTTGCCACTGGGTGTGGGCGAGGATGGTGGCACCCGACAAACCGAGCTGGAATCTCGAACCGTGGCGCCCCGCCGTCGGCTATCAGGCCACGGTGTCGGCGAACTGCAATCCCGGCGGCCCCGAACGCTGATAGGAGCACCCATGCGCATCGTCATCGCCGGTGGACACGGCAAGATCGCCCTGCTGCTGGCCCAGCAGCTGACCCGCCGCGGCGACCAGGTCCACGCGCTCATCCGCGATCCGAACCAGGCCGCCGATATCGCCGCGACCGGCGGAGTCCCGGTCATCTACGACATGGAGCGCGATACCGCCGCCGACCTGGCGGCCGCGGTCGCCGGTTCGGATGCGGTGGTGTTCGCCGCGGGGGCGGGCGCCGGTAGCGGCGCCGCGCGCAAGTACACCGTCGACCACAACGGTTCGGTGCAACTGGCCGACGCCGCCGAGCACACCGGCGTCTCGCGGTTCGTGCAGATCTCGACCATGGGCGCGGGTAGCAGCCCCGAACCGGGGACCGACGAGGTATGGGCCGCCTATCTCGACGCCAAGACCCGCGCCGAGGAGGATCTTCGCGGCCGCGATCTGGACTGGACGATCCTGCGCCCCGGCATGCTCACCGACGCCGAAGGCAACGGTCTGATCACGCTGGGCCCGCCGCCGATTCCGCGCGACTCGGTGCCGCGCGCCGATGTCGCCGCGACACTCGCGTCGATCTTGGTCGCCGACAACACCTTTCGGCGCACCCTCGAACTGGTTTCCGGATCGGAGCCGATCGACACGGCCGTCGCGGCTATTCGATAGCCATAAATTAACTATCGCAACATATTTCGCCCACTAGGCAGGATTTACGCCGACCACGCCATCGTGGATTCGCCCGATGGACACCGCGAACCGCCGGTCACGCCACTATTCGAACACCGGCCACGGCGAAGGCCGCGGCGCGACCGCGGATTCGCCGTTCAGAAGCCGGGAAATGCACCGCATCGAGACGGAATCGATCGCACAGATGTGCTTGCATCCGAAAGTGACTCCGTCCTAAACTCAGGGCCGCAACACAATTCAGGGGACAGTAAGGGGAGGCCGCTAGCGGCACACCCGAGGTAACGATTGCCTCGAGTTTGCCACTGCCTGATTAGCACAGGGGCATTCACATGAACAACACCACGGGCCGTTTCGGCCTCGCAGATCACGCAGCGATCACCCATCCCGCCACCGCAGCGTGGTCACGGGAAAGCGCGGTCGCCTTCGTCATCGATGCCGTGGAATCCACCGGCGCGGCGACCCGCAACGATTTCGATATCGACCGGATCGTGAGCACCGCGCACGAACTCGCCGACGATTGGGATCTGCAGATGCTGACCCCGGATACTTTCTGGCGCATTGCCGCCGGCTGCATCCGGTACTGAAAGTCGCATCAGCACCCGGCGATCGACTGCGCGACAGCCCGGGCGGTCCGATCGAGTTCTCGGTCCCCCGCTTCCGCTGCGCGGTCTCGCGCGCAGGCCGGTCTCCCCCGCTCGGCTCAGTCCCGCTCGGCGTAGGACAGCAGGATCTCGCGTGAGCGATCCGGCCGTTCGGCCTGGACGCTGAGCTGATCCATCACCGACAGATACATCGCGAGGTCCTGGCGACGCTCGAGGTAGAGCGCGCTGGTGAGTTGCTCGAGGTAGACGATGTCGGGCAGTTCCGGTTCACCGAAACGCAGAATACTGAACGAGCTTCCCGCGGCCGCGTGCCCGCCCGCCGAGTACGGGAGCACCTGCACGGTGACGTTCGGCAACTCCGAGAGTTCGGCCAGATAGCGTAGCTGGGCCCGGTGCACCTCGCGACCGCCGATCGGCCGGTGCAACACCGCCTCGTCGATCACCGCCCACACCACCGGCGGGTCGACCCGGCGCAGCACGTCCTGACGCAGCTGGCGAACCTGAACCCGCCGATCGGTTTCGGCGTCGTCGAATCCGAGGGTGACGATGGCCCTGGTGTACTCCGGCGTCTGCAGCAGCCCGGGGACCAACTGCGCCTCGTAGGTGCGGATCTGGCTGGCCGCCTGCTCGAGCCCCAGGTAGGTGCTGAACCACGACGGCAGCAGATCGCTGTAGCGATGCCACCAGCCGGGTTCGCTTGCCTGCCTGGCCAATTCGAAGAACGCGGTGCGCTCGCCGGGATCATGAACGCCGTAGAGCGTGAGCAGATCACGGATGTCGCGTTCCTTGAATCCGGTGCGACCCAGCTCGAGTCGGCTGATCTTGGCATGCGAGCCGCGGATCGCGTCACCTGCGGCCTCACGGGTGATGCCTTTGCCCTCGCGAAGCTTGCGCAACTGGCCACCGAGCGCGATGCGCAACACGGTGGGGCCGCGGTCGACAACAGGTTGTACGCGACCGATCTCGTCGGGTTCAGCCGTCATGAACCCAGATGCTACCGATTACCCGGTCAGGTAGTCGAACTCTCCGGCCTTCGCGCCGCGGATGAACGCGTCGATTTCGGGCCGGGTGTAGAAGATCACCGAGCCCTGCGGGTCGCGCGAGTTGCGCACGGCGACCGAACCGTCGGCAGCTTCAGCGACCTCGACGCAGTTTCCGCTCGGGTTGCTGTAGGTGCTCTTGCGCCACGCGCCCGTTCCCGGGCGTTCACGCTGATCATGCTGCATTCCGGACATACCACACTCCTCGTTCTCGAATGGTGCCCAACGGTACGAAACTTGCAGATGCACGCTCAAACGTTCTTGCATCCGCTTTGCGCGATGGGGACATTAACACGCGCGACAGGCCGGTGCACCGCTCGGTACTTACCCCAAGTCATGACCTGGGCCACGCCTCCAACGAGTCGTCCAGCCCCCTGAATTCTTAAGCGCCACAACCCCATCGCGGCCCGACACGGCCCCAACGAACGTGCAGATGTGCTTGCATTCGAAAACGACCGGCCCGTAGACTCTGGCCCCAAGATCATCGGGAGGATCGTCGGCTCCACCAGCCGGACAGACCTTCCGTCGCCGGATGGGAGGGGACTTCGATGAGTAGTCCGTTTCAGCGACACGCCAGTGCCGCGCTCGCACCGCCCACCACGTGTAGCGACGAGCCGAACGGGCTCACCTACCGTCAGGCGCGCGAGATGCTGCGTCAACACGACATCCACGGCCCGCAGTGCCGCCAGTGGCTGGCCGCGGCGGCGTATCTGTCCGCGGGGCTGGACGACGAATAGTTCGGTTGTAATGTCTTCGTGCTGGTCAGGACGGTGCTGACGGGTCATACTCGGCAGCGACGATCGATCCGGACAGGTGGTGCGCATATGCGGATTTCGGAGATCTTGCGCAACAAGGGCACGGCGGTCACGACGGTGCCACCGCAGACCACGGTGTGTGACCTCTTGGCGGCACTGGCCGAGCACAATATCGGCGCGGTAATGGTCTGCCCCGCGGGTGGCGCGATCGCGGGCATCGTGTCCGAACGCGATGTGGTGCGCCACCTACACGCCCACGGTGCCGCGCTGCTGGATCGGCCGGTCACCGACATCATGACCGCCAGGGTTCGCACCTGCGGTCCCGACGAAGATGTGTCCTCGCTGCGCGATGTGATGACCGAGCACCGGATCCGGCACATGCCGGTGGTGCAGGACGCTCGGCTGATCGGCATCGTCAGCATCGGTGACGTGGTCAAAAGCGAGATCACCGAACTGGCCGCCGAACGCGAGCACCTGGTCGAATACCTTCAGGGCAATTACTGACCACCACACTGCCCCTGACACGAAAAGCGTTGCGCCTGAGAATTCTTCGCGATCCGTACGGCAAAGGTGCGTATCGTTGAACAGGTGCACCCCGTCCGGCCCGAGCTCGCCGCAGCCTCGGTGATGCGGCACGTGCCCACCACAGTCCCCGCCGCCGTTCGCGCGCGGTTTCGCGCGCTTGCCGATCCCTCGGTGGTCTACCTCGACAACGCGGCGACGACACACAAGCCCGACACGGTCGTCGCGGCCGTCACCGACTACCACCGCGCGCACACCGCCGACGCGGGCCGCGGCGACGACAGCTGGGCCACCGCGCGGATCGCCGCTGTCCGTACGCGCGCAGCCGGTTTTCTCGGCGCGCAGCACGCCGACGAGATCGACCGATTCGTCACCTGCGTGTCCGGCATCGCCGGACACGGGCGCTGACCTGTCCCGAAGCCCCGACGCCGAGGAGGAACGATGGGTACGCCCACCGTGCAGTACTACGATCGCCGCGCCGCGTCGCGGGTCCTGGCCCGACTGGCCGCCCCTGGACTCTTCGGCGCCGTCGACGCGCCGTCCGCATCCCGTATCACCTTCCGCACCACCGCGTTGCGGCCCGAGCCGGGCACCGCGCTGACGCAGTCCCAGCGGATGTACCTGGAACGGTTCATGCGACCGTGCCGTCCTGATCAGGTGACCAGCGCGACCCACCGCCTCACCTGGACCGACAGCGCGGGCATCCCCAACACCGGGTACTTCCACACTGCGGGCGCCGGTCCCCGGCTCGCGGTCCTCGCCAGGGAAACCGTGCTGGCACTGTGGCGTTCGCTGTCGGCATCGGGCCTGCCGGAGCGGTCCGCGGCGCTGCCCGCCCGCGAGCGCGACATCCTCGCCGCGACCACCACCGATCACGATCCGCACGAGATCTTCCGGGTGGGAATCGAGGCTACCGGGCGCGCGCTGGTGCAGCACGGGCTGATCGCCGCCGATACCCCCTATCGCGGAATTGTCGAATTCGCCCGGGGAATCAACGATTCCGGCATCTTCACCGCCGTCGCGACGCGCTGGTTCTGGGAGTTGCAAGCCTCGACCTTCCGGCGCGGGATGATCCCGGTACGACTGGTCACCCAGCCCGACGGTTGCGTGCGCTACAGCGCCGATTCGATCGCCGTGCTGCGCGCGATGAAGGACGCCACCATCGCCGACGCGCACGCGGTGATGGCGCGCGCGACCACCGAGGAGGGCCTCGACACCGAGGCAGCCGTCGCCAAATACCATGACGACCTCGACCTGATCTCCCGGCAATACGCCCTGCTCCCGGCAGACGCCAGGCCCACCTGCCCGGCCGCGACTCAGCACGACGTCGACGGTGCGAGCGTGCACATCCTGGCCGCCGTCGCCGACCGGTTCGTCGAGACGTTCGCGGCGGTGGCGGATTCGGTGGAGGTGGTCGAGGACCTGAGCGAAGAACTCGCCACAACCGTGCCCGGCGGCGATGACAGCGTCTTCTACGTGCCCGATATGAGCTGCAGGCATTGCGTCCGGACGATCACCGCCCTGCTCGAGTCGATGCAGATCCCCGTCGTCGAGGTCGATCTGGAATCCAAGCGGGTGATCGCCCGGATCCGGAGTCCGCGCAACCGGCTGCGCGTGTTCGAGGCTTTGCGCGACGGCGGCTACAACCCGGTCGACGAGGTGTCGGCCAAGGCGCCCGGCGCGTCGGTGGGATGATCCCGCCCGCCGTACCCGCCGCGCTGCATCCGCTCGTCGCCGCGTTCCTCACCGACCACGACGGCGTCCGCGCGGCGCTGCGCCGCTACGGATCCCCGCTGCACCTGGTGTTCCCCCAGGTCTTCGCCGACAATGTCGCAGCGTTGCGCGCGGTGCTCGATGTCGGCGCTGTCCGGCATCGACTCTGCTACGCGCACAAGGTGAATCGTTCGACGGCGTTCGCCCGTACGGCCGCGCACGCCGGGATTTCGATCGATGTGGCTTCCGCGCAGGAGTTGCGGTCCGCGCTGAGGGCCGGATTCCCCGCCGATCGGATCGAGGTGACCGGGCCCAAAGGGGGTGCGCTGCTGCGCACCGCACTGGCAGCGGGGGTGACGGTGAATGTGGACAATCTCTGGGAGCTGACGACGCTCACCGAGCTCGTACCCGCGGGCGCCACGGCGGCGGTGCTGCTGCGTGTTTCGGGGTTCGCCGGCAGTTCGCCGAGCCGGTTCGGGATCGATCTGGCCGACATCACGGCCGCCCTGGATCTGCTCGTCCGCCACCGAGATCGGTTGCCTCTGCTGGGTTTCGCCTTCCACCTCGATACCGCGGCCACCGCCGAACGCGTGAACGCCGTAGAGGACTGCCTCGCACTGATCGAACGCGCCTACGCGCGGGGTCTCGCGCCGACGGTGCTCGATATCGGCGGCGGTCTACGCCAGGTCTTCACCGACGACGCCGCGGACTACGACGCCTACGACGACGCGCTGCGCGCGGGCCTGCTGGCGCGAGGACCCGCGATGCACTGGGGTAACAACACTTTCGGCTACCACGTGGCCGACGCGATGGTGCACGGCGGACCGGTGTTCCACAAGTACGCCAATACCGAGCCCGCCGCCGCTGTCCTTGCCGAACTGCTCGGCGCGCCACTGGCCGGGCACGGCGGACGGGCGCTGGGGACGGTACTCACCGACAATCTTCTCGATCTGTGGCTCGAGCCGGGTAAGTCGCTGGTCGACCATGCCGGTATCACCGTGGCACAGGTCGAATTCGTCAAACAGGCCGGCAGCGGCGCGACGCTGGTCCATCTGGACCTCAGCCGCGACACCGTCACCGCCGCCGACCAGGAGGTGCTCATCGATCCGATCGTGTTGACCACGAACATCGCATCCCAGCCGGTCGGCGTGTTCTTCGCCGGCCACCTGTGCCTGGAGCGTGATCTGATCACCCAGCGCCGGGTTCGGCTCCCGTGCCTGCCGTCGCCCGGTGATCCGGTGGTCTTCGCCAATACCGCCGCCTACCACATGGATCTGTCAGCCGCGCAGGCCAGCATGCACCCGGTCGCGGCGAAAGTCGCTGTGCTGGCGCGTGACGGACGCTACGTGCTGTGCCCCGACGCCGACTATCGCCCCGGTGACCGGTGATGGTCTACACCCACATCACCGAGCTGATCGGCAACACTCCCCTGCTGCGCCTGGACCCCGCCGTCCACGGCTTACCCGAGGTCGATCTGTACGCGAAGCTGGAGTCGCACAACCCTTTCGGATCAGTGAAGGACCGCGTCGCCTGGGCGATGATCCGCGACGACCTCGAGCGCATCACCGCGAGCGGGCAGTCGTTCATCGAAGCCTCGAGCGGCAACACCGCCAAAGCACTGCGGGTACTCGGCGCACTGCACGGCATCCCGTTGCGCGCGGTCACCAACCGGATCCGGGTGAGCGAGGTCCGCCAGCTGCTGCAACTGCTCGGCACCGAGATCGTCGAACTTCCCGGCCTGTCCGAATGCCCCGATCCGCACGCGGCCGACGACGTTTCGGCGGTCATCGATCAGACCGTCAGCCAAGCACCGGGCGGCTGGTTCCACCCCTCGCAATACACGAACGAACGCAATATCGCCGCCCATCACGACGGCACCGGGACCGAGATCGCCACCGATCTCGCCGACGCGGGGATCGACCACCTCGACTACCTGATCGGCGGACTCGGCACCACCGGGTCCACCCGCGGCACGGCCGGCGCGCTGCTCGCCCACCATCCGGGGTTGCGCACTGTCGGGGTGGTGTCGGACCGGTTCGATTTCATCCCCGGCATCCGCTCCGAGCGTGAGATGTGGGACGTCGGCCTGTTTCGGCCGGACTTCTACGACGAGATCGTCACCGTCGACTCCGCTGCCGCCATCGAGGCGACCCTCGACCTGGTTCGCGGCTACGGCGTCCTCGCCGGACCGACCAGCGGCGCGGGCTATGCCGCAGCCCTGCGCACCCTGGCCGCGGCGCCGCGACCCGAGGGCAGAGCACTGGTGGCGGTGTTGATCGTGTGCGACCGGATCGAACCGTACCTGTCCTATTTCGCCAAGCGCAGGCCCGACCTGTTCGGCAAACCGACCGCGCCTGCGCCGCCGCGCGCCGACGACACCGCTGCGGCGCTGTCACCGGCCGCACTGGCCGAACTCGACCGCACCGGCAAACCCACCATTGTCGACACCAGGGGCGCGATGGCCTACCGCGTCGGGCACGTCCCCGGCGCGCTCAACATCACCGACGACCAACTCGACGACATGCTCGCCCAGGGCATGCCGTTTCCACGGTCACGGCCGGTGGTGTTCGTCTGCCCGGTCGGTGAGACCTCGCTGCGTTTCGCCGCACTGGCTCACCGCGCGGGCTATGACGCGTTCAGCCTGGCGGGCGGCATCGTCGCCTGGCGTGACGCGGGTTATGCCATGGAGCGCGGCGGCTGATCAGACGAGCATTCGCGTCGCGCGGCGAGCGGCGCCGAGCGAAACGGGGCCCGAGGCGGCCAGCAAGGCTGTCAGCGGGCCGCGATACCCGTCGGCCAGCAGGCCGACGACGGCGCGGAAGCGGGCGAGGAAACGCTGGGCGGTCGGCTCGTCGAACCGCGCGATCGGGTAGATGAACGAACCATCGACACCGACGGGCGCACCGAGCTGGTCGTAGTGATCGACGAGCCCGAACTCGAGGTCGTGTTTGGCCCTGACCACGCCGGTCGGCACCTCGGCGATCGAAAGGCCCGGTACCGGAGGGGATTCGCTACCGGCGCGTGGTGCCTGGGCGCGTTGCAGGATGAGCGTCGCCTGGAACAGCGGAAGTGCGGCGTCCTGCAGCAGGCAGCGTTTGAGGCGGGGGTTGGGGGTATCGGGGTGCGCGTAGGCCGCCAGCGCCACCCGGCGGACCTGATCAAGGAGCTCCTCGACATCGCCCGCGCGGTCGAGCCGGATCCGCATCAGCACGTCGTCGGAGAAGTTGCCGACGAGGTGGTCGAGCAGGCGATGATCGCGACCCGACACCGCCGTGGCCACCGTGACATCGGCGCTGCGCGCGAAGGCGCCCACGGTGAGGGCGAACGCGGCCTGCAACACCATGAACAGGCTCGCCCGCCGGTCGTGCGCCAATCGCAGCAGGCCCGCGTGGGTCGCGGCGCCGAACGAGATCGGCAGCAGCGCACCGGTGCCCGGTTCGACCGGGGTCACGGGCTGCTCACGCGCGGGCAGGTCGAGCAGGGCCGGCCGCCCGGCCAAGGTGTTGGCCCAGTAGCGCAGCTGATGGGTCGCGCGGCTCCACTCGTCGGTGAACTCACCGAGCTGCTCGTGTTTCCACAGGGTGTAGTCGAGGTAGCTGATCGGCAGCGGCGCCCATTGCGGACAGGTCCCCGCCAGGCAGGCCAGATAGGCGGTGACCAGGTCGCCGATCAGCGGGCCCATCGAGCGGCCGTCGACCGAGATGTGGTGCACGACAAGGACGAGCACCACATCGTCGGGTCCGAGCACGAAAAGCCGCGCACGGATCGGCAGGTCATCGGTGAGATCGAAGGGCCGGCCGGCCAGGGCTGCGATCGCGGGCACGAGTTCTGCCTCGCTGATGGCGCACTCAGCCACCTCGAGGTCGACCTCCTCGGGCGCGGCCACCTGCTGAGCGGGGCCGCACGCGGTGACCGGATAGCGCGTCCGCAGTGGATCATGGCGGGCGACAAGGAGTTCCAGCGCCGCACGCAACGCCGCCAGGTCGACGGACGCGCCGCGCAAGCGCATGGCCCGCGCCACATTCCAGTCCGCCGACCGGCCGAGCCGCGCGGCGTGCCACATGCGTTCCTGCGCGGGCGCGAGCGGCACATGGGCCGGGTGCGGTCGTGGCGCGAGAACCGGCGCGGCGGCGGGCCGTGCGCACACCGGCCCACTCGCTGTGTGCGCCGACGCCCACACAGCACCGCTACCTGCGGTGAATCCCCCCGATCTGATCCCCACACCGGGGTACAACACGCGTCTGCAACCTCCACACCGTTCCGACAGGTGAGCGACGCTAACGACACGATGTGAACGAGCAGTGACCGGATCGTGACCATGCTCGGTCGAGCCGACCGCATCGCGGCTCCGAAGATTTCGCCGACTATCCACTTTCCGAGCGAAATCGCCCAAAAGCCGCGTTAGAGTAGCGACGGGAAGCGGAGCGAGGAGTGTGTTGGTGTCCATCGGGAAATTGGTGTCGTTCGACGGTTCACGGGGTTTCGGGTTCATCCGGCCCGATGACGGCGGGCCCGATGTATTCGTCCACGTCAACGACATCGGCCTCGACGAGGACGAGCTGCGTCAGGGTCGGCTGTTCGACTTCGACGTGACCGAAGGCGACCGGGGCCCCAAGGCGATCAACCTGACTGCGGTAGGCCAGGCCGCCGCGGCGCCGAAGACACGCAAGTCCGGCGACCGGCTCGGCCCCGACGAACTGCGTCAGCAGATCACCGAGCTGCTGCTGGAAGCCTCCCCCGCGCTCACCGCTGCCGAGATCATCACCATCCGCGACAGGTTCACCACCTTCGCCGACGAACACGGCTGGCTCGACAGCTGATCGCGACACCGCGCACCCGATCCTGCGCGCACCTGTCGGTACCTCGTCCTACGATCGCCTCACACACCGATTAATCGGGCGTGCTCGCATCGTCGACACGGGTGAAACACCCGCGAGGAGGATCGGATGGATCTACCGGTGATGCCGCCAGTGCGCCCCATGCTGGCCAAGTCGACGCCGTCGTTACCGCGCGAACCAGGGCTCAGTTATGAGCCGAAGTGGGACGGCTTCCGCTGCATCGTGTTCCGCGACGGCGACGAGATCGAACTCGGGTCGCGCAACGATCGCCCGCTCACCCGCTACTTCCCCGAACTGGCCGAGCTGCTGAAAGTCGCGCTGCCGCAACGGTGTGTGGTGGACGGGGAGATCGTGGTCGTCACCGACCAGGGCCTCGATTTCGACACTCTGCAGCAGCGGTTGCATCCGGCCGCGTCGCGGGTGAACAAGCTCGCGGCCGAAACTCCGGCCAGTTTCGTCGCCTTCGATCTGCTCGCCCTCGGCGAGCGCGATCTCACCACCGCGCCGTTCGCCGAACGGCGCCGCGAGCTCGAATCGTTGCTCGATGCCGCGCCCGGCCGGATCCATCTCACCCCGATCACCCACGATCCCGACGTGGCCCAGGACTGGTTCACCCGATTCGAAGGTGCGGGCTTCGACGGGGTGATGGCGAAGTCCGACGACCTGGCCTACCTGCAGGACAAGCGGGTGATGCTCAAGATCAAGCACGAGCGCACCGCCGACTGTGTGGTCGCCGGATATCGGATGCACAAGGACGGCGAGGGCGTGGGTTCGCTGCTGCTGGGCCTGTTCGACGACAACGGCAACCTCCATCACGTCGGAGTGGCGTCGAGTTTCACCGCCGCCAAGCGGCGCGAACTGCTGGGCGAGCTGGCGCCGTTGCGCGAGAACGCTCTCGCGGATCATCCGTGGCGCGATTGGGCCGATGCCGTCGCACAGGCGAACGCCGACGGCAAGATGCCCGGCGGACAGAGTCGCTGGAGCGGCGGCAAGGACCTGTCGTGGGAGCCGCTACGGCCCGAGCTGGTCGCCGAGGTTCGCTACGAGCACGTGCAGTCGGGACGGTTCCGGCACGGCGGGCGGCTGGCGCGGTTCCGGGCCGACCGCACCCCGGATTCTTGCACCTACGCCCAACTCGACGAAGTGGCGCCCGCCGAACTCGACGCGATCTTCGGGACCGACCGATGAGCGCCGCCGTGGAACTCGATATCGACGGCCGTGCGCTGACGATCAGCAATCCCGACAAGGTCTACTTCACCAAGCGCGGCGAGACCAAGCTCGACCTCGTCAACTACTACCGCGCCGTCGCCGAACCGTTGCTCGGCGTGATCGGTGGACGTCCGCTGCTGCTGGAGCGCTATCCCGACGGCGCGTCGGGTAAGTCGTGGTTCCAGAAACGCGTGCCGAAGTCGGCGCCGGACTGGCTACAGACCGTCGAAGTGTCCACCCCGAACGGCACTACCAGCGACGCCCTGGTCGCCCACGATCTCGCGCACATCCTGTGGGCGGTGAACCAGGGCTGCCTCGGCTTCCACGTGTGGCCCAATCACGTGCCCGATCTGCGGATCGCCGACGAACTGCGCATCGACCTCGATCCCTCGCCCGGTATCGGTTTCGACGATCTGCGCCGCGCCGCGGTACTCACCCGCGACCTGCTGGCCGAGCTCGGCATCGATTCGGCCATCAAGACCTCGGGGTCACGTGGGCTGCACATCTACGCGGCGCTGGAACCGAGATGGGACGGCTACGAGGTGCGCGCGGCGGCGGTGGCGCTGGCCAGGGAGCTCGAACGCAGGCACCCCGAGGAGATCACCGCGCAGTGGTGGAAAGAGGAGCGCGGCTCGCGGGTGTTCATCGACTTCAACCAGAACGCCCCGCACAAGACCGTGTTCGGCGCGTGGTCGGTGCGGCCCAAGGTGGGCGGTCAGGTCTCGACGCCGATCACCTGGGCCGAACTGGACACTGTTGTCCCCGATGAACTCACCCTCGCCACCGTGCCCGCCCGGCTCGCCGAATCGGGTGATCCGTGGGCGGACCGGGCACCGCAGTCGATTGAACCGCTGCTGGAGATGTCGGAGCGCGACATGGCAGCGGGGCTGATGGATGCCCCGTGGCCTCCCCAGTATCCGAAGATGCCCAACGAGCCGCCACGGGTGCAACCGAGCCGGGCGAAGAAGGACTGAGCCCCACTTCGCCGACCCGGGCGCGGCCGCTGCCAGGTGCTATTCGATGCTGGTCCAGGGCGACCAGACCGCGGCATCGCCTTTGCCCTCGCACACGAGCGCGTGGTTGTCGGAGGTGCGTCCCGACTTGTCCACCGAGGAATCGCATTTCGCCCCTGCGGAGTAGTACGACCCCGACACCCGGAACGGCCCCGACCAGGTGTAACCCCCCGGTCCGCGCAGACACAGCAATGTCGCACCGTCTGCAGCGACACCGAGCAGGCCTGCCTTCTCCGCGGTGCACTCGGTACCCTTCTCGACCACGCTGCCCTTCTCCGCGGGGCTGGTCACCGGAACCGCCGCCGTCGCGGTAGCGGTCGCGGTCGGCGCGCCGTGGGAAGTGACCGACACCGGTTCCGGCGTCGTCG
>JACIXH010000131.1 GCA_014360565.1 Nocardia sp.
CCGCACACCGAGCATCCTGTGCAGTGGAATACGACGAAGGCCCCCATGGGAAGTGGGGGCCTTCGTCGGGCAGATCAGCGTGCCTCAGCGGCGGCGCTTGCCACCCTTCGAATCGGTGCGGGCCGCCTCGCGGCGTTCGCGGCGGGTGCTCGAGGACTGCGGCTGGCCGCCGTATTCCTGGGCGTCGGAGTGTGATTCGGCGTTGCCGTCTTCGGCGGGGCCCGAGTAGTTCATGGCTCGGGGCGCCTGGTCGGTGATGCCCTTGGCGCGCAGGGCAGGCGGGGCCTGGGTTTCCGCGGGGGTGTCCTGGGGACGGGCGCCCACCGGGGAGCGCAGGCCCTTGTCGATGGAAACGCCTTCGGGCTGAGGCTGCTGGACTTCCACCTGGAGGTTGAACAGGAAGCTGACCGACTCCTCCTTCAGGCCTTCCAGCATCGCGGCGAACATGTCGAAACCTTCGCGCTGGTACTCGACCAGCGGGTCACGCTGGGCCATCGCGCGCAGGCCGATGCCCTCTTTGAGGTAGTCCATCTCGTAGAGGTGTTCGCGCCACTTGCGGTCCAGGACCGAGAGCAGGACCTGGCGTTCCAGGTTGCGCATGGCGCCTTCGCCGGCGAGGCCGTCGATTTCCTGTTCGCGCTTCTCGTAGGCGTTGTGGGCGTCTTCGAGCAGGATGTCGCGGAGCTCGTCGCGGGTGAGTTCGCCCGCGTCGCCGGTGGCGGTTTCACCGGCGAGCTCCTTGTAGTCCAGGCTGACCGGGTAGAGGGTCTTGAGCGCGGTCCAGAGCTTGTCCAGATCCCAGTCCTCGACGTAACCCTCGGCGGTGGCGCCGTCGACGTAGGCGGTGGTCACGTCGGTGATCATGTTCTGAACCTGACCCTCCATGTCCTCGCCACGCAGGATCTGGTTGCGCTCGCCGTAGATGATGGTGCGCTGCTGGTTCATGACCTCGTCGTACTTCAAGACGTTCTTGCGGATCTCGAAGTTCTGTTGCTCGACCTGGGTCTGGGCGCTCTTGATGGCCTTGGAGACCATCTTCGCCTCGATCGGCACATCGTCGGGCAGGTTCAGCCGGGTCATGATCGATTCGAGTGCGGCGCCGTTGAAGCGGCGCATCAGCTCGTCACCCAGCGAGAGGTAGAAGCGGGATTCGCCCGGGTCGCCCTGACGACCGGAACGACCACGCAGCTGGTTGTCGATACGACGCGACTCGTGGCGCTCGGTGCCGAGCACGTAGAGACCGCCGGCCTCGCGAACCGTTTCGGCGTCTTCCTCGGTCTGCTTCTTGACCTGCTCGAGCGCGGAGTGCCAGGCGGCCTCGTACTCGTCGGGGGTGTTCACCGGGTCGAGGCCCTGCTTGCGCAGCAGGATGTCAGCGATGATGTCGGCGTTGCCGCCGAGCACGATGTCGGTACCACGACCGGCCATGTTGGTGGCCACGGTGACCGCGCCGGGACGACCGGCCTCGGCGATGATCTGGGCTTCCTGCTCGTGGAACTTCGCGTTCAGCACGCTGTGCGCCACACCGCGCTTGGTGAACTGCTTGGACAGGTACTCCGAGCGTTCCACGCTGGTGGTACCGATCAGGACCGGCTGGCCCTTCTCGTGCCGCTCCACCACATCGTCGACGACCGCGTTGAACTTGGCCTCTTCCGACTTGTAGATCAGGTCGGCCTGGTCCTTACGGACCATCGGCTTGTTCGTCGGGATCGGGACCACGCCGAGGTTGTAGATCGAGTGCAGCTCGGCGGCCTCGGTCTCGGCGGTACCGGTCATGCCCGAGAGCCGGCTGTAGAGGCGGAAGTAGTTCTGCAGCGTGATCGTGGCCAGGGTCTGGTTCTCCGGCTGGATCTCGACCTTCTCCTTGGCCTCGATCGCCTGGTGCATGCCCTCGTTGTAGCGGCGGCCGACCAGGATGCGGCCGGTGAACTCGTCGACGATGATCACGTCGCCGTCGCGGACGATGTAGTCCTTGTCGCGCTGGTAGAGCTCCTTGGCCTTGATGGCGTTGTTCAGGTAGCTCACCAGGGGTGAGTTCGCGGCCTCGTAGAGGTTGTCGATGCCCAACTGGTCCTCGACGAACTCCACACCGGCCTCGTGCACGCCGATGGTGCGCTTCTTGATGTCGACTTCGTAGTGGACATCCTTCTTCAGCAGCGGCGCGATGCGCGCGAACTCGGCGTACCACTTCGAAGAGGCGTCGGCCGGGCCCGAGATGATCAGCGGGGTGCGGGCCTCGTCGATGAGGATGGAGTCGACCTCGTCGACCACGGCGAAGTTGTGACCACGCTGGACGAGATCGTCCAGGGAGTGAGTCATGTTGTCGCGCAGGTAATCGAAGCCGAACTCGTTGTTCGTGCCGTAGGTGATGTCGGCGTTGTAGGCCACGCGGCGCTCGGCAGGGGTCATGCCACCGAGGATCACGCCGACCTCGAAACCGAGGAAGCGGTGCACACGGCCCATCCACTCGGCATCGCGCTTGGCGAGGTAGTCGTTGACCGTGACCACGTGCACGCCGTCGCCGGAGATGGCGTTGAGGTAGGCCGGAAGCACACAGGTCAGGGTCTTGCCCTCACCGGTCTTCATCTCCGAGATATTGCCCAGGTGCAGTGAGGCGCCACCCATGATCTGAACCTTGTAGTGCTTCTGGTTCAGGACTCGCCACGATGCCTCACGCGCCACGGCGAAGGCCTCGAGCAGCAGGTCGTCGAGGGTTTCCCCATCGGCGTAGCGCTTGCGGAACTCGTCGGTCTTGGCACGCAGCTGCTCATCGGTCAACGCCTCGATCTCATCGCCGTACCCGATGACCTCGTCGGCGAGGTTCGAGAGCCGCTTGACCATGCGACCTTCACCAATCCGTAGCAACCTCGTCAGTGTCAGCGCAGGCACGGGTCTCGTCAGTCCTCTGGTCGGAGTTGTGTTCAACGGCGATGGTAGTCCGCAGACCACCGTACCCGGCGGCGCGCACCCGTGCCCGACGTACCGGCGCACTCATTGCCCCAGGTCACAACGCCCGGCGAGCCTCGTTGCCCAGCACTGCGATTCACCTGCCGTGACGTAGGATGTGACGCGTGCCCGATCGGCGCAATACGGCACCGGAAGGAGCTTCGGAGCGCGTGATCACGAGATTGACGCCGCAGGACGCGTCGTTCTATCGGCTCGAATCGAGCAGCAACCCGATCCACATCGGCTCTCTCGCGATCCTGAACAACTCCGCTCCCGGCGCCGCGGGCCCGACACTGGACTACGAACGCCTCGTCGACCTGGTCGAATCCCGGCTGCCGATGGTTCCTCGCTACCGCCGCAAGGTGCGCGAGATCCCGCTCGCCATGGGCAGGCCGGTCTGGGTCGAGGACAGCCGTTTCGACATCAGCTATCACATCCGCCGCTCCGCGCTGCCCGGTCCGGGCAGCGACTCCCAGCTCTACGATCTCGTCGCCAGGCTCGCGTCGCGGCCCCTGGATCAGGGGCGCCCGCTGTGGGAGATGTATCTGATCGAAGGGCTGGCCGACGGTCGCGCCGCGGTGTTCACCAAATCGCACTCGGCCCTCGTCGACGGTGACACCGCCCTGGAAATCGGGCACGTGATCCTCGACAACTCACCCCTGCCGCGCGAACTGGCCGACGACGCCTGGCGAGCACCGCGCGAGCCCTCCGATGTGGAATTGCTGGCCGGGGCGCTGTCGCAACTGGCCGCGCAGCCGCGCGAGGCCTACAGCGTGGTGCGCGACGCGGGATCCAACGCGTTCGGCGTGGTCCGCGGCACGCGGATGGCGGTGAAGGCCGCGGCCAATGTGGTGCGCGCGGCCACCGCCGGGGCGGCGCCGGACAGCCCGCTCAACGCCCGCACCTCGCGCAGCCGCCGCTTCGACGTGGTGCGCACCGATCTGGACGACTACCGCACGATCCGCAAGCACTTCGACTGCTCGATCAACGACACCGTGCTCGCGGTCGTCACCGGGGCGCTGCGCAACTGGTTGCTCTCGCGCAACGAGGCGCTGGTGGAGTCGAGCAATCTGCGCGCGGTGGTGCCGATGTCGGTCTACGTCGACGGCGACAACCAGCTCACCCCGGCCAGCGAGGTGTCCTCGTTCCTCATCAATCTGCCTGTGGGCGAACCGAATCCGACGATGCGGCTGTCACACATCTCGCACGCCACCGATGCGGCGGGAAGGCAGCGTCGTGGCGTGCGGGCGCGCACGCTCGTCCACCTGGCCGGGTTCGCGCCCGCGAGCCTGCATGCGATGAGCGTGCGGGCGGCGAGTACGTTCGCCGACAACAGTTTCAATCTGGTGATCACCAACGCGCCGGGACCACAGACCGCGATGTACATCGGCGGGGCGCGCATGCTGGAGATGTATCCGGTATCGCCGCTGCTGCGTAATCAGACGTTGAGTTTCGGGCTCACCTCGTACGACGGTCAGGTCTTCTACGGACTCAACGCCGACCGCGACGCCATGGCCGATATCGATGTCCTCGCGGCATCGGTGCACGAATCGATGGAGGAGTTGCTCGGTGCCTGTCTCTGAGAACGACACGATGCGCGTCTACATCCCGGCGACCATCCCGATCCTGCGCCAGCTCGTCGGCGATCAGCAGTTGCTCCCGCTCGGCGCAACCGCGTTCGCCGTAACGCCCGCCCTGCGCGAGGCGTACGCCGCCGGCGACGACGACGAACTCGCCGAGGTGGCGATGCAGGAGGCCGCACGCGCCTCCATGCGGTTGATCGGCGCCGAACGCGACGACCTGGACGACTCCGACGACGCGGCAGAAGATGCGACAGCCCCGGGCGGCCCGGTGTATCGGCGTGCGGTGATCGCGGCGGATGTGCCAGGGGCGAAGCTGCGGCCCGATCTCGACGACGCTGTGGTGAAGCTGTCGGGACCGATCACGTTCGGCCAGGTGGCCGCGGTCCATGTCGACCTGGCCGACGCCGAGCCGCAGGTAGCCAAGGCCGTGGACGTCATCGACGCCGCCGACCTGGGTGATACCGATGCCGAATTCGTGCTCGGCGACGCAGAGGACCACCAGCTTGCCTGGTACGCGCCACAAGAAGTGCCGTTCCTGCTCGAGCTGTTGTAACTTTCTGCGGTGGGCTGCCCGGTTGCTCACTGTTCACAACTGGCGCGCAACCTACGATGCCGTAACCTTGCTGCGAGCGAGTCACCCCATGATGACTCGGATGCACGACAGGGAGAAATCGCAGCGCATGGTCCTCAACAAGTTCCGGGAATGGCTCGAAGCACCGGCGGCGCAGGTCGCCGACCGCGGCGGCAAGCTGAACGTGGTGCGTGGCGCGGTCGCCCGGGTGACCACTCCCCTACTGCCCGACGACTACCTACACCTGGCCAACCCGCTGTGGTCGGCCAGGGAGCTGCGCGGACGCATCGTCGAGGTGCGCAAGGAGACCGCCGACTCGGCGACCCTGGTGATCAAGCCGGGCTGGGGCTTCGATTTCAAGTACCGGCCGGGGCAGTACATCGGCATCGGCATCCTGATCGACGGCCGCTGGAACTGGCGTTCCTACTCGCTGACCTGCCCGCCGGACTGGACCGGCGAGGGCGGCAAACGCCTCATCTCCATCGCAGTGAAGGCGATGCCGGAAGGCAAGTTGTCCAGCCACCTTGTCAACGGGGTGGCCGAGGGCACGATCGTGCGCCTGGCCGCGCCCCAGGGCGGGTTCGTCCTGCCCGAGCCGCCGCCCGCAAAAGTGCTGTTCCTCACCGCGGGCAGCGGTATCACCCCGGTCATGTCGATGCTGCGCACGATGGACCGCCGCGACGGCGTCCAGGATGTCGTGCACGTGCATTCGGCACCCACCGACGCCGATGTGATGTTCGGCGCCGAGCTGCGCGCCCTGCACGACAAACACCCCAGCTTCGTCTCCCACCTGCAGCTCACCGACGAGCAGGGCCTGTTCTCCCTGGCCAGCCTGGACGAGCTCTATCCCGACTGGCGCGAACGCGAGACCTGGGCCTGCGGACCGGCCCCGATGCTCGATGCGATCGAGAACCACTGGAAGAACGCGGGTGTCGCCGACAAGCTGCACATCGAACGGTTCGAGGTGGAGCGCTCCGCGGTCGGCGAGGGCGGCACCGTGACCTTCGGCACCACCGGGCGAATCGTCGCCGCGGACGGCGCGACCAGCCTGCTCGAAGCCGGTGAGTCCGTCGGTGTGCAGTTGCCTTTCGGCTGCCGGATGGGTATCTGCCAGACCTGCGTGGTCACCCTCTCCGCCGGACACGCCCGCGACTTGCGCAACGGCGACGAACGCCAGCCCGGAGACAAGGTCCAAACGTGCATTTCCGCCGCGGCCGGCGACTGCACACTGGACATCTAACCGATTGACAAAGCCAGGACCGGGTACCCTCGAAGTACGCGTTGGCCATAACCGTTGACCGACGGCAATGGCTTGGGCCTTCAACCTCGATCAGCCTCCGGCGACCACACCTCAGTAACACTCACAGCTCAGCGGGACCGAGGCCGGGCGTGAACCCACAGCGCGCAGCGCCCGGTTCGCGACCGCCTGGAGCCGGACTGATCATCGGGTGCGACGAAGGAGCGCCCGCCGGGAGGCAAAATCGAGGGAACAGGCCGAGAACCCGCGGCGCCAGCCGCCCATCAACACAGGAGGACCCCCGGTGGCAATCACCGATATTCAGGCCTTCGCCCATCTGACGGCGGCCGACATCGAGACCCTGGGGAAAGAACTCGATTCGATCCGCCGCGAGGTGGAGAGCTCCCGCGGCGAACGCGATGCGAAGTACATCCGTCGCACGATCGCGGCCCAGCGCGCACTCGAGGTCGCCGGGCGAGCGGTGCTGTTCGGCAGCCGTAACCGGTGGGCGTGGCTCGGCGGCACCGCCATGCTCTCGGTCGCCAAGATCATCGAGAACATGGAGCTCGGCCACAATGTGAGCCACGGCCAGTGGGACTGGATGAACGACCCCGAGATCCACTCCACCAGCTGGGAGTGGGACATGACGGGCACCTCGTCGCAGTGGCGCCGCGCGCACAACTACTCGCACCACACCTACACCAACGTCCTGGGCAAGGACGAGGATCTCGGTTTCGGCATCCTGCGGATGACGCGCGACGAGGAATGGCGCCCGCTGCATTTGGCCCAGCCCGCCGCGAATCTCCTGCTGGCGGCGACCTTCGAGTGGGGTATCGCACTCCACGATCTCGGCATCGAGAAGGAACTGGCCGGGATTCCGATGACCGACCACACTTCGGCGCCCGACATCGAGTTCTACCGCAAGGCGGGCCGTCAGGTCGCCAAGGATTTCGTGCTGTATCCGGCGCTGACCGGACCGGCGTGGAAGTCGACCTTGAAGGCCAACGCCACCGCGAATCTGGTGCGCAACCTGTGGTCCTACGCAGTGATCTTCTGCGGGCACTTCCCCGACGGCGCGGAGAAGTTCACCATCGAGCATCTCGACGGGGAGACCCAGGGCGGCTGGTACCTGCGCCAGATGCTGGGCAGCGCCAACTTCAAGGCCGGCCCGGTGATGGCGTTCATGAGCGGCAACCTCTGCTACCAGATCGAGCACCACCTGTTCCCCGACCTGCCGAGCAATCGGTACTCGGAGGTGGCGGTACGAGTGCGCGAACTGTGCGACAAGTACGACCTGCCCTACACCACCGGATCGCTGGGCAAGCAGTACCTGCTGGCCTTCCGCACCATCCACAAGCTGGCGCTGCCGGATCGCTTCCTCAAGCGCACCGCCGACGATGCGCCCGAGACCTCGTCGGAGCGCAAGTTCACCGGCATCTCACTGCCCGACAGCCTGCGGGTCGACCCGGAGACCGGTAAGCGGTTCGGTCTGCGCTCGGCGCTGCACGATGCGAAGGTGGCGCTCGAGATCAAGGCGAGGCACGAGAAGGAAGTGCTGCGCGAGGCGAAAACGGCACTCAAGGCGCGGGCGCGACAGGAGAAGCTCGCCCTGCGTGAGGCCAAGCGAGCGCTGGGCGAACGCGCTGTGCGCGAGCGTGGTCTGCTGCGCGACAAAGCCGCTCGTCGCATGGCCCGCCACGCCTGATAACATTTACATCTCGGTCGCGCAATAGGACTTATCACACATTTCGGTCCGAAACTCGCCAACCTACGCTCTCGTAACTTACGGTACTGTAGCCGCCATGGCGATCTCGGATGTCAAGGAATACGCGCACCTCACCGCAGCGGATGTCGAAGCTCTAGGTGCGGAGTTCGACGCGATCCGCCGGGAGATCGAATCTTCCCGGGGAGCGGCCGACGCGCGCTATATCCGCAACGTCATCCGGTTACAGCGCGCGCTCGAAATCAGCGGCCGTACGGTGCTGTTCGCCAGTTTCCTGCCCCCGGCGTGGCTGGCCGGCGTCGCCCTGCTCGGCTCGGCCAAGATCATCGAGAACATGGAGATCGGGCACAACGTCATGCACGGGCAGTGGGACTGGATGAACGATCCGGAAGTCCACTCCACCTCGTGGGAATGGGACAACGCCGGTCCGTCGGCGCACTGGAAGATCACCCACAACTTCCTGCACCACAAGTACACCAACGTGCTCGGCATGGACGACGACATCGGCTACGGCCTGCTGCGCGTCACCCGTGACCAGCGCTGGATGCCGTTCTACCTGGGCAACCCGATCTACAACCTGCTGCTGCAGGCGCTGTTCGAGTACGGCGTCGCGATCCAGCACCTCGAGCTGGGCAAGGTCGCCAAGAAGAAGTGGGCCAAGGACTCGCCCGAGTGGAAGCAGTTCGAGGCCGACCGCACCCTGGTGCTGAAGAAGATCGGCAAGCAGGCCGCCAAGGATTACGTGGTCTTTCCGCTGCTCACCGGTCCGGCGTTCCTCAGCACCCTCACCGCCAACATCGCGGCGAACGTGGTGCGCAATGTGTGGACCAACGCGATCATCTTCTGTGGGCACTTCCCCGACGGCGCCGAGAAATTCACCAAGGCCGACATCGAGGGCGAGACCAAGGGCGAGTGGTACCTGCGCCAGATGCTGGGCAGCGCCAACATCAGCGGCGGCCCGCTGCTGCATTTCATGAGCGGCAACCTCAGCCACCAGATCGAACACCATCTGTTCCCCGACCTGCCGAGCAACCGCTACGCCACCATCGCGGTGCGCGTGCGTGAGCTGGCCGAGAAGTACGATCTGCCCTACACCACCGGCTCGCTGCCGGTGCAGTACTTCAAGTCGTGGCGCACCATTCTCAAGCTCTCGCTGCCGAACAAGTACTTGCGCCACACCACCGACGACGCCCCGGAGACCAAGTCGGAGCGGCTGTTCGCAGGCAACACGACGCCCTCGATCGACCCGGTGACCGGGCGTCGGCAGGGCTTGCGTACCGCACTGGCCGCCGGCCGCAAGCTGGCCCGCCGCACGATGGCCTGAGGCGCCTACGGTTGTATGGGTTGCGTGAGTACTGACCAACTGAGCGTCTACGACGCGATCCGCCTGCGTCGTGATGTGCGCGCCGAATTCACCGGCGAGCCGGTCGACGACGAGACGCTCCTGCGGATTCTCGACGCCGCGCATCGAGCGCCCAGCGTCGGGAACTCACAGCCGTGGGACTTCGTCGTTGTTCGTCGAGCCGAGACGTTGCGCCGTTTCGCCGAGCACGTGGCGGACAAGCGGGTGGAGTTCGGTGCGTCGCTGCCCGCCGAGCGGGCGGCGACCTTCGAACCGATCAAGATCGACGGCATCATCGAGAGCGGCACGGGTGTTGTTGTCACCCACGATGATTCGCGCGGAGGTCCGCAGGTTCTCGGGCGGGCGAGCGTCCCGGAGACGGGCGTGTACTCCACCGTGCTGGCGATCCAGAATCTGTGGCTCGCGGCGACCGCCGAGCAGGTGGGAGTGGGCTGGGTGTCGTTCTACGACCCCGAGTTCCTGCGCGAACTCGTCGGTCTGCCCGCCGAGATCAAGCCGGTGGCCTGGCTGTGTGTGGGGCCGGTCAGCGCCTTCCAGCCACTGCCGGATCTGGAACGGTTCGGGTGGCGGTCGGGGCGGTCATTGACCGAGGCTGTGCATCACGAGACCTTCGGGGGATGAAGCAGATCCGGGCATCCGCTCGTCGCGAATACCCGGATCGGTCGTGGTTCAGGCCAGGGTGATCAGGCCGTAGTCGAAGCCGTGTCGGCGATATACCACCGACGGCCGGTCGGTCTCACGGTCATGGAACAAGAAGAAGTCGTGACCGACCAATTCCATCTGATAGAGCGCGTCGTCCACCGACATCGGTGTCGCGGTGTGCACCTTGGTGCGCACGATATGGCCGGGGCCGCTGTCGTCGGCCGGCTCTTCGTGCTCGTGAGCGACGGAGCCGTTCGGCGGGACGAACAGCGACTCGTCGACCAGTGTCGCGGTGGCCTGCGCGACCGAGACCGGCGTTTTGTCGCCGTAGTGCACGCGCCGCTTGTCCTTGGACCGGCGCAGTCTGCTCTCGATCTTCTGGGTGGCGGATTCGAGCGCGGCATAGAAACTGTCGGCGCACGCCTCGGCGCGCACGATCGGTCCGCGGCCGCGCGCGGTGATCTCCACGCGCTGGCAGGCCTTGCGTTGACGACGGTTGCGTTCATGGAACAGTTCCACATCGAAGAGGAAAATCGACGGGTCGAAGCGCTCTAACCGAGACAGCTTCTCCGCGACATGGATTCGATAGTGGTCAGGGATTTCGACGTTGCGACCGGAGACCACCACTTCGGCGTTCGGGGTCTCGAATTCGATCGTCTCGGTGGCACCGTTCTCGGGTGCCGTGGGTTCAGCATCTTGCACTGATGCCCGTGAAGAAGTCGTCACGCGTACCTCCCGGATATGGCCGCACAACTACGAGCGTAGGGCGGCGGGATTGAGCTGTGCCGATCGGGAATCGCCCGGCACCTGTCTCCGCGGCACCACCTCCCAAAGCTGTATTGAACCGGCGCTTTCGCGAGGGGCCTGCGTGGTTACGCTGCGCTGCCGCCTTCGGCCCGCTACCTCGTGCGCCGTGTTCGGTGTGTGCTCGCGACGCTAGTCCGCCACGAGCAAGTCCGCCACTGTTCACGCGAACTTTCCTCAGTCAAGCCGCGCAGGTCACCAAAACCGCTCGCGGAACTATGCCGATTCGGCCAAGAACACGTATCGATTCACAGACAGTGGCGCCGGTCGTGAGCACATCGTCGACCAGCACTACCTGCGCTTTCGCGTCGATCATGGCCCATTCTTCCGGTGCGGCGACGGTCATGATCTTGCCGCGCAGGTTGTGGGTTCGTTCCTGCGGCGTCAAGCCCACCGAATCGCGGACGCCGCGGCCCATCCACAGCAGCGGCGCGGTTCGGCAATCGATCAGCCAACCCGCCGCGACCGCGGCCGAACGGGCCACCGGGTCGCCACCGCGGCGGCGGGCTGCCGAGGTACGGGTGGGCGCCGGTACGAGCAGCAGGGGACGTCCGGGGGCGCGCAAACGAGCCAGTGCGCCGGCCATGGCCAGGCCCAGCGGAGCGGCGAGGTCGCGCCTGCCGCGCTCCTTGGCTGCCAGCACCGCCCGCCGGCCTGCGCCGCGGTAGGGGCCCAGCGCCCAGCACGGAACGCCGGGATCGGCGCGCGGCCGGACCCGGACGGGACCACGGCCGAGTTCGGCGGCGCACTCGGCACACCATTGCTCACCGAGCGCATCACAGCCACCGCACCGGTAGGGCAGGATCAGATCCAGCAGCGCCTTCATAGCGAGCGAGTATGGCAGCGGTCACCGACAAGAACTCAGCTCGGCAGGATCGGCACAACCTTGTCTCCGGTCAGACCGGGCACCTCACGCCAGAAGCGGTCGTTGCGGGTCGGATCGGCGGTCTGCAGCTGCAGGACGGCCCGGGAATCGGCCACGTACTGCGTGGCCGGGGCCGCGGTCACGGCCCGGACGGGCGGGGTGAGATTCTGCGAGGTCACCGCGCTGAACTGGGAACCGTCGATGGAGACGGTGAAGACCGGATCCACATTGCCCTCGCGAGCGACCATGATGGTGTCGCCGGTGGCCCAGCTCAACGAGACCGCGCGCGAGCTCAGGCCGAGCGCCAGCGGCAACGGCGAGGTGAGCGCGTATTTGCCGTCGGGACGTCGCTGGACCACCGCGACATAGACCTTGCCGTCGGCGATGAGCGCCGCCCGCACGCCGGTCCGCGAGATCACCACCTCACTGATCGGCGGCCGCGGTGAACCGGTGCCTTCGAGCATGGCCGTGATGTCGACCTCTTCGGTGGAGACATTGCCGGTCGAGCGATCGGTGACCGCACGGATCACCCGCTCCCCGTCGATCACCGTCCAGGCGGCGCCGCCGTCGTTGGTCCAGGACGGGCGGGCGATGCTGGTGCCCTCGGCGACCGCGAACGCCTTGGCGCCGTAGTTGCCGATGAGCAGGGTGCGCGCCGGTTCGGGCGCCGGTTTGCCGGTGTCGGCGACGGCGGCGACGAACTGGCCGTCGGCCGAGATGCCGACCGACTGCAGATTGGTCGCCTCGCCGAAGGAACCGCTCGGCGTGACGATGCCGTCGGGGGTGACCTGCACCAGGGAACCGTTGCGCAGGGCGTGCAGGCCGATCCGGTTCTGGCCGGGGGCCGAGGCGCTGTACTGGTCGACATCGGCCACCGACCAGCCGTTGGCCGCGTATCGGTCGTCGAGCGGTTTGCCGTCGGCGAGCAGCACGTACGGGCCCAGAATCTCGGCGTCGGCCAGGGTGAGCACCACCTGTGCGGCGAGAAGTTCGCGCTCGCGCTGACCGAGCCCAGCGGCTCCGGCGAAGTCGATGCGTACCCCGCCGATCCCGATCCCGACATCGCCCGGTTCGTTGTTGGCCTTGGTGATCGGGCCGCGCAGCGCGACCGGCTGCGCCAACTGATTGCGGACCACCGGCGCGATCGCCGATTGCGGACCACCGGCGAGCATGGTGATCAGCCGCTCGGTGAGCTGGGCACGCGGCACCGAGATCCAGCGGGGATCAGGCACGAGCAGCGAATTGCCAGGATCGACGTAGTGCAGCACGTAGCGGTGATAGGACTTGACGAACGCGTCGTTGTCCATCACCACGCCCGGCGGCAGCGCGGTGATCCGCCACTCGCCATCGATCTTGCTCATCTCGATCTTGTTCTCGAGGGTGCCCTCGGTGGCGCGGTAGCCGCCGTCGCTGGCGAGCTCGCCGACCTTGCGAGCGCGCAGCACATAGCTGGCGGTGTCGCCCGAACGCGACTCGCGCAGCGTGTCCGGTCGGTCGTCGACGATGGTAGTGCTCGCCTCGTCGTTCCATTCGGCCGCGGTCTCGGGCGCCATGTACTGGCGAGCGGCGGCGTGCCGGTTGGCGGGATCGGCGCTGGCAGTGAGGAAATCGCCGAGCAGCAGGTCGGGGTCGCGCCCGGAGATCGGCGGCGTCGGCCCTTCCGAAGTGGGTGCGCGGTTGATCGTGCCGAGCGCCTGGGGTGCGGAGGACTCCGGCAGGCTGGCGCAACCGGTGAGAGCCATCAAGCCGACGAGCACGGTCGCGACCAGCGCGGCGCCGTGCCCGCCCCGACGATCACCACGCGCGCTGGTCATGAATCTCCGTCTCCGGTCTCGGTGGATATCGACTTGTCGACCGGGACGGTGCCGCGCCCGTTCGTCTGTGCACCCGCGCTCGGCGGTTCGCGTTTCGGCTCCCCCGCCGATGATTCGGCATCGGCCGGTTCGACCATCTCATGCCCCGCCGAAGCGGCGCTCGGCGGCTCGGCAACGACGGGTTCGACCGGTTCCGCGTCGACTATCGTCGGCGCGACGGGCTCGATCTCCGGCAGTGCGGGGACCTTGCGCAGCATCGGTTCCAGCGCGAGGGGGCTCTGACCGAGCTTGCGGCCACGCACCATCGGCAGCAGCAGCCGGAAGCTCGCGCCGACGCCGGGATCGCCCCACGCCTCCAGCCTGCCCTCGTGCAGATTCGCGTCCTCGACGCTGATCGACAGGCCGAGCCCGGTACCGCCCGAGCGGCGCACCCGCGACGGGTCAGAGCGCCAGAACCGGTTGAACACCAGCTTCTCCTCGCCCGGCCGCAGCCCCACGCCCTGATCGCGCACCACCGTCGCGACGGCATTGGCCTCGGCGTCGCCACGCATCCGGATCAGCACCGGCTTGCCCTCGGAGTGATCGATCGCGTTCGCGAGCAGGTTGCGCAGCACACGCTCCACGCGTCGGGGGTCGACCTCGGCGACGACCGGCTCCTCCGGCAGGTCGATCACCACCTCGACCTCGGCGTCGCGGGCCAGGTGGCGCACCGTGGAGATCGCGGCGCGCGCGCACATCCGCACGTCCAGCGATTCGACCTGCAGTTCGGCCACGCCCGCGTCGTGGCGGGAGATCTCGAGCAAGTCGTTGAGCAGGCCCTCGAACCGGTCGAGCTCGTTGACGAGCAGTTCGGAGCTGCGGGCGAGCGCGGGATCGAGATCGTCGCTGGAGCCGTGGATGAGGTCAGCGGCCATGCGCACCGTGGTGAGCGGGGTACGCAGCTCGTGGCTGACATCGGAGGTGAAGCGGCGCTGGAGATTGCCGAACTCCTCGAGCTGGGTGATCTGGTTCGACAGGCTCTCGGCCATCTCGTTGAACGCCTGCGCCAGCCGCGCCATGTCGTCCTCGCCGCGCACCAGCATGCGTTCTTTGAGCCTGCCGTCGGCGAATCGGCCCGCGATCCGCGCCGCCGACCGGATCGGCAGCACCACCTGCCGGGTGACCAGGGCGGTGATCGCGGCGAGCAACACCAGCAGCACCACGCCACCGATGAGCATCGTGCCGCGCATCAGCGACAGGCTCGATTCCTCGCTGGCCAGCGGGAAGATCAGGTAGATCTCCAGGGTCGCGACCTCGGCGCTCGGGCTGCCGATCACCAGCGCGCGCCCACGGTAGCCATCCGGGTCGGCCACGGTGGTGAACTGGTAGGAGACCTGGTTGCGCTGGACGAACCGGCGCAGTTCCTGCGGCACCTCGCCGAGCGGACCCGCCTGGATCTCGTGCGGCGGCGTGCCGCCGACCATGGCCAGCGCCGAGTCGAAGCTGCCCGCGGCGCCGGTGGACTGACCGGTGCCGCCGCGGCTCGACAGCGCCGCACGCGCGTCGGCGAGTTGCTGGTCCTGGCTGATGCCGGACTGCACGCCCGACATTTTGTTCTCGATCGTGCTGCGGGCACGATCCATCTCCTCGACAGCCGCGTTGATCTTGGCTTCGAGGAGTCGGTCGGTGATCTGACCGGTCAGCACGACCCCGAGGATCGTGATCACGATGAGCGACAGGGTCAACGTCGAAACGATGACTCGCAGCTGCAGCGAACGGCGCCACAGATGGCCGAGTGCGGTCCCGACGGCCTGGAACCAGGCCATGATCGGAGTCGCCCACCGCTGCAGCTGCGCCACTGGACCAGTGGTCACAGCGGCGCCCCGCAGTGACCGATCACGGCGGTCCGGCCTTGTAACCGACCCCGCGCACAGTCAGCACGATCTCCGGGTTCTCGGGATCCTTCTCGACCTTGGCGCGCAGTCGCTGCACGTGCACGTTCACCAGACGGGTGTCGGCGGCATGCCGGTAGCCCCAGACCTGTTCGAGCAGCACCTCGCGGGTGAACACCTGACGCGGCTTGCGCGCGAGCGCGACCAGCAGGTCGAACTCCAGCGGGGTGAGCGAGATCTGCGCCGGTCCGCGAGTCACCTTGTGCGCGGGCACGTCGATCACGATGTCGGCGATCGAGAGCAGCTCAGCGGGTTCGTCTTCGGTGCGGCGCAGGCGCGCTCGGACGCGGGCGACGAGTTCCTTGGGCTTGAAGGGTTTGACGATGTAGTCGTCGGCACCGGACTCCAGGCCGAGGACCACATCGACCGTATCGGTCTTGGCGGTGAGCATGACGATCGGAACGCCGGAATCGGCCCGCAGCACGCGGCATACGTCGATGCCGTTCATGCCGGGCAGCATCAGGTCCAGCAGAACCAGGTCGGGGCGGATCTCCCGCACCGCTGACAGGGCCTGTGTGCCGTCGCCCACCACATGCGGGTCGAACCCTTCCCCGCGCAAGACGATGGTCAGCATCTCAGCGAGTGCCATATCGTCGTCGACGACCAGAATCTTGGGCTTCATAGTCCTATGTTGTCATCTCGATGGCCAGGATCGGGCTGCCACGCCATTAATGGTGTGAACCCGTCGCGTATCCAACCTTATCCGGCAAAGATTTCCGAGCAGAGGGTCAGTAACGCAGGCCTATCGTCATCGGATCGGTATGTCCACCACCGGCCGAACCAGTCGCGGTCGGCGAGTTCACGATAGACCTCGCCCGTGCGCTGCTGCAGACCGCCGTCCCGTTCGTAGGCATCGAGGGCCCGTGCGTCGTCGAGTTCACCACGCAGGCGGGCACGTTCGGCCGCCACCTCGGTGGGCACGTCGAGCAGGACGGTGAGGTCCGGCCGCGGCAATGCGAGCCTGCCGAACTCCAGATCGGCCACCCACGAAACGATTTCGCCGTCGGCGTCCTGGCGCGCACGCGCGGCGGAGTAGGCGGCGTTGGAGGCCACCCAGCGGTCCAGGATCACGATGTCGTTGCCGCCCAACAGGTCCGACAGCTCAACTGCCGCGGCGGCACGGTCGAGCGCGAACATGATCGCCATGCCGTTGATCGATCCGGCGAGGTCGCCATTGCCCCCGCGCAGCGCCTCCGCCGCCAGATCGGCATGGATCGAATGCCCGTATTGGGGAAAGGCCAGACTGTCCGCCCGCAATCCTTTTCCGGACAACTCGGCGATCAACCCATCGATCAGAGTCCGTTTACCAGCACCATCGAGCCCCTCGACCGCGATCAATACGCCCATGCCCAGCAGATTACCCGCCGATCAGGACATCGACCCGGACCGGTCCGGCCACGGTATTGCGGTCCGGTCCGCTCTCCGCTCGTGGCGGGGACCACCTTCACCGATGCCCCGGAAAGTGACGTCTGCCCGATGACGATCCGGTTGGGCAGAGTCGGTCCCGAGA
>JACIXH010000132.1 GCA_014360565.1 Nocardia sp.
GGGGGCGTCGAGGGGCGTCTCCGCGTCGCGGAGCCGCCGGGGCTCGGCCGCCAACGAGGCCAATCCGGCCGGGCGGAGCAGGGCGCCCACCGCCCATCCGCTGCCGCTGAGGTTCCGGTGGGAGACGCCGGTCGTCGGTCCGGAGAGGCTGACCCCTCCGGGGTCGACGACGAGATTGGACGCCGGAAAAGGGAGCAGCTCCTGCCGGGAGGTCTCCCCCGGCGCGAGACGCCAGCGCGGGATCCAGAACCAACGGATCCGGTCACGCAGTTCCGACGGCGCGTCCTCGCGGTGGAAGGTGGGCAGCCTGTCCGGATAGAGGACCCCGCGTCGATCAGGGAGGTCGGCCATCGTCCCCTCCCCGCGTGTCGGACGCGACGGCGTCGCGAATCTTCAAGCCACTCCCGTGCATGTCCTCGTAGGTTCATCGCATGACAGAGAACACCACGCCCCGGGCCGGGGTCACCGGAGAACACACCACCGACGGCGTCCCCCACGGGTCGACCAGCCTCACGCCGTTCCTCGCCGTCGAGAGAGCGGGGGACGCGGTCGAATTCTATTCCTCGGTGTTCGGCGCCCGGGTGGTCGACGTGACGGAGATGGGCGGGATCGTCGTGCACGCCGAACTCGACTTCGGCAACGGCCGGCTGCAACTCGGCGAGCCCAGTCCCCGGTTCGGGCTCGTGCCCCCGCCCACCGGGGAGGTGGCCTGCTATTCGATCGGGATGTACTGCGCGGACGTCGACGAGGTGGTCGACCGGGCCGCACAGGCCGGGGCCACGATCCGTGAACCCGTGAGCGAGTTCGTCTCCGGCGACAGGTACGCCTCGATCCGGGACCCGTACGGCGTCCGATGGTCGATCATGTCCCGCGTGGAGGACCTGTCGGAGTCCGAGAGCGCACGCCGGGTCGCCGAGTGGGCCGCGCAGCAGGGATAGAGATGAAAAGAGCCCGGCCAGTGGCCGGGCTCTTGCTCGCATGAACCATCCGTTGCCGGATCGTTCGTTCGGGTGGAGCTAAGGGGACTCGAACCCCTGACCCCCACACTGCCAGTGTGGTGCGCTACCAGCTGCGCCATAGCCCCGTGTTCAGTTGTCGCAGCGGCTCTCGCTGCTGCCTGAATGAAGTTACACCATGGTTCTCTGGGAGAACAAATCGGCTGGTAGACGCGGAAAATGTGGGTCGTGGGGGCGCACCGCAGGCTGCTGGGGGTGGGACGGATCGGCTGGTCACAAGTGGAATGTGCCGAACCTCACGCGGGGTCAGGGGGCGAGGGTCACTACCCAGTTCTCGTCTTGCCAGTCGATCTTCGTGGTGCCGTTGTAGATGGCGGGGGTGGCGGCCTTGTTGCCGGTGCGGGCGTCGAGGTCGGCGAGGTTTTTGGACGCGGCGGTTTTCGCTGCGTCGTTCATCGTGGCGTTGGTGATGCAGGCGGCGACCGATTCGGGGGCGCCGGATTCGGTGGCGAGCGTGGCCAGGGCGGGGTTGCTCAGGTCGGAGGCGCCTTCTTCGGGCTGCTTCTTCGTGAACAGGGCCTCGTGGAATTTGCTGTAGGTGGGGCCTGAACCTGTTTGGGCTACACACAGACTCGCCGCCGTCGCACGGGTGGAGTAGTCCTTGCTCCTGGACTGGGGGTCGAGGAAGGTGACGAGGTGGTAGTTCACCGCGAGCTTGCCTTCGTCGATCTTCTGGGCGAGTTCCTGGCCGAAGGCGGTTTCCATCGCGCCGCACGCGGGGCAGATGGGATCTTCGAAGAGGTCGACGGTGGCGGTGGCGTCGGGGCGGCCGAGGCGGATGACGCCTTCGGGCGTGGTGGTGACCTGCACGGCGGCCTCGCGCACGGGGCCGTAACCCTCGTTGCGTACCGCGGGCGGCGGCTCCGCGCTCCACTTGTAGGCGGCGAACACGATCAGTCCGATCAGGACGATCGCCACCGCGCCCAGCGCGTAGGTGGTGTTGCTGGATACTGGGCGCGGATTGTGCGAAGAACCGGCTGTGCTCACCCGTCCACTCTGCCTCGAGTCGCTACGGGCACGCCGCCCGGGCACGCCGAAACGGCACTGACCAGCTACTGCGGCTTGCCGTAATCATTGCGCCTGCCCGCCGGGATCATGCCGTCGCGCACCACCGGCACGCCGTCGGGGCTGCCGTCACAGCTGCACTGTGGGTCGATGCCGTCGCCCGCGTGATCGGGGTGCTCCGGATCCTCGGGATGAATGATCCGCGATGGCTCCGGCGTCAACGTCCACACCGCCGCCGACACCGCCAGCACCGCGCCGGTGACCGCCATTCCGACACCGAACGAGGTGCGTTCGGCCAGCCAGCCGATGACGATCGGCCCGAGTACGGTGCCCAGATCCGCCGCCATCTGGAACGCGGCGAGCACCGGCCCACCACGTGCGCGCGAACCGATCACATCGGCCAGCGCGGCCTGCTGCACGGGGCTGAACATTCCGGACCCCACACCCGCGATGAACGACGCGACCAGGAACCACCCGATGTTCGGCGCGAAGCCGAGCGCACCGGTGCCGAGCGCGCAGATGGCAGACCCGGCGATCAGGAACGGTTTGCGACCGAAGCGGTCGGACAGCCGACCCGACAAGAACAGCACCGCCGCATTGCCTGCGGCGAACACCGTCAATGCCACGCCCGCCATGCCTACTTCCTGATGCAACGTCTCCACGACGAGCAACGGCACAAACGCCATCCGCACACCGAACACGGCGATACCGCCGGCGAAACTCGACAGCAGCACCGCTCGGTAAGCGGGTTCTGCCCACCCCTGGCGGAACGTGAATTCGATGGGCGCGGCGCCGTCTGCCGGGGCGAGCACAGGCGATTCGCGCAGGCCGAAGAAGACGATCGCGCACACGATGAGCAGCGCGGCCATATAGATGACGAAGGGCGTGCGCAGGCCGAAGCCGGCCAGGCTGCTGCCGACCAACGGACCGAACAGCGACCCGATGAGGAAACTCGTCGAGTAGACCCCCGACACCCGGCCGCGCGCGGCAGGCGGCGACACCCGGATGATCAGCGCCATCGACGACACCGTGAACATCGTGGACCCGATGCCGCCGAGCGAACGCAGCACCAGCAGTTGCCAATACGTCTGTGCCAGCGCGCACGCACCGGTCGAGACCGCCACGATCACGATGCCCGCCAGATACACGCGCCGCTCGCCCAATTTCTGCACGAGCCGCCCACTGGCGGGGGCGAACAACAACCGCATCAACGCGAACGCACTCACGATCGCCGATGCCGCCGCGATGCCGACCCCGAACTCGCGCGCGTACTGCGGCAGCACGGGGGCGACGAGGCCGAAACCGAGCGCGATCACGAAGGCTGCCGCGATCAGTACCCAGATCTCGGCGGGTAGCCGGACTTTGGCCGGAGCGCTCACTCGCTCAGCGCCTGGTTCACCATCTCCTCGGCCGCAGCCTGGACCTGCGTGAGATGTTCAGGGCCGAGGAACGACTCGGCGTAGATCTTGTATTTGTCCTCGGTGCCGGAGGGGCGCGCGGCGAACCAGGCGTTCTCCGTGGTCACCTTCAGCCCGCCCAGCGGCGCGCCGTTGCCGCGCGCGGTGGTGAGGATGCCGGTGATCTCCTCGCCCGCGATCTCGGTGCCGGTGACGGCTTCGGGAGTCAGGCGCGCGAGCTTGGCCTTCTGCTCGCTGGTGGCGGCGGCGTCGATGCGCGCGTAGGCGGGACTGCCGTACTGGCGTTCGAGTTCGCCGTACCTGGCAGAGGGGGTCTGGCCGGTGACGGCGGCGATCTCGGCGGCGAGCAGGGCGAGCAGGATGCCGTCCTTGTCGGTGGTCCACACGGTGCCGTCCATCCGCAGGAAGGACGCGCCCGCGCTCTCCTCACCACCGAAAGCCAAACTGCCACTGAACAATCCGGGCACGAACCACTTGAATCCGACCGGGACCTCGTGCACGTCGCGGCCGAGCACACCGACCACCCTGTCAACCATGGACGAGGTGACGACGGTTTTGCCGATCTTGGTGAGCGCGTCCCACCACATCCGGTTCGCGACGAGGTATTCGATCGCGACGGACAGGAAGTGGTTGGGGTTCATCAGGCCACCGTCGGGGGTGACGATGCCGTGCCGGTCGGCGTCGGCGTCGTTGCCGGTGGAGATGTCGTAGTCGTCCTTGATGCCGACCAGCGCGGCCATGGCGTGACGTGAGGACGGGTCCATCCGGATCTGGCCGTCGCTATCGAGGGTCATGAAACGCCAGGTGGGGTCGACGAACGGGTTGACGACCTCGAGCTCGAGATCGAAGCGCTGTCCGATCTCCTCCCAGTAGTCCACGCTCGCGCCGCCCATCGGGTCGGCGCCCATGCGGATACCCGCGCCGCGAATCGCGTCCAGGTTCAACGCGTTCGGCAGATCGCCGACATAGCGGTCGAGGTAGTCGTAGCGCTCGACGTGCGAATGCATCGCCTGGTCGAACGAGACCCGCTTGACCTCGGCGAGTCCGCCGCGCAGCAGTTCGTTGGCACGCGCGGCGATGGCGTCGGTGGCCTTGGTATCGGCGGGGCCACCATGCGGTGGGTTGTATTTGAAGCCGCCGTCGCGCGGCGGGTTGTGCGAGGGGGTGACCACGATGCCGTCGGCCTGATGCTTGGTGCCGCCGCGATTGTGGCGCAGCACAGCGTGACTCAGCGCGGGCGTGGGCGTGTAGCGGCCACGGGCGTCGATCACGGCGGTGACGTCGTTGCCCGCGAGGACCTCGACTGCGGTCGTCCAGGCAGGCTCGGACAGGGCATGGGTGTCGCGCGCGAGGTAGACCGGGCCGGTGATGTCGCGGGTGGCGCGGTATTCGACGATCGCCTGCGTCATCGCCATGATGTGGGCCTCGTTGAACGCGCTGTCCTCGCTGGAGCCACGGTGACCCGAGGTGCCGAACACCACCTGCTGGCTCGGCTCGTCCGGATCGGGGACGAGGCTGTAGTACGCGGTGACCAGGTGGGCGATGTCCACCAGGTCGGTCGGGCGGGCAGGCCGTCCGGCGCGATCGTGGGCCATGGTGGGTGTTCCCTTCCGTGTCGGCTGCGCGCGGCTGGTCATGAGAATCATGCGCACAACCACTGGGTCAGGGACGCGGCGGCATATACCGCGGCCAGGCTCGCCGCGACGCTGATCACGACGTTGCCCACGGCATACACGTAGGCGCCCTCGGTTACCAGACGGATCGTCTCGTACCCGAACGTGCTGAACGTGGTCAGCGCACCACAGAAGCCGGTTGCCGCGAATGCCAGCAGCGCACTGCCCGCACTCGCGCCGATCAAGCCCCCGAGCAACGCCGAACCGACAATGTTAACGGTTAGCGTGCCCCATGGCAGCCCAGTCGGAAACCACACCGACATCCGCCGGTCGATCAGGTATCGAGCGGGCGCGCCGAGCATGCCGCCTGCCATCACCAGCGCCACCGTCATGCCGCGCCTCCCCATGTGGCAGCCCATCTCTCGACCATCGGCTCGCCCCCTTCCGTCGTCGAATTCATGCGGTCCCCCTCCGCGCTACCCACCGGGTCGCGATCATGGCGGTCGCCACAGCGGCGAGCGCGGCGAGCACCGACAGACCGAGGTAGGACACCGCTGTGCCCGTCGCACCGGTGTTGACGAGTCTACGAATCTCGAGGCTATAGGTGGAGAAGGTCGTGAAGCCGCCCAGCACACCGATTCCCAGGAACGGCCGCACCAGTTTCGGTGCGTCGACGAGTTCGGTGACCACGACCATCAGCACGCCGATCGCGAAGCAGCCGACCACATTCACCGTCAACGTCGACCACGGGAATCGGCCGACCGGGACCGGCCACCACTGACCGATGCCGAAACGTGCGACGGCACCGAGCCCCCCTCCCACCGAGATCGCCGCGAGTACGGCCGGATCGAGCGCCGGGGGTCGCGATGTCATGCACTCCCCTCCCGTTGGCCGATCCGTTCGGTGGTCGTTGCCGGATTCATGGTATCGAGACCCACCGACACTAAGGCGCGCGGTGCGGTCGCGGCAAACTTTCAGCAGACCGCGCCGGCGAACGGCGATGGCCCGAACCGCTTGTCGGTTCGGGCCATCGTTTCGCGAGGTGGGTGGATCAGTGCGCCAGCACCGGCTCGCCTTCGGCCGGGGCGGGCACGGTGTTCGGCATGAGCACGGCGATCACGATCGCACCGACCACGAAAGTGGCCGTCGCCCACCAGAAGCTGGTGGTGTAGCTCTCGATAGCGCCCTGCGCCACGGTGAGCGGGCCCGGCTGATGCGACGACACGTAGTCGGTCATCGCCGAGGCCGCGATGGTGCTGAGCAGCGCGGTGCCGATGGAACCACCGACCTGCTGGCTGGTGTTGACCATCGCCGAGGCGACGCCGGCGTCTTCGTGCTGCACACCTGCGGTCGAGCCCTGGAACGCGACCGACATCGCACCACCGAGTCCGAGACCCAGCAGCACCAGCGCGGGCAGGATGTGGGTGACGTAACCGGAGTCGAGACCGATCTGGGTCAGCCACAGCATGCCTGCCGCGGCGACCAGGAAGCCACCGCTGATGACGACCTTGGGTCCGACCTTGGGCAGCAGCAGCGACGGCGCGGTGGTCGAGGAGACCACCATGCCCGCCACCATCGGCAGGAACGCCAGACCGGTCACGATCGGCGTGTAGGCCAGGGTCAGCTGCATGTAGTAGGTGAGGAACAGGAAGATCGCGAACATGCCGATGCCCATGATGAACACGGTCAGGTACGACGCGCCACGGGTGCGGTCGGCGACGATGCGCAGCGGCAGCAACGGATGCGCGACCTTGGTCTCGATCCACACGAAAGCCGCGAGCAGCACGGCGCCGCCGATCAGGAAGGCCAGCGTGGCCGGGTCGCTCCAGCCGTTGGACTCGGCGTGCGAGAAGCCGTAGACGATGGCGAACAGCGCGATGGTGACGGCGACGGTGCCGGTCCAGTCGAGCTTGGGCCGCGAGGTCGCGACGTGCTTGGCGAGCAGGAGCACGGCGCCGACGAGCGCGACGGCGGCGAAGATCAGGTTCACATACATTGCCCAGCGCCACGACGCCCATTCGGTGAGCACGCCACCGAGCAGCAGACCGATCGCGCCACCGGTACCGGCCACGGCGCCGAAGATGCCGAACGCCTTGGCTCGTTCCTTGGGTTCGGTGAAGGTGACCGTGAGCAGCGAGAGCGCGGCGGGCGCGAGCAGCGCGCCGAACACACCCTGGCCGACGCGGGCCGCGACGAGCATCTCGAAGCTGGTGGCCGCGCCGCCGATGGCCGAGGCCACCGCGAAGCCGATCAGGCCGACGATGAAGGTGTTGCGGCGACCGAACAGGTCGCTGAGTCTGCCACCGAGCAGCAGCAGGCTGCCGAAGGCGAGGGCGTAACCGGTGATGACCCATTGCCGGTCACCGTCGCCGAAGCCGAGGTCGGCCTGGGCCGCGGGCAGCGCGATATTGACGATCGTCGCATCGAGCACGACCATCAGCTGGGCGATGCCGAGTACGGCAAGCACCCACCAGCGCAGGGCGTGTGAGCCGCGACGACCGGTGTCTGCGGAGCTCTTCGGCCCAGTGTCGAGTGTGGTGGTCATAACTCCCCTTGTAAGGCTGCGGATGGATTTCGGTGGCACAATCGGAGATACCGCCTCCGCTTCATTCGAAGCTACCAGATTAACGGAGAAACGACCTCCACTTAATCCCCGGATTGATAGGATGTACTTGTGAATCACGCCACGACGACTGCCACTCCACCCCGCAGGCTGCGCGCCGACGCCGCCCGCAATCAGCAACGCATCGTCGAGGCCGCCCGCGAGCTGTTTGCCGATCACGGCCTCGAGATCACCCTCGACGATGTCGCCGAGCGCGCGGGCGTCGGCGTCGGCACGGTGTACCGGCGCTTCGCCAACAAGAAGGAACTCATCGCCGAGGTCTTCGACCAGCACGTCAAGGATTTCGCGGATGCAGCCGAGGACGCCCTGTCCAACCCCGACGCCTGGCTCGGGCTCGTCGAGTTCTTCGAGAGCGCGTGCAAACACCTGGCGACCAACCGGGGCTTCGGCGAGGTAATGCTCGAACTCGAGGAAGATCCGGCCCGATTCGTCGAGTTGCGTGACCGGATCCACCCCTCGATCAGCGCGATCATCGATCGCGCACGCGATGCGGGCGTCGTGGACGCCGACATCGCCACCTCCGACTTCTTTGCGCTGATCCACATGGTCAGTGCCATCGCCGAATTCGCCGGTCCGATCAATTCCGAAGTGTGGCAACGGTATATGGCCTTCGCGCTCAACGGCGTGCGTACCGACGCGGTGCCGCGCAGGCCACTGCTGGTCGCGCCGTTGACCAACGAGGAGGTCGAGCAGGCCAAGGCCGCCGGCTGCCTCGGCCGCCGTCGCTGAGTCCGAACCCGTCCCAGTAGTAGCGCGCGTCACAGCGCATCCTCTACAGTTGGACACATGACCAAGAACACCTGGGTGAACTGGGCAGGCCAGCAGCGCTGCACACCCGCCGTCGTCGCCGCCCCACGCGACGTCGAGGAATTGGCCGCGATCGTGACCGAATCGGCCGCTGCGGGGCGGACCGTGCGCGTCGCCGGATCGGGCCACTCGTTCACCGATGCGGTGCTCACCGACGGCACGCTGATCGACCTCAGCGGCCTGGACAAAGTTCTCGACATCGACACCGCCACCGGGCAGGTACGCGTGGAAGCGGGCATCTCGTTGCACGCGGCGAGCCCGCTGCTGCACGGGCACGGCCTGGCCTTCCCCAATCTCGGCGACATCGATACCCAAAGCCTCGCGGGCGCGACCGCCACCGCCACGCACGGCACCGGCTCCCGGCTGCAGAACATTTCCGCGGCGCTGCACTCGGTGGAGGTGCTGGCGGCCGACGGCACCCGGGCCGAACTCAACGAGCAGACCGATCCCGACGGCTGGAAGGCGGCGCGGGTCAGTGTCGGCGCGCTCGGCATCGTCACGGCGGCGACGTTGCAGCTCGAGCCGTCATTCGTGCTGGAATGCGTGGAGGCGCCGGTGCCGGTGGACGAGGTGCTCGACCACATCGATGAATTCGCCGACGGCAGCGACCATTTCGACTTCTTCGCCTTCCCGCACAGCGCGACCGCGATGACCAAGTCCATCAACCGCAGCGCATCTCCGGAACAGCCGCGCGGCACCGTGAGCGAATGGATCAACGACATCCTGATCGCCAATCATGTCTACGGCGGCATGTGCAAGCTCGGTCGGCGAATTCCGGCCGCCATCCCCATGATTCACCGCGCCGCCACCCTCGCAGGCAGCAACAATCGCCAGGTCGACCGTTCCTACCGGGTGTTCTCCACCCCGCGACTGGTGAAGTTCAACGAGATGGAATACGCGATCCCGCGTGCGCACGCCGCTGAGGCGATTCGCGAGATCCTGGAACTGGGAAGACAATTCGGCACGCCGATGCCGATCGAGGTGCGCTGGGTCGCGCCCGACGACGCCTTCCTGTCCCCTGCCGGCGGACGCGAGACCTGCTACATCGCGGTGCATCAGTATCAGGGCATGGTGTGGGAACCGTATTTCCGCGCGTGCGAGGCCGTGTTCGATACCTACGACGGCCGGCCACACTGGGGCAAACGCCACTTCCAGACCGCCGAGACGCTGCGCTCGCGCTACCCCGAATGGGACCGCTTCACCGCGGTGCGGCGGCGCTTGGATCCCACGGGCGTATTCGCCAACGACTACGTCCATCGCGTGCTGGGCTCGCTCGACTGAACCAGTCCGCGCGGACACTGCTCGGACAACAGTGTCGCCGGTTCGCCCGCAGAGTCCTTGCCGCAGCACGCTGATGCAATGATGGCGGGTGATATTTGAAGTGCCACAAGCACTTCGCCCCTGCGCCGAAAGGGCGACCATGGCCCACACTCCCACAGTGTTGTTCGTCTGCGTCCACAACGCGGGCCGGTCACAGATGGCCGCGGGCTTTCTGCGCGCCATGGCCGGTGACCGGATCGGGGTGCGAACCGCAGGCAGCGATCCGGCACCCGCGGTGAATCCCGCCGCGGTGGCGGCCATGGCCGAGATCGGGATCGACATCGCGGGCGTCCGGCCCGCACCGCTCACCGACGACGTCGTCGGCCTCTCGGACGTGGTGGTCACGATGGGCTGCGGCGAGGTGTGCCCGTACTTTCCGGGAATCAGCTATCGCGACTGGGTACTGCCGGATCCGGCCGGGCAGCCGATCGAGGTGGTTCGCGGCATTCGCGACCACCTGCAGATCCTGATCGGCAATCTGATCGCGGAGCTGCTGCCGGTGCCCGCGCGCTAGGCGCGCCGATCAGACGGCTGCAGGCACCGCGTCCGATTTCTTCAAGACTTCGCCGGATACCCCTGTCTACGCTGCGAATATGACTCCACAGCTCGATGTCGTCTCCGTTGTCGTTTCCGATATGGCCGCTTCGGTGGCCTTCTACCGCAGACTGGGGCTGGTCTTTCCGGACGGCGCCGAATCGCAGGAGCATGCCGAGGCCGTCACCGACGCGGGCCTGCGGCTGGCACTGGACACCGAGGTCGTGATCGCGTCCTTCACGCCCGGCTGGCAGCCACCGACCGGACCGGGCCGCAGCAGTCTCGCGTTTCGCTGTGCCGATCCGGCCGAAGTCGACAAGCTCTACGCCGAACTCGTCGACGCCGGCCATCACGGGGAACTCCCACCGTGGGATGCCTTCTGGGGCCAGCGCTACGCCACGCTCGCCGACCCCGACGGCCACGGGATCGATCTCTACGCGCCGTTGCCCGCCGAGTAGGCCGACCAGCCGTGGGGGTCGCGCAGGCGCTGCTGATAGCGGCCGAGGATCTCACGGACCTCATCGCTGACCGGGGGTTCTCCGGTCAGCCTCGTCCACAGGTGCGCGTCGTGGTCGGTGAGGGTCACCGGCCCCGTCGCGGCCACGTCGACCACGAAGGTGAACTGTCTGGTGCGGGCGCCTTCGCCGGTCAGGTAGTCGAAATCGCCGAGGTAGTCGCTGACTCCGGTGACCTCTAGGCCGGTGTTCTCCGCGACTTTGCGGGCCAGTGCTTCGCCGAGCGCCTCACCCGGCTCGACGACGCCGCTGGGCAACTCCCATCGGCCACTCAGGAAATCTGATCGTCGGCGGCGCAGGATGAGCACTCGATGATGACGGACGATGACTGCGCCGACGACGAGCCGACGGATTTCATCTCGCTCAGCCTCGATACGGAGCGTGGAGTACACGGATTCATCGATCATCAGGTCACATCCTCTCGTCGGTGTTCGGGCTTGCCTAAGCACTTGCGACGGGGCGTGCTCTGTGAGCGTAACCCTCTGTCACGATTATTTCGAATGAGACTTTCCGGGCGCCGAAGGGCTGATCTGTAAGGCCCGAACCGAGCATCCGGCCAGGTCACGAAACTCGCGCGACAGGTGCGCTTGGTCGGCGAACCCGGTTGTCGCGGCGATTCGCGCGGGCGCGACGCCGGTGCGAACAGCCTCGAGCGCACGCTGAAAACGCAGAATACGGGCCAGCATCTTGGGTCCGTAGCCGAAGGCGGCCAGGGACCGCCGGTGCAACATTCTGGCCGACATGCCCGTCTCCGCGGCAGTGTCGGCGACGGTGGAGCCTGCCGACAGCGCATCGACGACGGCGATGAGCGCCGGATCGGATGGGCCTTTCTCGGCGGCGAATCGTAATGCGATCGCTTCCAGCGCTGCCACGCGGTCGGGCGCGTTGTCGACCCGGTCGACGAGCTCACGCGTGGTGCGCGTCGAGGCCACCGCGGCCAGGTCGACCCGCTGATTCAGCAGTTCTACCGCCGGAATCCCGAGCAACGTAGGCGCGGTACCCGGTGCGAACCTGATGCCGACGAATTCGCTCGCCCGCGCGGTCGGCGCAACGAACGCGCGACTGTCCGGACCCGCCACCATCAGCGTGCCCTCGGTCCAGATCAGATCCATACACCCATCCGGAAAAACGGTGACCGGACCCGGATGAGCAGGCACCGTCCGCGACCAGACCACCGCTCGATCCAGCCGCGATTCGCGTTCCCGGTACAGCTCCACCCGTTCGACGCTAGCCCCACCCACCGACACCCCGACTGCCCCGGCGACGTACTACCTGGTCGGTCCCAGCCACCGGCACCGCGATCGACCCCCCGTAAGATCTGGCGGCACGACGTTCGCACGGCAGAGGGGTGCCACATGCAACCGACAGCATCAGTGCAGGGTGGACGACCGCGCGTGGCGGGCTTCCCCGGCGCCGACATCGATGTCGAGCCCGATGTGTGGTCGGGGGCCACCGTCGACGACGACCGGATCCGGGCGCTGGCCGTCGGCGCCTATTACGGGCGCAGCTGGGGTGCGCAGTGTGATGGGGTCGCGTTCGTGCCGGAGGAACCCGAGAGCACCTCGACGCGGCGCGAGACCGCGATCGAGGGGCTGCACGAGTCGTGGGGGGTCGACAATGCCGAGGACGCGCACGACACAGTGCGGCGATTGCTGGCCGGGATGCACGCGCCGCTGTTCGAACTCGTGCATCCGCTTGCTGTCATGGCGGCGACCGATACCGGGCGGGTCGACCGGTCCGGGTTGGCCGATGAGCATCGCGAATTCCTGCACACGCTCTCGGGTTTCCGTGGCTATCGCGGGCCCGCGGGCATCGATCGCGACTACGACGCGTGGCTGCAGGCCATCAAGCTCGGCATCACCGACAGTCTGCCGACACCGCTGCAAATCGACGCTACCGCATGGGATCTGGCTCGGCTGGTGTTCATCGCCCGCGCCGCCTGCACGGCAGGCTATCTGACCGAGGACCAGGCGTGGGAGCACATGCTGACGGGGCTGGATCGGGCTCGGCAGCACTATCGCAACTGGCGTCAGTTCGGCGACGGGTTTCTCACCGGGGCGATCTTCTGGGCGGCGACCCAGGACTTGTCGGCAGCGAAAATCCAAGTGGCCGAACGACGCCGGATGATCGCGGGGCTGCACCTGCGGCCGTCGAGTCCGTGGCGGCGGGTGGCCCTGCATCCAGGTGCGCCGGTCTTCAGCCCGGCATCGTCAGCATGATGCCGACAGCTTGACGGCGGAACAGATCGTCGGCGACCATCCCCAATTTGCGGCGCTCCACCAGCAGTTGCCATTCGCCGAAGAGATCGGCCGAGGAGGGCATCGACTGGGCGATGGACCCGTCGACGTGCTCGATTTCGCAGGCGAGGCGGACGGCCTCGGCGATGCGGGTGAAGTCGGCCGGTTCCCAGTCGACGAAGTCGAGTTCAGCGCCCGCGCCCGAAATACGCAAAGTCGCAACCTGTTCGGGGACGACGAGCACTTCGGCTCCGATGAGCACCGAGACCGGGAATTCGTACACGGCCCACGCGGAGACGAACAGCAGGCGCAGGGTGGTGATCGCGACCAGTCCGGGCGCCCCCTCGTGGCCGGCCTGGGCCAGTTCGAGGACGTACTCGTCGGGGCGGGCGCAACTGTGCAGGATATCGATCTCACGTAAGGAATTGCCCGCGTGCCGCATTCGCTGTGCTGCTGCCCTAACATCGGGACGCTGCCGGCCATTCGCACCCTGAACCGGTTGTGGCGGAACGAGATGCGGGCGAGGTGGGAACACCCTGCGTAAACTGACGAGGTCGCGTTCGACCGCTCTGATCAGCGCCTGCGCCTGTTCGCGCAAACCGGTCTCGAGGTACACCGGTACCGGATGCCGATCCGTCGGCTCCCCGTTCGCCACGAACTGCGCCGACCGGAAGAACAGCAGCAGCGCCATCTGCCCGTCCTCGGTGGTCGCGAGCGCGATCCTGGCCAGCTCGGCCACGCCGACATCGAGCGCTGTCTCGTTGTCCGCGCGCAGCGGCGTCGTCACCAGCCGCCCTTGCGCATACCGGACCGCGACCCGCGCACCCCATACTTCGATCAAAGCCACGTCCCTCCTGGCCTGCCCCGCATCGGTGGATCGTACCGAGGGGCCCCGGCGGGCAGGGCGATGGTCCTGCCGATGGTGTTCGAACGTGCGCTGAGGTGGCAGGCTGTAGGCATGTCCGATGAACTGGAAGTCTCCGCACAACAATCCGGTGACGTGAACGAAACCCCGGAAGAGGCGACCAAGCGGAAGTTTCGCGAGGCACTCGAGCGCAAGAACGGCCACTCCGCCACGAGCGGGGCGGCCCAGAGTTCCGCCAAAGTGCGTGGCACGCATGCGCAAGCGGGCGGCAAGCGGACGTTCCGTCGCCGCGCGGGAGGATAGCGGCGACGTGCGGGCCCGAACCGCGGGATCGGCGAGTTCGGCCGCGTAGAATCGGACGGAGGTGGCCGGTGTCGGTCGAGTGATCGGCGTGGTCACGGGAGTGACACATGAGCGCACCGGAGGCCTCCGCCTCGCGACAATCATTCCGGGGTCCGCGTCGGCTGATAACGGCAGTCGCGGTGTTGTTCGTGCTCCTGCTGACCATGCCGCGTCTGATCAACACCTACGTGAGCTGGTTGTGGTTCGGCGAAGTCGGCTACCGCAACGTCTGGTCGACGGTGCTGATCACAAGACTGACGCTGTTCGTGGTCATCACGATGTTCCTCGGTGGCGCGCTGTTCGCCACGCTGTGGCTGGCCTATCGCGCTCGCCCGATCTTCGGCCTCGGCACGCTCCCCGGCGACCCGCTCGGCGACTATCGGCGGCTGGTGGCTCGGTGGCCGCTGCGGATCGGTGCGGGTGTCGCAGTGACGGTCGGCCTGCTGGGTGGACTGATCGGCCAATCCCGGTGGGAGACCGTCCAGTTGTTCCTGCGCGGTGGGACATTCGGCGTGCGCGACCCCGAATTCGGCAACGACATCGGGTTCTTCGTCTTCGAGCTACCGTTCTACCGGCTGGTGCTGAGCTGGCTGTTCGCCGCTGTGGTCATCATGTTTCTGGCCTGCCTCGCGACGCACTACCTGTTCGGCGGGATCCGGGCCGCCGACAAGTCGGTCAGCGTCATCAACGCGGCTCGCGTGCAGCTCGCGGTGCTCCTCGGGCTGTTCTTCGTGTTGAAAGCGGTTGCCTACTGGCTCGACCGGTACGCCCTGCTGTCGAGTGATCGCCGCGAACCGACCTTCGCGGGAGCCGGCTACACCGACATCAATGCCGTTCTGCCCGCCCGGTTCATCCTGTTCGCGATCGCCCTGATCTGCGCCGCCGCGGTCTTCTCGGCCCTGATCGTGCGCGACCTGCGCGTCCCCGCGATGGCCGCGGCGCTGCTGCTGGTGTCGTCGCTGGTGGCAGGCGGCGCGTGGCCGCTGGCCGTCGAACAGTTCTCGGTGCGCCCGAATGCCGCCGACATGGAGAGCCCCTACATCGAACGCAATATCGCCGCGACCCGGCAGGCGTACCAGATCGGCGGCGATCTCGTCGACTACCAGTCCTATCCCGGGGTCGGCACCACGCCACCGCCCGAGGTCCCCGCTGACGCGACCACGATCGCGAACCTCCGGTTGCTCGACCCGGCGGTCCTGTCGCGCACGTTCACCCAGCAGCAACAGCTGAAGAACTTCTACAGCTTCCCGGAACACCTGGATCTGGACCGCTACCGCATCGATGGTGACCTGCGCGATTACATCGTCACGGCCAGGGAACTGACCCCGAGCGCGCTCAGCGGCAACCAGTCGCACTGGGTCAATCGCCACACCGTCTACACCCACGGCGACGGGTTCGTCGCGGCGCCGGCCAACCGGGTCAACGCGGCCGTCACCGACGCGGCGGTCGACAGCGCCGCGGGCAACAGCGGGTATCCGATCTACGCGGTGAGCGATATCGCCTCCCAGCACACCGAACAGGTGATCCCGGTGCAGCAGCCGCGGATCTACTTCGGCGAGGTGATCGCCGCCGCCGACCCGGACTACGCCATCGTCGGCGGCGGAACCAGCCCACGCGAGTACGACACCGACACCACCAAGTACACCTACACCGGCGCGGGCGGTGTACCGATCGGCAACTGGTTCAACCGGCTGGCCTTCTCGGCCACCTACGCCGAGCGCAACATCCTTTTCTCCAAGGCGATCGGCGCCGATTCCAAGATCATCTTTCATCGCGACCCGAGCGAACGCGTCGAACTCGTCGCCCCGTGGCTGACCGTCGACAACAATCCCTATCCGGCGGTCGTCGACGGCCGGATCGTCTGGATCATCGACGCCTACACCACCATCGACGGCTACCCCTACGCGGCCAAGACCTCGCTCGAAGCGCTCGCTCGCGACGACGACGGCGGCCTGCTGCGCAATCCACGCGAAATCTCCTACGCGCGCAACTCGGTCAAAGCCACCGTCGACGCCTACGACGGCACGGTGACGCTGTACCAGGTCGACACCGACGACCCGGTGCTGGCGACCTGGATGCGGGTATTTCCCGGCACCGTCGAACCCGAGACGGCGATCAGCGACGAACTGCGCGCGCACTTCCGGTACCCGGAGGACCTGTTCACCATCCAGCGCCAACTGCTGGCCCGCTACCACGTGGACGAGCCACGAGAGTTCTTCACCAACAACGCCTTCTGGTCGGTACCCAGCGATCCGACCGTGGAAGCCAATCCGCAACAGCCGCCCTTCTACGTGCTGACCGGCGAACCCGACGATGCCGCACCGTCGTTCCGGCTGGCCAGTGCGATGGTGGGCTTCAACCGCGAGTTCCTCTCCGCCTACATCTCGGTGGGCTCCGACCCCGAGGACTACGGCAGGTTCCGCATTCTGCAATTGCCCACCGACACCCTCACCCAGGGGCCACAGCAGATCC
>JACIXH010000133.1 GCA_014360565.1 Nocardia sp.
CCGCCAATCACCTCGGCGAGACCGCCGACCACCTGATCGGCCACTTCGTCGACCAGGCTCGCCGCTCCGGCGCCTCCTGGACCGACATCGGCGCCAGCATGGGCGTCAGCAAGCAGGCCGTACAGAAACGATTCGTGCCCAAGGGGCCGAGCGACACGGCCGCCATGGACCCGCAGGCCGGCTTCGCCAAGTTCACCGACCGAGCCCGGGAGGTGGTCGTCGGGTCGCAGGAGGCGGCTCGCGCCTCGGGTAGCAGTCAGATCGCACTCGGCCATCTGATCCTCGGCCTGATCGGTCAGCCGGAGGGTCTGGCGGCCCGCGAGATCATCGCCAGGGGCGTCGCGCTCGACGCGGTGCGCGATGCCGCGACCGCGTCGCTGCCCGCCGCCGACGGCGACGTGCCCGCTCTCATCCCGTTCGACGGCGACACGAAGAAGGTCCTCGAGCTCACCTTTCGCGAGGCGCTTCGCCTCGGCCACAACTACATCGGCACCGAACACATCCTGCTGGCGTTGCTCGAACAGGAGAACGGCGCGGGCGTACTCAGCGGTCTGGGCCTTGACAAGGCGGTAGTCGAGGCCGAACTCGTGGAGCTGCTGAATCAGTTCCTGGCTTCGGCGCAGGACGACTCGGCGCAGGGCTAGCCTGACCCGGCGACCTTGCACTCTCACCACCTGAGTGCTAAAAATGGCCTTGGCACTCGTGACTGTTGAGTGCTAGGTCGGGACGGTGAGATCGGGTTCCATCGACACCCTCGGTCGTCCGTCGCGGGCACCGCACCTGGCCGGCGTAACTTTTGGGGCGATCCAACCTGTGGTCGTCTCGTGTGTCAGCCATAGACATGTGGAGGATCTCAACGCAATGGCCAAGACAATTGCGTACGACGAAGAGGCCCGTCGCGGTCTCGAGCGGGGTCTGAACGCCCTCGCCGACGCTGTCAAGGTGACGCTGGGCCCGAAGGGTCGCAACGTCGTGCTCGAGAAGAAGTGGGGCGCCCCCACGATCACCAACGATGGTGTGTCCATCGCCAAGGAGATCGACCTCGAGGACCCGTACGAGAAGATCGGCGCCGAGCTGGTCAAGGAAGTCGCCAAGAAGACCGACGACGTCGCGGGCGACGGTACGACCACCGCTACCGTGCTCGCCCAGGCGCTCGTGCGTGAAGGTCTGCGCAACGTCGCGGCCGGCGCGAACCCGCTCGGCCTCAAGCGCGGCATCGAGAAGGCCGTCGAGGCCGTCACCGCCAAGCTGCTCGACTCCGCCAAGGAGATCGACACCAAGGAGCAGATCGCCGCCACCGCTGGTATCTCCGCGGGCGACCCGGCCATCGGCCAGCTCATCGCCGAGGCGATGGACAAGGTCGGCAAGGAAGGTGTCATCACCGTCGAGGAGAGCAACACCTTCGGGCTCCAGCTGGAGCTCACCGAGGGTATGCGCTTCGACAAGGGCTACATCTCCGGTTACTTCGTGACCGACCCCGAGCGTCAGGAAGCGGTCCTCGAGGATCCGTACATCCTGCTCGTCTCGTCCAAGATCTCGACTGTCAAAGATCTTCTGCCCCTGCTCGAAAAGGTCATCCAGGCCGGCAAGCCGCTGCTGATCATCGCCGAGGACGTCGAGGGCGAAGCCCTGTCGACCCTGGTCGTGAACAAGATCCGTGGCACCTTCAAGTCCGTCGCCGTCAAGGCGCCGGGCTTCGGTGACCGTCGCAAGGCCCAGCTGGCCGATATCGCCATCCTCACCGGTGGCGAGGTCATCAGCGAAGAGGTCGGCCTCTCCCTGGAGACCGCCGGCATCGAGCTGCTCGGCACCGCGCGCAAGGTCGTCATCACCAAGGACGAGACCACCATCGTCGAGGGTGCGGGCGACGCGGAGGCCATCAAGGGCCGCGTGGCGCAGATCCGCGCCGAGATCGAGTCCTCGGATTCGGACTACGACCGTGAGAAGCTGCAGGAACGTCTGGCCAAGCTGGCCGGCGGCGTTGCGGTGATCAAGGCCGGTGCCGCTACCGAGGTCGAGCTCAAGGAGCGCAAGCACCGCATCGAAGATGCCGTGCGCAACGCCAAGGCCGCCGTCGAAGAGGGCATCGTTGCCGGTGGTGGCGTCGCGCTGCTGCAGGCCGCCCCCGCGCTCGACGGCTTCAGCGGTCTGACCGCTGACGAGATGACCGGTATCAACATCGTGCGTGTCGCGCTGTCGGCCCCGCTCAAGCAGATCGCCTTCAACGCGGGCCTCGAGCCCGGCGTCGTGGCCGAGAAGGTCTCCAACCTCCCCGAGGGCGAAGGCCTGAACGCCGACACCGGTGTCTACGAGAACCTGCTGGCCGCCGGCGTTGCCGACCCGGTCAAGGTCACCCGCTCGGCCCTGCAGAACGCGGCCTCCATCGCCGCGCTCTTCCTCACCACCGAGGCAGTAGTCGCCGACAAGCCGGAGAAGGCCGCCCCCGCGGGCGACCCCACCGGCGGCATGGGCGGCATGGACTTCTGATCTCCAAGATCAGCTAGCCCAACGCAAGTCACGAAGGCCGGTCCACCACACGGTGGACCGGCCTTCGGCGTTCTCGGCTCGGCGACGGGCTTCATTGGTGCACAGGATTTAGTATATGAGCGTACTATGGGACTAGCATCTCTGCGGTGAGCTACCGGCTGGAGATGGTCGAGGAAGTACGCGATTGGCTGCACGACGTGCGGCAGACGGACAGGGAGACGGCCATTCTCATAGGCAAGGCGATTACTGCCCTGCTAGAGGATGGCCCGGCCCTGGGCCGTCCGTTGGTTGACCGAATCAAGGCTTCCAAGCTTCACAATCTGAAGGAGTTGCGCCCAGGTTCATCGGGTAGGAGTGAGATCAGAATTCTGTTCGTCTTCGATCCAGCGCGCAACGCAGTTCTCCTGGTGGCAGGAGACAAGGCAGGGAACTGGACAGACTGGTACCGAGCGGCGATTCCCGAAGCCGAGTCTCGGTACGAGATCTACCAGAAGGAGAGGATGCAGAAATGAGCAGCACCCATTCTTATGATCGCGATAGCTTCCTCTCGGAGTTCTTTCCGGATGCGGAGGATCGGGCAGAAGTCGAGGCAGGCGCTGACCATCTCGTAGCGGTGAGCCGTGCGGTTCGACTGGCAGACATGCGCAAACGGCTCAAGCTGACGCAAGCTGAGGTGGCTGCCAGAATGCAGGTGCGCCAAGAACGTGTGTCGGCAATCGAACGCGCTGCGGTCACTGTGAGCGAACTGCGCACGCTCGCGGCCTACATCGAGGCGTTGGGGGGACGCATGGAAATCATCGCGGACTTCGGTGCCGAACGTCTTGTTGTCGGATGACAGTCGAAAGGACTGCACGGCGTTGAGAAGCTGTGCGTGCGCGTGCAGAGAGCGTTGGCACAGTCGACCCGGCGATGGCGATGACACAGGCGCCGCGAGGCGACGAGACTCGGGCGGCTGGCTAGCCCACCGGTGTGAGTCGCAACCTCTCCGCCAGCTCGTTGAAGATGTAGAAGTTGGGGATGGTGCTGACGGGGGCCAGCGACATCCACATGCCTGAGAGCTTGATGCGGATGTGGCCGCTGCGGGCGTCGATGAGCTGGATGTCTTCCCAGGGGAGGGCTTCGGAGCGGAAGGTGAGGGCTTCGAGGGAGAGGGCGAGGTCGCCGAAGTGGACTGTCTCGCCGTTGTCTATGGCGGCTACCGCGGCGGGGAGTTGGGTTGCGGTGACCGCGGATTGGATGGCGCGGGCCCATTCTCTGGCGCGGGCGAAACCCTCTTCGTCGATGGTCGCCTCCACGCCGCCGGGGCCGGACAATTCCAGCAGGTAGGCGATGGGGGTGGTGTCGTGGAAGGGGATTTCCTGCTGACGGACTTCGGTGCTGTCCCAGCGGAATCCGGCCACACGCTGGCCCGAGCGGTACACGGTGACGCCGTGGTCGAACAGGTCGACGCGGGCGGCGCGGTTCTGCCGGTTGATCACGCCGCGGCGCAGCGCGAGCAGGACAGGTGCGGCGGCGATCACGAGCAGCGCTACGCCGCCTTGCCAGCCGCCCACGGCGGCGACGATGACGCCGATGGTGGCGATGCAGCCCGCGACGATGCCGCAGCCGCGCACGAAAGTGTCGTCGGCGGGGGTGGCGAGAAAGGTGTCACGGTGCGCGCCGAGGTGCTGATACTCCGCCATCAGGTGTATCAGTTGGGTCAATGGCACTGTGTGCCGACCTTCGGCTACGTCCTCCGGCCTGTTCGGAGTGATCACTCGTCCCTCCATGAGGCGTTTTCATCCGCGGCGAAGCGTATGCGACCCAGCGGAATAATGCCACCGGTACGGTACTGAAATTCTGGCCGCTACCGGGCGGAATGGTTCAGCCGATGGCAAAAGCGACGAAGAACCCCGCCGCGGTTGCCATTCCGACCCACCAGCCGCCTTCGCGGTAGGCCTCGGGAATGAGCGAGTCGGCCAGCACCGCGATCGTGGCGCCGCCCGCGAACGCTTGGACCACGCTGATCGCGGTCGTCGAAACCGAGCCGGCGTAGGCGTTTCCGAGCACGGTCACCGCGACGAGCACGGCGGCCGTGGCCGTCCAGAGCGCGAACGTGCGGCCCGCCTCGAAACCGTGCTGCTCGCGCATGAGTACCGCCCCGCTGACCGCCTCGGGCACATTGCCCGCCGCGATCGCGACCAGCAATACGAAACCCGCTCCGCCGCTCAGTGATACGCCCAGCGCGAGGTTCTCCGGCACACCGTCGAGCACGGTCCCCAGCAGCAATGCCCAGCCGATCGCGGCGGGCCCGAGCTTGTTCTCGATGAGATGGTCGGCGACCACGTACACCGCCGCGCCGGCGAACAGCGCGGCACCGGCGATCAGTGGGCCGTCGCGATGGAAGGCGGGCGCGAAGAGCTCCTGCGAGATCGCCGCGATCATCGTGCCCGCACCGAACGCCATCATCGCCGCAAGCACGGCTTTCGGCAGCGTCCACCGCAGCCCCACCGCCACCCCGATCAGCAGCGGGACCGCGGTGCCGAGGCCGTACAGCAGGGCGGTAGCCATGGGCTGAGCCTATGCCGCCGTGTGCCGAGGACCGAGGAACTGCTCGGCCGCGCCGACTAGGGTGGTTGACGTGTTGGTTGTGGACGAAGGCGAACCCACCGCACCCGCGATCGTGTTCCTGCACGGCATCCCGGGCTCGGTCGACTGGTTCGCCGCGGTCGCCGAGCGGATGGTCGCCGAGTTCCGGGTGATCCGCGTGGACCTGCACGAACTCGGCGCCGACGGTGACTTCAGCGCCGCGGCCCGCACCGCACCGCTGGTCTCACTGATGAACGATCTCGACCTCGCAGGCGCGACGGTGGTCGGCCACTCGTTCGGTGCCGAGATCGCGCTGGAGCTCGCCGCCCGCTCGCATCGGGTGGCCCGCGTTGTCGTCGTCGGTCAAGCACCGGACTACCGCTCCGCTAGCATCCCGACCGCCGCGAGATGGGTGGTCCGCCCGTGGGCGGTGCGCGTGGCGCAACGGTGGACCCCCGCGCCGGTGATCCGCCTGGCGAACCGTTCGGTCTTCGCGCCGCGATTCCGCTACGACTCGGCGCCCGGACTGGCCGAAGCGCTGGTGCGCGACTTCCGCACGGCTTTGCCCGCAGGCCTCAGCTACGCGGTGGGCGCCCGTGCCGCCGACTTCGCGGCGGCCCCGCTCGACATCAGAGCTCAGGCCCTCGACCAGCCCGTCCTCGCCGTCCACGGTCGTCACGACAACCTCTACGACAGCACCGAGACCCTCGCCCGTTTCGCCGCTGCAGGCGCCGCCACCCACCTGGTCGAACACGCGGGTCATTCGCCGCAGGTCGAGCAACCGGACGAGTTCGCTGCCGTCCTGCGCGAGTTCATCAGAACCCACTGACGGCGCTGACGACGAAGGCTCCCGGCGTGCCCTGTGCCCCGAGGGGCCCGCCCTTGTCGAATTGCGAGGATACGATCAGCGCCCGATCGCCCGAATGCACCATCGTCGTCGGGACATTCAGTGCGGGATCGTGGAATTCGCCGGTGCGGGTGGCGGTGGCGCCGTTGTCGGCGAGGGTCCACCGGCTGATGGTGTTGTCGAGGTTGTGAACGATCCACAGGGTTTGCCCGCGTAGGTCCAACCCGTCGCCATGGCGGGCATCACCGCCGGTCAGCGCTATTTTCCGGATCGACTCCGGGCCGCCGGTGAGGTCGATGCGGTACAGCTCGGCCGCTGACATCGCCACGACGATCAGATACTTCCCGGCCGGGTCGGCGACGATCCCGTTGAGCTCGAACACCTTCGGCTCGCGCGGGCCGAGCGTGGCGGTCAGGTCGTAGGCCACGGTCAATTGGTCACTGCCGGAACCGATGACCGCCCGGTAGACGACATTGCGCATGCTGTCGGTCAGGTAGGCGGACCCATCCGCGCCGAAATCGAGATCGTTGACGAAACGGGGCGCGTCACCGGGCACCTGGAACTTCGCGAGCAGGGCACGTGACCCGGTGTCGTAAACACTCACGCCCGCACCGGAATCGATCACCCACAGCCGGCCGTCGCGATCGACCTTCAGGCCGTTCGCCGACTTCCTGCCGTCGGCGCCCGCGGGCAGGAACACCTCGGCGCGCGCGGCGCCGGCTGCCGCCCGATACACGGTTCCGTCCGCGAACGAACCGACGTAGGTGTCACCGCTGCGCGCGTCCAAGCCGATGCCCTCGGGATACACGGCACTGCCCGGCAGTTCGTAGGCGGTACTCAGCGTGGGTGTGGCGGGCGAGGTTGCGCACGCGGTCAGGGCCAGGCACGCGCCGGCAACGGCGATGGTTCGCAACATGATGAAGCCTCTCGGTGATGTAATGCCAGACATCAAGCAACAGGCAGTAATCTAAGTTAGAGTCGTTATGATCGTCAAGGCAGTTACGAAGTGATGGGCGGATACCATGCACCCATGACGTCCATGTCCGCTGCCGACAGGCTCGGCTCCTATATCAAGCGCGCCGAGCAGGCCCTGATCGCGACCAAAACGGCCGCGCTGAAACCGGCCGGGCTGACAGTTCCGCAGTACAGCGCACTGCTGCACCTCGACGAGAACCCCGGCATCTCGGCCGCCGCACTCGCCCGGCTCGCCGGGGTCACCCCGCCGACGATGAACACCGTCCTGACCAATCTGCAGGAACGTGGCCTGGTGGACCGCACTCCGCACGAATGGCACAAGAACGTGCTGGAAACCCGGCTGACCGAGGCGGGGCGGTCGGTAGTGGCCGATGCCGACGCGCGCGCGATCGCGGTGGAGCGCGCACTGGCCGATCGCTTCACCGAGGCTGAATCGGCGGCGCTGCGGGAGTTCCTCACGCGTAGCGCGCGGGCGCTCGACGAGATCCGCGCCGATCTACCGTGACGAAAAGAGCCCGCCGGAAAGTTCCGGCGGGCTCAGGTGTCGAACGAGGTCAGCGTTCGGCGGCGACCTTCACGTTGTTCAGCGTTTCGCGCATGCCCGAGACCAGGTCGGCCTCGAACTTCTCCTCGCCGCCCATCGCGACCTTGATGGCGCCGCGCAGCCAGCCGGGCAGGCCCTTGGCGTCGACCGTGCGGGTCTCGACGACGCGGGTGCCCGTGGCGGTCGGCTCGAGCTCGTAGGCCCAGACCGTGCGGTTCTCGTTCATCCGGAAGGCCAGCGCGCGGTTCGGCTCGAAGCGCACGATCCGCGAGGTCGTCGGGTAGATCTTCCAGCCGACCTTGTTGACGTTGACGGTGAACGCGCCGTCGCGGACGCCACCGACCGCGACCATCTTCAGCGTCGTGGGGGTGAGCTCGGATATGCGGCGCAGATCCGACAGCACCGACCAGACTTCTTCCGGCGATGCGGCGATGTCGATACTGGCTTCGAGATTGTTCGGCAACGTTGCCTCCGGGTATGCGTGACAGACGGTCACGCTCAGCATAGGCACCGTGACGTCGCTCGACGTCCTCCCGTGGTCGGATCTCGTCCGGCTCTCCGCTAAGTGTGGATGCCGATCCTCCCCGTAGTGCCGAAACGGGTGCCGTACATCGCTACACTCGTGTTTCACATGTCGGTCGCCCGGGTGAGTTGGCCCTTGGCGAGACCGAACTTCTCGGGTCTTGTGGTCGCCCCCAAAAAATTCTAGAAAATTCCTTTAAAACACTCCCACTTCACATTGTCTGTCGGTATCGTCCGAGATGGCAAATGGCCAGTGACAACGAGGTCACAAAACATCGACTTGGAGTGATACATGCTTTACAACATCACTGATGACAGCAGCGACGGCAACATTCTGACTCTGCTGCTCGGCCTGCTCACCAGCTCGCTCAGCACGGGTTCTGCGCAGGCGTCCGGGAACTGAGCGGACAGTAGCCAACTTTCGGCTAACGCGCGGTTGGCCGAATGGGCACCCGAAGGGCCTGATCCATGACGAGGGGATCAGGCCCTTCGGTATTGTCAGCGACAATGTCACAGGATGCGAATACGGGACGAATGTATGCCGGGCAACCCGTAGAGGACCGGCAACGCCAGCGGCGTGCGCGTTTTCTGGAGTCAGGCCTGACGGTCTTCGCGCGCGACGGGTACGCCAACAGCTCGGTCGGGGCTATCTGTAAGGACGCGGGGCTATCGTCTCGCCAGTTCTACGAGGAGTTCACCGGCCGCGAATCCTTGCTGCTCGAGCTCTACGAGCAGATCGATCGGCAATCGCGCGAGGCAGTAGCGGTCGCCCTCGAGGACAAGTCGGAGGCGACCGTCCTCGAGCAGATCGACGCGGCCGTGCGGGCTTACGTCGAGTCGATCGGCACCGACCCTCGCAAGGCCCGGGTCGCGCTGGTCGAAGTGGTCGGAGCGGGCCCCAAGGTCGAGAAGTTCCGCCTCGAATTGCGCCGTGTCTGGGGATCGCTGCTGGCCAGCGCCGCCGAAGACGCGGCCATGCACGGCGAAATCCCCACCGGTGATTACGAATTGCGGGTGCTCGCGATCATCGGCGCGGTGAACTACGTCGTCGACGGCTGGAGTGGCAGCGACCCGCGGCCCCCGCTCGACGAGGTGATCAAGGTGCTGAGCCGGGTGATCCTGGGCGCGGTCGGGGCTTGATGGCGCGGGTCGAGATCGTCGAGATCCAAGTACCCGATGGCAGCACCCTGCCGGTGCGACTCATTCCGGCCACCGGCGCACACCGCCACCCGGTCACCCCCGACGCACCGCGCCCGGTCGTGGTTATCGTGCCCGGCCTGGCCGTGCCCGGCGAGCTCTACGAGTATTTCGGCCACCGGCTGGCCGCCTGCGGATTCGACGTCGCGGTCGGCGAACTGCGTGGTCAGGGCGAGAGCACGCATCGTCCCGGTGGCGAAAGCACCTATGGCTACCACGAATTGGTCTCGGTGGACTTCCCTGCCATGCTGGCCGCGGTGCGCGACCGGTTCCCCGCCAGCACGCCGTACCTGCTCGGGCACAGCATGGGCGGCCAGCTCGCCACCATGTACGCGGCGCGGGTGCGTGGCAGGCTCGGCGGCCTGATCCTGGTCGCCTCCGGCACACCGTATTTCCGTGGGTATCGCGGGGTGTTCGGTCCTGGCGTGCTCGTCGGCACCGCGGCGGTGGCGGTCGCGTCGAACCTGGCCGGGTTCTGGCCGGGCGATCTGCTCGGCAAGCGCGCGTACGGGAGACAGTCCAAGGTCCTGATGTCGGATTGGGCCAGGCTGGCCCGCACCGGGCGGTTCGTGCCCGTCGGCGCCGATATCGACTACGACGAGCGGATGTCGCGGCTGAAGTTCCCGGTCCTGTCGATCACCGTCGCCGGCGACGACATGGCCCCGCAGACCTCGGCCGACCACCTGCTCGGCAAGCTGCCCGGCGCGCAGATCACCCGGTGGTTCCAGCCGCAGGCACTGGGGCACAACGGCTGGATCACCGACCCGGACTCCACCGTCGACGCGGTGCAGAAGTGGTTGCGCGACCGCTGACGATCAGGCCGAGCGGCGGCCCTCGATCAGCATCTGGATGAAGAACTCGTAGACCAGCGCGGACAGGTACGCCGACTGCTTGTTGTCGGCGGCGCCGCCGTGGCCACCCTCGATGTTCTCGTAGTACCAGACCGTGCGATCTTGGGATTCCAGCAGCGCGGCCATCTTTCGCGCGTGCCCGGGATGCACCCGATCGTCGCGGGTGGAGGTGGCGAGCAGGATCGGCGGGTACTGCTTGCCGGTATCGGTGTTCTGATACGGCGAGTACTCGCTGATGTAGGCCCACTCCTGCGGATTGTCCGGGTCACCGTATTCGGCGACCCACGACGCACCGGCCAGCAGCAGGTGATAGCGCCGCATGTCCAGCAGCGGCACCTGGCAGACGATGGCGCCGAACAGTTCCGGGTACCGGGTGAGCATGACGCCCATCAGCAGTCCGCCGTTGCTGCCGCCGATCGCGCCGAGCCGGTCGGGTGTGGTGATGGCGCGGCTCACCAGATCCCGCGCGACGGCGGCGAAGTCTTCGAAGGCCCGGTGGCGATGCTCTTTCAGTGCGGCAGTGTGCCATTCGGGGCCGTACTCGCCGCCACCGCGGATGTTGGTCATCACGTAGGTGCCGCCGCGTTCGAGCCAGTTCATGCCCGCGGAGCCGAGATAGGAAGGGGTTTTGGAGATCTCGAAGCCGCCGTAACCGTTCATGATGGTCGGGCCCGGCGTGCCGCGGCGATCGCGATGGCGAATCACGAAGTAGGGCACCGCGGTTCCGTCATCGGAGGTGGCGAAGAACTGCTCGGTCTCGATTCCGGTGGCGTCGAAGTAGCCGGGAGCCTGCTTCAAGGTCACCGCGGGTTCGCCGATCGCGCTGCTGAGCAGGGTGGTCGGCGTCGTGAAACCGGTGGTGGTGAGCATGAATTCGTCGCCGCCCTCGAGCGGGTCGAGGTTGGCGATCGACGTCGAGGACATGGCGGGGGAGTCGGTGAGCTCGCTGCTCGCCCAGCCGCCGGGGCCGGGGGTGAGTACGCGGAATCCGGTCTGCACATCCTGGAGGGTGGTCAGGATCAGGTGATTCTCGGTCCATCCCCACGATTCCAGTGAGGTGTGTGGATCCGGGGCGAAGAGCACCTCGAATTCGCGGGCGCCCGCGAGGAATTCGTTCAGGTCGGCGACCAGCAGGGTGCCGGGAGCGTAGGTGGTCTCGTTCGGTGTCCACTCGGTCTTCAAGCGCACCAGCAGCCAATCGCGGTACCAATCGACGTCGGCGTCGGTGGGGGTTTCGATCAGGCGCCACTCCCCGTCGCGCAGCAGCGATACCTCGCTGTTGAAGAAGTCTGTCGACCGCTGCAGATAGTGCCGCTCGTAGCCGGGGTGGCGGTCGTACCCGGCGCCGATCGAGACATCGCTCGACTTGCCCTCGTACACCGTTTCCGCGGTCGACAAGTCGGTGCCACGACGCCAGCGCCTGGCGATGCGCGGATAGCCGGAATCGGTCAGTGAGCCCGGTCCGAAGTCAGTGCCGATGTAGACGGTGTCGGCATCGATCCAGCCGATCCGCGACTTCGCCTCCGGGACGAAGAAGCCGCCGTCTTCCGGGGCGATGAACTGGCGCGTCGTCATGTCGAATTCGCGCTCGACGTTGGCGTCGGCGCCGCCGCGGGAGAGGTGGATGATGGCACGTTCCTGCGAGGGCCGCAGGACAGCGGCGCCTGCCCACACCCAGTTCTCGCCGTCGGCCTCGGCCAGCGCGTCGACGTCGATCAGCACGTCCCACTCGGGCTCGTCGCAGGCATAGGACTCGAACGTGGTCCGCCGCCACAGCCCGCGTTGATGCTCACCGTCGCGCCAGAAGTTGTACAGCCACGGACCTCGCCTGCCGGGATAGGCGATCTTGGTGTCGTCGTCGAGCATCGCCAGTACCCGCCGCTCCATCGCGGCGAATCGGTCGGTGGCCGCGAACCGCAGGCCCACCACCTCGTTGCGGGCGCGCGCCCAGTCCAGCGCGCCCTCGTCGGTTACGTCCTCGAGCCAGAGATAGGGATCGGTCACGTTCTGTTCAACGCCGCTCATCCCCACATTGTTGCCGATGTGCGGATTCGCCTGTCAGGCGCTGCGCCGGTGTCGGCTACCGATGGTGTTAGGCCTGTCGGTGCGGGGTCACCAGTAGTGGGCGATGTCGATGACCACCCGGGCCGGGTTGTCGAGTGTGCTGACGCGGAACGGCAGGCGGGCGCGAACGCCGAGCCCCATGCTGGACTGGCCTTCGAACGAGACCGCCCAGGCGAGCTGGCGCAGGGTTCGATAGCCGTTGACGTCGGCGAGTTCGGTGCGGTCGGCGGGGCGGTAGGTCATGTTGCCCGCGTCGTCGTAGGCCCGCGCGTTGACCGTCACCTGGAGGAATGCGCCGCCACGCAACGGGACAGGGGCGCCGGAGCCGTCCTCGGTGACGGTGTCGACGTATCGCACCAGGTAGCCGGCCGTCGGGCCCGCGAGGTCGACCACCACGCGATCGAAGCACTCGTGGCGGCCTGCCCGCACGTTGGTGACGGCGGCCGTGGAATAGCCGGGATTCGATTTGTCCTGGGAACCCCAGACCAGGCCGCAGTAGGACGGGCCGGCGGCCGCGGGCAGGGTCGACAGGCCGACGCAGGCGGCGAGGGTGGCGAGCAGGACGAGGAAGCGACGCATGTCGCACCGCCTTTGATCAGAGATACTTCGGAGCAGTCGAGCAGTATCGATATATCGAGTGATTCCGGCGTCGCGTTAGCGTCGGTTCGGCGTCGGATGCGCGGCGAAACGTAGGATCGCAGGTCACGAATCAACCGGAGGTGGATGTGTTCCTGTGGGAGCAGCACTGTTGTCTGCCTTTGCGGCCCACAGCGCGGGTAGCGGAACTGGCGAGGTATCCGCTCGGGTCGTATCTGTCGGTGAATGTCGGGTACTCGGCACAGACCAAGGACGATTCGCTGGCGTTGCTGCACCAGTTCCGGGACGAGGCGGGCCGGGACCCGCGGTTCCGGCTTGTCGACCGGGTGCGCGATATCGGTGCGCCCGAGGTGATCTCGCTGGCCTTCGATCTGGAGGATTCCCGGCCCCTCGACGGTGATCTCGACAATGTGGAGCTGTTCTACGACCTCGGCGTGCGTTCGCTACTGCCCACCTACAACCATGCGAACGCGGCGGGTTGCGGGTGCCTGGACACCGACGACACCGGGTTGACCGGATACGGAAAGGAGTTGGTGCGCAAGCTGAATCAGGTCGGTATGTTCGCCGACGGCTCGCACTGCTCGCGCCGCACCGGACTCGACCTGGCCGCGCACACCGGCGCGCCGATGATCTACAGCCACTCGAATTTCGCTGCGGTGTGGGAACACCCGCGCAACATCACCGACGAGCAGGCGCTGGCGTGTGCCGCCACGGGTGGGGTGATCGGCATCAACGGCGTCGGCATCTTCCTCGGGCGCAATGAGCCACCCGCCCGGGCCGAGCGGGTCGCCGCGATCGCCGACCACATCCGATACGGCGTCGATCTGGTGGGGATCGAGCACATCGGCATCGGGTCGGACTATTCGTTCGACGGTCAGGAGTTCAACGACGAGATCCGGGACAACCCCGGCGCGTTCTCCGAGTCCTACACGAAATGGGGCCCACTCCAGTGGGCCCCGCCCGAGGACCTGTTCGGCGGATCCGACGTCCCCGGCCTGGACGACGTCCTCGCCGACCGCGGCTTCACCCCCGCCGAGCGCGCAGCCGTCTTCGGCGGCAACTTCGCCCGCGTCGCGAAACAGGTCTGGCGAGACTGACGCGCCCGACCATCACTTCAGGACAGGCGCACGAGCATCTTGCCGGTGTTGGCGCCGGTGAGGACGCCGAGGAAGGCGGCAGGGGCTTGGTCGAGGCCCTCGTAGACGGTTTCGGTGGTGTGCAGGGTGCCGTCGGCGAGCCAACCCGCGGCCTTGGCGATGTAGTCGCCGAAGATCGGGAAGTAACTGGTGACCAGCATGCCGCGGAGGGTGGCCTCCTTGGTCGCGGCGAGGTAGAGGTCGGGGACGTGCTGGGCGGTCGCGCCGTTGTAGCCGCTGATGGCGCCGACCAGCGCGATGCGGCCGTGCTGGTTGAGCGCCTCGATGGCGACCTTCAGGTGATCGCCGCCGACGCTGTCGAGGTACACATCGACGCCCTCGGGTGCGGCGGCCGCGAGCTGACCGCCCAGATCGCCGGCTCGGTAGTCGATTGCAGCGTCGAAACCGAACTCCTCGAGCAACTTTCGGGTCTTCACGGGACCGCCGGCGGAGCCGATCACCCGCTTCGCGCCGAGCGCCTTGGCGATCTGGCCCGCGACGCTGCCGACCGCTCCGGCCGCAGCCGAGATGAACACCGTGTCACCGGGTTCGACCGCGGCCACCTCGGTGAGTGCGGCGTAGGCGGTGAGTCCGGTGGTGCCGAGCACGCTCAGGAAGTGTTGCGGCGCGGCAAGTTCCGGGTCGACCACGGTGGCGTCGCCTGCGCTGACGATGGCGTGTTCGCGCCAACCGGCGAAGTGCGAGACCGTCGCCCCGACCGCGATGTCGGCGGACCGCGACGCGATCACCTCTCCCACCGCCGAACCGTCGAGGGCCGCATCGAGTTCGAACGGCGCGATGTAGGACGCCTTGTCGTCCATCCGGCCGCGCATGTAGGGGTCGACCGACATCCAGGTGTTGCGGACCAGGATCTGGCCGTCGGCGAGTTCGGGCAGTGTCCGCTCGACAAGGGCGAAGTCGGCAGCGACCGGTGCGCCGTCCGGGCGGGCAGCGAGGTGGATCTCACGGGTGACGGTGGGCAGTGCGCGGGTGGCGGTGTTCGACATGATCGAGCCTTCTTTCGAGGTCAGCCGGTGTTTCTCGCCGGTGATGACTACGTTATGGCGGGCGGGGCCGCGCTCCCAGGTCCGCGGACGCCACTACCCGGTCCGTTCACGCCACAGCCTTTGTCGGCTCGACATGTGATGTCGCGCCGGCCCGCCCACAGATTGGAGAGGTGCGCACTTCGCTTGCACTCACCCAGCGCGCGAGGCGGTCGGTGTGGTGCCTGCCCATCGGTGGAAGGCCTTGCGGAGGGCACGGTCGTCGGTGAAGGCGAGGCGATGAGCGATCGTCACCGTGCTCGAGCCCTGGTCCAGCAGGGTTCGCGCGCGTTCGTGGCGGACCAGGTCGAGTTCGTCGCGCCAGGACGTGCCCTGTTCGGCGAGATGACGTTGCAGGGTGCGCTGGCTCATCGCCAGGCTTTTCGCGACGCGGGGCAGGGCCGGGTCGCGCGCGTCCAATGCCGCGTCGAGGGCGACGCGAAAGGCATCGAGGGGCCCGGCGATCGGGCGGGCGGAGGCGAGCACCAGGTCGGCGTGGCTGCGCATCAGGTCGGCCAGCATCGGATCCGCGCGGGCGAGGGGTGCGTTGGCATCGTCGGCGTGGAAGGTGATCGCGTCGGCGCCGGCATCGAATTCGATGTCGGCGGTGCCGAATACGGCCGTCAGTCCGCTGCGGTCCAGCGGTGCGGCGTGGCCGAAACTCACTCGGGTCGGCACGAGCGGTCGGCCGGTCGCCTCACGTGCGCGGCGCAGGTAGTAGGCGAGTACGTACTCGTTGACCACCGAGGCCACTGCCGGATCACCGGCCGAAGTGCGGTAGCCGATGGTGAGGTCACCGTCGCCGGACAGGTCGAACCCCTCGGTCGCGGCCGTCACCAGGCGGTGATACGGCTGGGCCGCGTGCAGCGAATCAGCCAGTGTCGCACCGGTTGTCACCAAGTAGTCCCAGGTATTGAGCGATCCCAGCGGCGCGGCCGCCGCGATCGCCGCTCCCGATCCGGCGCCCGGCCTCGCCCCCGCGATCAATTCCCACAATCGCAGCAACGAACCCATCGGGATCCGATTGAGCTCACCGCGCAGAATCACCTCGTCGGTACCGCTCACGCGGGCCAACTGCTCCTCGGCCACACCCGCCTGCCTGGCCGCCTGAACGAGCAGCCGGACGAGATGGGTCGATACAGTGCCGTCGAGCCGGCTACCGATTCCCTCCGCCGACGCAGCACCGCTCACCATCGCGACATTACCGGCCCGGTCGTCGCGACCCCGGTGCCCGCTGCGTCCGCGGCCGACGCGATCGAACGCGCCTCGGCGCCCGGCGGCCGAGCCGAGGCCGTCGCGCACCGTGCTGGGCGCTACCCATCTGTTCGCGTCGGCGCCCGGTCCAGGGCGCATCTCACCTATGTGGGGGACGGGTGGGTGAACTCTCCGAAACAGAGTTAGGCTCGGTGACGTGACTTCCCACTACGATGTCGTCGTTCTCGGCGCTGGTCCCGGCGGATATGTCGCCGCGATCCGCGCCGCTCAACTCGGCCTGCGAACAGCGATTGTCGAGCAGAAATACTGGGGTGGCGTGTGCCTGAACGTGGGCTGCATCCCGTCCAAGGCACTGCTGCGCAACGCCGAGCTGGCCCATATCTTTCACAAGGAAGCCAAGACCTTCGGCATCTCCGGTGAGGTCAGCTTCGACTTCGGCGCCGCCTTCGATCGCAGCCGCAAGGTGGCTGACGGCCGGGTCAAGGGCGTGCACTTCCTGATGAAGAAGAACAAGATCGACGAGTTCGACGGGCTGGGCACCTTCACCGGCCCGAACTCCCTCGACGTGGCCCTCACCAAGGGCGGCGTGGAGACGATCACGTTCGACAACGCCATCATCGCCACCGGCACCACCACCAAGCTGCTGCCGGGCACCCAGCTCTCCGA
>JACIXH010000134.1 GCA_014360565.1 Nocardia sp.
CTTGCTCCTTCGTCGCCTACGCAACGGCGCCTGATCGACGGGACGGGCGCGAACCGCCGCTGCGCGGCGGGCCCCTCCTCGAGGTCGGGGCGGGTGGGGCTGGTTTTCAGACCAACTTTCGGACGATCGGCAGCGGCAGGATGCGCAGCGCGAAGCCCAGGGGTATCCACGGCCAACTCGGAACGTAGGCATTGGCGCGGCGCTTCTCGATCGCGGCGACCATGGCGCGGACGCCGGTTTCGGTGTCCACCATGAACTTCGGCTGATGTTTGACGCGGTCGTTCATCTCCGAGCGGATGTAGCCGGGGTAGATCACCGAGACGTCCACGCCGGCAATCGCTTCCGCGCGAACACCTTCGGCGAGCGCCGCGACGCCCGCTTTCGTGGCCGCGTAGGTGGTGAGGGTCTTGGGCATGCCGCGCAGGCCGGAGATCGAGGAGATCATCACGAGATGACCGCGACCCTGGGCGCGGAAGATCTTCAGCGCCGCCTCGCTCTGTGCCAGGGCGGCAAGGAAGTTCACCACCGCGGTCTCGCGATTGGCCTTGTGATGACCGGTGCCCAACGGTGCGCCCTTGCCGAGGCCCGCGTTGACGATCACTCGGTCGACGGCGCCGAATTCGGCAGCGAACGCGTCGAAGGTGGTGAACACCGCGGCGTCGTCGGTGACATCGAGTTGCTTGACCGAGACGACCCGGTCGGGGTGATCGGCGAGGATCTGCGTGCGCAGCTCGTCGAGCCGTTCGGTCCGGCGGGCGCACAGGCCGAGGTCGTACCCGAGCGCGGCGAACTGGCGGGCCATTTCGGCGCCGAGCCCGGAGCTGGCGCCGGTGATCAGGATGGTGCCCCGGCTCACGACAGTGCCGCAATTCGTCGGGGGGTGATTCGCGATTCCATGTGCTCACGCTAGCCACTACGCCGTCTCGATGGTTCGACTCCGCGCCACCATTACCCCGAAGCTGCGGTCCTGGCTCGTTCGCACGGGAGTCGGCGCCCATGTTCGCGGTGCTGTTCAGTGAAGATCAGGCACCGCGGCTGCTCGGTGCGGGTCAGGCACAACGCGGCTGCTCAGTGAGGGTCAGGCACGACGCGGCTCAGTGAGGGTCAGACACGACGCGGGTGGCTCGGTGCGGGTCAGACACGACGCGGGTGCTCCGTGAGGGTCAGGCTCGACGCGGTTGCTCGGTGAGGGTCAGCTCGACGCGGGCTCGGCGACGAGGTGCTCGAGCGGCCCTCCTGCGCGGCGTGGCGGCGACAGAACCACCCTGCCGAGGGGCTCGGCATCCGTCGCACCGTGTGTCGAGGTGCGGGGGCGGCGCGCCGATCGGTTACGGAGCAGTGCGGCGTTGCAGGAAAACCGTGAGAGCGAACAGCAGCACGCCTGCGACGGCGAGCACGGCCCCGACCATGGCCGGGGCGGTGTAGCCCAGGCCCGCGGCGATGACGAGACCACCGAGCCAGGCTCCGGCGGCGTTGGCCATGTTCAAGGCGGCGTGATTGAGCGCCGCGGCGAGGGTTTGGGCGTCGGCGGCCACGTCCATCAGACGAGTTTGCAGGCCGGGGGCGAGCGCGGCGCCGGAGGCGCCGACGAGGAAGGCGCCGATCGAGGCGGTGATTGGGTTGTGTGCGGCAAGGACGAAGCCGGCCAGGATGACGACCATCGCGATCATGGCGACGAAGATCGAGCGGTCGACGCCACGGTCGGCGAGGATGCCGCCGCCGATATTGCCCACGATCATGCCGAGACCGAACAGGGCGAGCACGATCGGGACCGCGCCGATGGGCATGCCCGCGACGTCGGTCATGGTGGTGGCGATGTAGGTGTAGACGGCGAACATGCCGCCGAAGCCGATGGCGCCGACAGCCAGGGTGAGCAGCACCTGCGGGCGGCGCAGCGCACCGAGTTCGGTCATCGGGTTGGTGATCTTCATGCTGGTCAGGGCGGGGACGTAGCGCCAGAGGGCGGCCATCGTGGCCATGCCGATCACGGCGACGACCACATAGGCGTCACGCCAGCCGAAGTGCTGACCGAGCCAGGTCGCGCCGGGCACACCGATCACATTCGCCACGCTGAGCCCGAGCATCACCGCCGCCACCGCCTTGGCCCGCTGCCCGACCGGCGCCAGCGTGGCGGCGGCCAGCGAGGCCACACCGAAGTACGCCCCGTGCGGCAGCCCGGACACGAACCGAGCGACCACGAGCGTGCCGAAGGTCGGCGCGAGCACCGTTGCGATATTGCCGAGAGTGAAGGCGGCCATCAAGACGATCAGCAGCTTCTTGCGCGCCACCCGCGCGCACAACGCGGCGATCAGCGGCGCACCGACAACGACCCCCAGCGCGTACGCCGACACCGCGTGCCCCGCCGACGGCTCGGAGATATCGAAGTCGCGCGCGATATCGGGCAGCAACCCCATGGTCACGAACTCGGTGGTCCCGATCCCGAACCCACCCAGCGCCAACGCGAGCATCGCCGGGACATGCCAGCTGGTGCGTGGCTCGCCGAGGCGATCAGGGGCTGCAATGGAAGAAGTCACGCTTCCATGCAACGGCCACGGGTAACCATTCGCTACCCGAGCCGAGCGTGAGTTACCCCACCGAGCACGCAAAACGACCCGGCAGGCCCACTGATCTCGCAAGAACATGGGTAACTCACCAAGTCCAGCAAACCTGACCACCCCTGATCCGCCGGCCGCCGACGCAGCCCCCACCCCACCTCAGTCCGGCTTGAATACACGGAGAGGCGGAACAGAACGCTCGCATCGGGTTCGATGCGAGCGTTCTCACAGCCGTGCGGGTCCGCGGTTGCGAACCGGGGCTGTCACTTCAGTGCGCGAGCCAGGTTCACATCGAGCGCGCCGAGGAAGTCCTCGGTGCTCAGGTAGCCCTGGTCGCCGCCGACGAGCGCGGCGAGGTCCTTCGTCATCTGACCACCCTCGACGGTCTTGATGACCACATCCTCGAGCGCCTGCGCGAAGCCGATCACCTCGGGGGTGTTGTCCAGCTTGCCGCGGTGCTCGAGCCCACGCGTCCACGCGAAGATCGACGCGATCGGGTTGGTCGAGGTCGGCTTGCCCTGCTGGTGCTGGCGGTAGTGCCGGGTGACGGTGCCGTGCGCGGCCTCGGCCTCACAGGTCCGGCCGTCCGGGGTGAGCAGCACCGAGGTCATCAGACCCAGCGAGCCGAAGCCCTGCGCCACGGTGTCGGACTGCACGTCGCCGTCGTAGTTCTTGCAGGCCCAGACGTAGCCGCCCTCCCACTTCATGGAGGAGGCGACCATGTCGTCGATGAGGCGGTGCTCGTAGGTGAGGCCCGCCGCGTCGAACAGGGTCTTGAACTCGGCTTCGAAGACCTCCTGGAAGATGTCCTTGAACATGCCGTCGTAGGCCTTCAGGATGGTGTTCTTCGTCGACATGTAGACCGGGTAGTTCTGCTGCAGCCCGTAGTTGAGCGAGGCGCGCGCGAAGTCTTCGATCGACTTCGTGAAGTTGTACATACCCATGACGACGCCGCCGTCTTCGGGCATCTTCACGACTTCGTGCACGATCGGCTCGCTGCCGTCCTCCGGGGTGAAGGTCAGCGTGACGGTGCCCGCCTCGTAGACCTTGAAGTCGGTGGCGCGGTACTGGTCGCCGAAGGCGTGACGGCCGATGATGATCGGCTTGGTCCAGCCGGGCACCAGGCGGGGCACGTTGGAGATGATGATCGGCGCGCGGAAGATGGTGCCACCCAGAATGTTTCGGATGGTGCCGTTGGGCGAGCGCCACATCTTCTTGAGGCCGAACTCTTTCACCCGCGCTTCGTCGGGGGTGATGGTGGCGCATTTGACGCCCACGCCGTACTTCTTGATGGCATTGGCCGCGTCGACGGTGACCTGGTCATCGGTCTTGTCGCGGTACTCGATGCCGAGGTCGTAGTACTCGAGGTTCACGTCGAGATAGGGATGGATCAGCTTGTCCTTGATGAACTGCCAGATGATCCGGGTCATCTCGTCGCCGTCGAGTTCTACAACGGTGCCTTCAACCTTGATCTTGGACATGGATCTTCGTGTCCTCCTCGGTGGGTGCCCTTATTGCACGGCTAGGCGAACACGCTTGTGAGCGGACCCCAGCAGTTCCAACAGACAACGTATATGCCCCGCGTTGTCTGCGGGACGTGTGGTGCAAACAAGACGAGCGTACTGCTGTCCCCCATCTCACCGCGACGGGAGGGCCCGCTGTGCGGGACTCGTCGAAGCTACCCCGCCCGGACCGTGCGGCGGCGGCCAATCGGGCGTTGACCGGCTACTGAGCAGTAACACGGCGGGTCCGGCGGGCCGGGCAAGGACGGTGCCGACCCGGTCGGCCAGGTCAGACCATGATCATGGGCGCGGGTGAGAAAATTCTCGGTCGCCGTGGGCAAGCGGGGCGGACGGCCCGAGCACGGGCGCGTCGCGGCCTGCCACGCCGTCGAACGAGTGATCTTCGCCGGGAAATGCGGGGGAAGTTTCCGCACGCGGGAGATGTCCGGTTAACATGGCTGCCAAGGTCATGAGTACCAGCGCCAAGCCCCGGCTCGCTGGTCGGCAACCCTCCAGCTGCGGTGGGGTGCTCCGGGTGATTGACCGGGCTCTCGAAAGCCGAGAGCAAGCGCGCATTGCAGGAGGCCCCCATGTGTTGTTGCCAGTCGATCCGACCCAATTGACGAGATTTCCCGGCTGACACCCATTTGGAGCACGACATGACCGACTCTTCCCTGCCCGAGAACTGGTCCTTCGAGACCAAGCAGGTCCACGCGGGCCAGGCACCCGACGCCGCCACCGGCGCGCGCGCACTGCCGATCTACCAGACCACCTCGTACGCCTTCCGCGACACCGAGCACGCCGCTGCGCTGTTCGGTCTCGCCGAGCCGGGCAACATCTACACCCGCATCATGAACCCCACCCAGGACGCGGTGGAGCAGCGAGTGGCCGCGCTCGAAGGCGGCGTCGCGGCGCTGCTGCTGGCCTCGGGCCAGGCCGCCGAGACCTACTCGATCCTGAACCTGGCGAGCGCGGGCGACCACATCGTGTCCAGCCCGCACCTCTACGGCGGCACCTACAACCTTTTCCACTACTCGCTGCCCAAGCTGGGGATCACGGTCTCCTTCGTCGAGGATCCCGATGACCTCGCGCAGTGGGAAGCCGCGATCCAGCCGAACACCAAGGCGTTCTACGGCGAGACCATCGCCAACCCGAGCAGCGCGGTGTTCGACATCCCCGGCATCGCCGCTGTCGCGCACGCCAACGGCCTTCCGTTGATCGTCGACAACACCGTCGCCACCCCCTACCTGATCCAGCCGCTGGCCCACGGCGCCGACATCGTCGTGCATTCGGCGACGAAGTACCTGGGTGGGCACGGCGCGGCCGTGGCGGGCGTGATCGTCGACGGTGGCACGTTCGATTGGACGGTGCGCGACGCCGACGGCAACGCGCGCTTCCCCGGCTTCACCGAGCCCGATCCCAGCTACCACGGCGCGGTGTTCGCCGATCTGGGCGCGCCCGCGTTCGCGCTCAAGGCGCGCGTGCAGCTGCTTCGCGATATGGGCGCCGCCGTCTCACCGTTCAACGCGTTCCTCATCGCCCAGGGCATCGAGACGCTGAGCCTGCGCGTGGAGCGCCACGTCAGCAATGCCGAGACAGTCGCGAAGTTCGTCGCCGAGCAGCCGGGCGTCGACGCGGTGTACTACGCGGGCCTCGAGTCCTCGCCCTGGCACGCGCGAGCCAAGGAGCTCGCGCCCAAGGGTGCGGGCGCGATCGTGGCCTTCGACTTGGCCGGCGGTGTCGATGCGGGCAAGAAGTTCGTCGACGCGCTCAGCCTGCACAGCCATGTAGCTAACATCGGTGATGTGCGTTCTCTCGTGATTCACCCGGCGTCGACCACGCACTCGCAGTTGACGCCCGAGGAGCAGCTGGCGGCAGGCGTGACTCCCGGTCTGGTCCGGCTCGCGGTGGGCATCGAGGGAATCGACGACATTCTGGCCGATCTGCGGGCCGGGTTCGCGGCGGCGACGACGTGACTGTGAGCACCGAATCGCCGATCGCCCGACCCGGAACCGGGGTGGCTCTGCTGCCGCCGCCGGACGGGCGCGTCGGCGTGGTCGCCATCGGGGATGTGACGCTGGAGAACGGCGCCGTAGTCCCCGATGTGCGGCTGGCGGTGCAGCGCTGGGGTGAGCTCTCGCCCACGCTGGACAATGTGGTGCTCGTCGAACACGCGCTCACCGGCGACTCTCATGTCGTCGGTGGGCCCGACGGGGCGCCCGGCTGGTGGGAAGGCATGGTCGGGCCCGGCGCGCCGATCGACACCGACGAGTGGTGCGTGATCGCCACCAACGTGCTCGGCGGCTGCAAAGGCAGCACCGGCCCCTCCTCCCTCGCCCCCGATGGAAAGCCCTGGGGCGCAAGGTTTCCCGAGCTGACCATCCGCGATCAGGTGAGCGCCGAGGCGCAGTTGTTCGAGGTGCTCGGGATCGAGCGGCTCGGCGCGGTGGTCGGCGGTTCGATGGGCGGCATGCGGGTGCTCGAGTGGATGATCGGCCTGCCCGAGCGGATCAGCGCCGCGCTGGTGCTGGCCGTGGGCGCCCGTGCCACCGCCGACCAGATCGGCACCCAGACCACCCAGATGGCCGTGATCGCGGCCGATCCCGACTGGCAGGGCGGCAACTACCACGGCACCGGTCGCGCGCCGATGACCGGCATGGGGCTGGCCCGGCGCATCGCACACCTGACCTACCGCACCGACGGCGAGCTCGACCACCGTTTCGCCAACACGGCTCAGGGCGATGAGAACCCGTGGACCGGTGGGCGTTACGCGGTGCAGAGCTACCTAGAGCACCAGGCCGACAAGCTGTGTCAGCGTTTCGATCCGGCCACCTATGTGCTGCTGAGTGAGGCCATGAACCGCCACGATGTGGGTCGCGGGCGCGGCGGCATCGCTGCCGCGCTGGCTTCGACATCGGTGCCGTGCGTGGTCGGCGGAGTCGACTCGGATCGCCTGTACCCGTTGAACACTCAAGCCGAACTGGCCGAAGGCCTGCCCGGCTGTGCGGGTCTGGAGATCGTGCACTCCCGCGACGGGCACGACGGATTCTTGACCGAAGCAGCCGCGGTGTCGAAGCTGCTCACCGAGACGATGCGCCTCGCGCGGGAGAATCGCTGACGGTCAGGGTCGGCGTCAGCAAGGTGAAGATCGAGCGGACGTAAGCCTCGAGTCGTTCGCGCGGATACTCGTCCGGCTCGCTGACCGCGAGCCGTCCGAGCATTTCCGCCAGGGTGAGGGTCGAGCTCGCGAGTAGTCCCGCATCCATTTCCGACCACTGCGGCAGCAGCGAGATACCCACGCGGACCAGCGATTCGGCACGCTCGAGGACATCGGCGCGCGAAGCACGCAGCGCCGCACGATATTCGTCGGGCGCGCTCGCGGGAGTGGCCAGAATCAGCCGCCAGCGCGTCGGATTCGCCAGCGTCACACCGACGAAGGCCTCGACGGTCGCCAAGGCGGCGGCCAGCGGATCGGCGCCGAGCAGGTCTTTGGGCAGCGTGTCGGCGACCTGCTCCAGTCCGCGTTCCCGTTCGCGTTCCAGCAGGGCTTCGACGAGCTCGGCTCGGGTCTTGAACACCGTGTACAGCACCGGTTTTCCGACGCCTGCCTCGTGCGCGACGGCCTCCATGCTCAACTCGTGCAGTTCCATCCGACCCAGGACGGCGAACGCGGCGTCGAGAAGCTGGGCGCGGCGCTGCTCCGGCGGCAGACGCGCTGCGTAGCGGCGTCGAGGTCGCTGCTCTCGCGTCGCGGTCACATGCCCACCTGCCTTTCGTCCTGGATGGTACCCGGCACCGTTGGACACAAATCCTACGCAGCCGTTGTATTCATGTCGAGGCATTGCTACGGTGGTGTTGTATTCCTCTCTTTCCCGCACTGCAAAGGGGCACGTGCCATGGCTTTCGATGCGTCGACTCTGCGTCGCGACGACTTCGGCTTCTTCGGGCCGGATTCGCCCACCTGGAAGGTGTGGGCGTCGCCGACCGCGTTGATCGGCTTCCAGCGCGCGGTCACCCTCGAGCACTTCGATCCGTTCCTGACCGCCGCGGTCGCCGATTCACACGGGATCTACGACAATCCCGCCACCCGCCTCGACCACACGCTGTCCTACTTCCTGCTGGTCGCGCTCGGCGACGGCCGTACCGCCATCCAGGCCGCCGAGCACCTGATGAAGGTGCACGCGCCGATGACAGGCATCGAACCGATCAGCGGCAAGCGCTATAGCGCGAACAACCCCGACTCCCAGCTGTGGATCCACGTCACCGGGTGGCATTCGGTCCTCAAGGCCTACGAGATGTTCGGCCCGGGCAAGCTCAGCCGCGCCGAGGAGGACCGGTACTGGGCCGAGTGCGTGATCGCCGCCGAGCTACAGACCTGCAAGCCCGAGGATGTCCCCAGCAGTCGTGAGCAGGTGCGGGCCTACTTCGAGCGGGTGCGGCCGCAGCTGTGCGTCAGCGAGCGGGCCGTGGAGGCCATGCATTTCCTGCTGTGGCCGTCGGCGCACAAGAGCCTGACATTCGCTGCCGGTGGTCGAGTGCTGTCGCTGGCGACGATTTCGACCCTGCCCACCTGGATGCGCGAGCTCGGGCGGTTCGACATGCCGCGAGTCGTCGACGCGGCGGTACGGGCCCCCGGCAAGGTGCTCGTCCGGGCCGCCGCGCGTCGCGACAACCGCGGGCTGATCATGGTCAGCCCGTACGTCGCGAAGATGACCGGCCAGATCCTGGCCGCCCATGTCGCCGCCACGCCGCCGCGAACCCGGTCGACGATCAGCCCCAGCGATGCTCGCGCGCTCTACGGCAGTCACGGCACCCGCAGCCTGTGGGACCAGACCTCCGCCTGAGCTCACGCGGCCGGTGCTTCTTCAGCTGACGCCGAGGGTGTTGATCGTGGCGGCCAGGAACACGATGGAGCTGCCGAGGGCGGCCAGCGCGGCCACATCGAACGGGCGACTGCGCACCGCGAGCCACCCCACCTGCACGGTCGGCAGACACAGCCGGAACGCGGCGGCCACCAGCGCGGCACTGCCGAAGATCAGCGCGCCGCGCCGCCACCGATCCCACGCGACGAAGCCGACCGCGATCACGATCAGCGCGGTCACCACGGTCATCGGCAAATGACTGCGCAGGTACTGCTCCCCCGCGCTCAACCGCGCGACCCGGTGCTTGCCGGTCGTCTCCGCCTCGTTCACGAGCCCGATTGTTCCAGATACCGCCCGCACGCGGACGGGGTGGCGCATGACAGAGTGGTCCGCTGTGCTGCACCTGATCTTTCACGAGCCCGTGATTCCGCCCAATACCGGCAACGCGATCCGGTTGGCCGCGGGGACCGGCTGCGCGCTACACCTGATCGAACCGCTCGGCTTCGACCTGTCGGAGTCCAAGTTGCGCCGGGCCGGCCTGGACTATCACGACCTCGCGGTGGTGACCGTGCATCCCGACCTGGCGACGGCGTTCGCGGCGATCCGGCCCGGCCGCGTGTACGCCTTCACCACCCAGGCCACCACCCGTTTCACCGATATCGCCTATCGCGACAACGACGCGCTGCTGTTCGGCACCGAGCCCACCGGGCTGCCCGAGGAAGTGCTGGCCGATCCGCAGATCACCGAGCAGGTGCGCATCCCGATGCTGCCGGGGCGACGGTCGATGAATCTGTCGAACGCGGCGGCGGTGTCGGTGTACGAGGCATGGCGTCAGTTGGGGTTTCCGGGGGCAGTCTGATCCACGGCACCACTTTCGACGCCTGATCGATCAGGTCACTTGACCACCAGGCCACCATGGCGGCATCGTTCGAGAGCGAAAATCCCTGATGGCCTGGTGAACATTTGTCCAGGTTCTCAGTCGATGTCGAAGCGTTTGAAGCGTGACGTGGCGCCTGCGGTCAGCCGGACAGCGGACTTGGCGACGCCGAAGTGCCCGGCGAGCAGTTCGATTGCCGCCTTGTTGGCCTTGCCTTCGACGGCCGGTGCGCGGACGTAGAGGGTGAGGGTGCCGTCTTCGGCGGTTTCGACGAGTGGACCCTTACGGCTGTTCGGTTTGATCGTCGCCCGCACTGTGGGCACCGGGGGTCTCCTTTTCGGGCGCGATCGGTTCGGCGGCACCGGTTGCGCCTGCCCCGGACGCGGTCGCACCGGACGCGGCAGGTGCGGCGGGTGCGGCGGATGCGGCGGGTGCGGATGCGGCGGATGCGGCGGGCGTGGATGCGCCGGGCGGCGGGGTCGTAGCTGCCAGCGCGGTGGTCGTGGGGGTCGTAACTGCCGGCGCGCTGTTCGAGTGCGCGCCGGTGCGACGCCTGCGCAGCAATCGCAGTGCGGCATAGAGCAATCCGCCGACCACCGCGAGGAAGCCGAGCCACGGGAGCGCCTTGCCGACGAACACGATCGCGTCCTGCAACCAGTCGATCAGCGAGTGCCAGCCCGCGACGATGCCGTCCCAGAAATTGTCCGGGTCGCCGGGCGCGTTCTTGTCGTCGGCGGTGAGGGTGATGGGGAGCGTGGAGAGCGCGACCTGATCGTCGAGGCTGCGTTTCTGCGCGGTGAGGCTGTCGAGTTCGCCCTGCCTGCTCGACAGCGCCTCTTCCGCGGCGATCAGGTCAGCGGTGTTGGTGGCGCCGGCGATCAGCGTTCTCAGCCGGTCGACGGAGGCCTGCAAGGCCGTGATGCGGGCGTCGAGATCCTGCCACTGCATGGTGACGTCGTCACGGTTGGTGCTCACTCGGGTGACCGTGCCGACCCCACCGAGCCCGGTGATGAAGGCATCGGTCTTGTCGGCGGGCACCCGCACACTCAGCACGGCCCGTGCGGCGCGCTTGTCGGTGCCCGGCTGTTCGGTGCGGCTGTCCATCCGGCCGTCGACCGCGCGAATCTGCTCGGTGACGGTCGCGGCGGCGCCGATCGGATCGCCCGAGGTGACGTCCACCGACCCGGTGATCACCTCTTTCCGGTTCGACTGATCCGACGGCGGCGGACTGTCCTGCTGCGGAGCGCCCTCCCTGAACCCGGGCGCCACCGCGGGAGCAGACCCTCCCACGGTGGGCGCGGACGCCCGACCAGCCTGGTCCTCGGTCTCCTCGCCACCACACCCGACCAGGAACACGAGTCCGAGCAACGCGATCATCACCACGGCAAGCTTGCGCATAGTGCGCAGCGTAATGCGTCAGCGGAGCCTGCGGACCGACGTTCGGCTCGGAGCGGGTCGGTCTGGGCGCTGAGCCGTGGGGCTCATGGGTCGAGACGGCACCGCAATCGGGCTGGATCTTCTGAGCCGACGGGGACACTGGGCGGCAACACCATCCGTGGGCGATGGTCACTCATCGCTCACCGTATCGGTGCGGATTTGCGCCGCGGGCAAACCTTCCGGTGGCCTCAGCGGAAGTCGCGGGAGCGGGCGACGATGGTCAGGTCGAGTTGTTCGAGATGGTCGGCGACGATACTGGCCACGCCCTCGGCGTTTTGGATGCGGCCGCGGATGAGCAGGGCGGTGGCGCTCTGGGCGAGGCGGCGGTAGCGGGTCCACAGACCGACCGAGCAGACAACGTTGATCATGCCGGTCTCGTCTTCGAGGTTGAGGAAGGTGACGCCCGCAGCGGTGGCCGGACGTTGACGGTGGGTGACCGCGCCCGCCACCAGGATGCGGGCGCCGTCTTCGACGAGCAGGAGATCGCAGGCGGGGACCACGCCGAGCGAATCCAGGTGGGCGCGAAGGAATTCGGTGGGATAGGAGTCGGGCGAGATGCCGGTGGCCCACACGTCGGCAGCGGCGAGCTCGAGTGCGCTCATGCCGGGTAGCGACGGGGCCACAGTCGCCGGGCCGGTGCCGGGCAAGCGACCGGACCGCTCCACGGACGCCGCGCCCGCCGCCCACAGCGCAGCCCGCCGCACGCTGCTACCGCGCGAATCACGTTGCAGCAGTTCGGGCGGTTCGGTACCTGTCGCGGGCGCTCGATCTTGCGCATCCGCCCCCTCCCGGCCCGGCGCGCCCACAGCCGCACCATGACCGTCGGCAATATCGGTGAACCGCCGCCTGTTCGTGACAGCGACGCCGCCTGCGTCTTCAGCGCGCGGTTCGGTGTCGACGAGAACATCCAGGGCTCCGGCGGTAGCCAGCGATTCCGCTTGGGCAACAGAGAGTTCCACGCGTCCGGTGAGGTCGAGCATCGAGGTGAAGGGGCCGTGTTCGGCGCGGGCGGCGACGATGCGGTCGGCGAGGTCGGTGCCGATGTGGCGCACACCCGACAGGCCGAGCCGGATCTCGGTGCCCTTGTTCTCCAGCGTGGGTTCGGCGCGGCTGGCATTGATATCGGGGCCGTGCACGCGCACTCCGTGGCGGCGGGCATCGGCCACCAGCGACTGCGGTGAGTAGAAGCCCATCGGCTGCGCACGCAACAACCCGGCGCAGAAGGCCGCCGGGTGGTGCAGCTTGAACCACGACGAATAGAACACGATCGCGGCGAAACTCTGCGAATGGCTTTCGGGAAAGCCGAAATTCGCGAAAGCGTAGAGCTTCTCGTAGATACGATCGGCGAGTGCGCCGGTGATGCCGTGCAGGTCCCGCATGCCCTGATAGAGACGGTCCTTCAACTGTTCCATCTTCTCCGGCGAACGTTTGGAGCCCATGGCACGGCGCAGCTTGTCGGCTTCGGCGGGACTGAAACCGGCCACGTCGATGGCCATCTGCATCAACTGTTCCTGGAACAAGGGAATGCCGAGGGTGCGGGCGAGTGAATTCTCCAACGCGGGATGATCACAGACGGGCGCTTCCTTGCCGTTGCGCCTACGGATATAGGGGTGCACCGAGCCACCCTGGATAGGCCCCGGCCGGATCAGCGCCACCTCCACCACCAGGTCGTAGAACTCGCGCGGCTCGAGCCGGGGCAAGGTCGCCATCTGCGCGCGTGATTCCACCTGGAACACCCCGATCGAGTCCGCGCGCGAGAGCATCTCGTAGACACCGGCTTCGGTGAGATCGAGCGCGTGCAATTCGACCTTCTCGCCCTTGTGCTCGTGTACCAGGTCGATCATGTAGTGCAGCGCCGAGAGCATGCCGAGGCCGAGCAGGTCGAACTTCACCAAACCCACTGCCGCGCAATCATCTTTGTCCCACTGCAACACACTGCGTCCGGCCATGCGCGCCCACTCCACCGGGCACACGTCGGCGATCGGCCGATCACAGATCACCATGCCGCCGGAGTGAATGCCCAAATGCCTCGGCAGCCCGTCGAGTTCGCCCGCGAGTTCGAGCACCGGAGCCGGGATATCGGTGCCCGTCTCGGCGGCCACACCCGACCAGCGGCTCACCTGTTTGCTCCACGCGTCCTGCTGACCCGGCGAAAAGCCCAGCGCGCGTGCGGCATCACGCACCGCGGACTTGCCGCGGTAGGTGATCACGTTCGCCACCTGGGCGGCGTAGTCGCGTCCGTACTTGGCGTAGACGTGCTGGATGGCCTCCTCGCGACGGTCGGATTCGATGTCGACATCGATGTCGGGCGGCCCGTCACGCTCGGGCGAGAGGAACCGTTCGAACAGCAGGTTGTTGCCCACCGGATCCACGTTGGTGATGCCGATGGCGTAGCAGACCGCGGAGTTGGCAGCCGAACCTCTGCCCTGGCACAGGATGTCGCTGTTCTTGCAGAACTCCACGATGTCGTGCACCACCAGGAAATAGCCGGGGAACTTCATCTCTTCGATCACCGCGAGCTCGTGCTCGATCTGCCGGTACGCCTGCGGGTTCCGCTCCGGCGGACCGTAGCGCTCGGCGGCGCCGCGCAGGGCCAGCGCGCGCAGCCACGAGTTCTCGTCATGGCCTGCGGGCACATCGAACGGGGGGAGCTTCGGGGCGATCAACCCCAGGTCGAACGCGCATTCGCGAGCCAGATCCACCGCGTTCGCCACCGCGTGCGGGTACTCGGCGAACAGTTGCGCCATCTCCGCGCCCGAACGCAGGTGCGCACCGCCGGTGGGTGCGAGCCAGCCCGCCATCTCGTCGAGGCTGCTCCTGGCCCGGATGGCGGCCAGCGCCATCGCCCGGCGGCGCTGTGCCGGGGACGCGAAATGCGCACCGGTGGTGGCGAGTACGGGCACGCCGAGCCGGTCGGCCAGTGCGATCAACAGCGCGTTGCGCTCATCATCGGTGGCGATGCCGTGATGGGTGAGCTCCACACTCACCCGATCGGTGCCGAATCGTTCGATCAGATCGCGCAGGGCCGCTTCGGCTTTCGGCAACTTCGTCTCGCCTGCGCTCAGGTCGTGCCCGAGCGCGGTGCGCAGGTGCCCCTTTCTGCAACCGGTGAGCACATGCCAGTGCCCACCCGCCGCCGCGGCGAGCGTATCCAGGTCGTAGCGCAGAACCCCCTTCTCTCCCGCGGCCATGTGCGCCGCCGCCATCTCGCGCGACAGCCGCCGATACCCCTCCTGCCCTCTGGCGAGGATCAGCAGATGCGGACCTCCGGGATCGGGAGACCCGGTGCGCGGCACGGAGTCCGGCGCAGCGACGTGCCCGCCGGCCGGCTCGGCCGAACCACGCCTGCCGGCGTCAGCCGAGTCGCCCATCGACTCACCCGCACCCGCCTCGCGCGCTTGCGCTCGACCGGTGGCCGGTGTGAAACGCACTCCTCCCCGAGGTGCAGAACGGCGCCGGACCGCATCCCCTCGGCCCGGCGCCGCCTTCGCATCGGTTCCCAGTGACAGTTCGGCACCGAAAACCGTTGGTATTCCCCATTCCCTGGCCGCCTCGGCGAACCGGACGGTCCCGTAGAAACCATTGTGGTCGGTGAGCGCGAGCGCTTCCAGACCGAGCCGTACCGCCTCCTCCACCAGCTCCTCCGGCTGACTCGCGCCGTCGAGGAAGCTGAAGGCGGAGTGGGTGTGCAGCTCCGCGTAGGGCACCGTCGGGCCGTTCGGCCGGTCGAGCTCGGCGGCGTGATACTCGCCGCGTTTGCGTGACCAGGCCGGACTGTCGCCGCCGTCGCCCGGGTGCATGTCTTGCGCAGGCCTGCCGCTCGGCTTGCCCGAGAGCACCCGTTCCAGCTCCGACCAGGTCGGCGGACCGTTGCTCCAGCCCATGCACCCACTCCTCTCACGACCCCCGCATCACCGCACCCCTTTCTGTTTCCGCACACCTCAATTCGCGGGCAAGCGCTCCATCGACCGCGACTCCAGCGCGGCCTCCACATGTCCCAGACCCGAGCGGATCACCGCGCCGTAGGCGTCGTTGGCGAGCACGTCCAGGTGCCCGCGCGCGATCGCCAACTGCATCCGCGCCATCTCGAAGTCACCGACGCGACGGTGACTGTCGGCCAGGTTCAGATACAGCGAGGGCAGGAACCCGCGCAGCCCCTCATCGAGCGGGATGCCCGGCCCGAACACCGCGGCCAGCGCTCGCTGGTCCCACAGCAACGCACCCTCCGGCAACTCCTGCACATCGGCCAGGTGATGTGCCACCACGCAGCGATGCAACGGGTCGCCGCTTTCCCCTATCTCACTCCACAGCCTGGTCAGCGCCGTGCGCGCCGCATCCGGGTCGCCACCGCCGAGCCGCACCGCGGCATAGATGTCCGCCATCCGATCGTCCGCCATGCGCACCAGTATCGCACATACGTTCGAATAAAGGCGAGAGGCATTCGAACATATTTTCGAGTTTCCTGGCAGGCCTGGCCTCCGAACTTACTTCGGAGTAAGTTCGGGGGCAACGAGCTGCAAAGGAGCAGTGATGTCTCAGATTTCTCCAGGTGAACAGGGCCGTAGACGGCGCGATCTCACCGGCAGGCATGTCGTGATCACCGGCGCGTCGTCCGGGATCGGGCGGGCCGCCGCGCTCGCGGTCGCCGACAAGGGCGGTGTCGTGTTCCTGCTCGCGCGCCGCGCCGACGAACTGGCCGAGGTGGTCTCCGAGATCGTCGACGCGGGCGGGCAGGCCTACGGCTATCCGTGCGATGTCACCGATTCCGAATCCGTCGATTCGGCCGTCAAGGCCATTCTCGAGCAGCACGGCCACGTCGACATGCTGGTCAACAACGCGGGCCGGTCCATCCGCCGCGCGATCCACCGCTCCACCGACCGCCTGCACGACTTCGAACGCACCATGGCGGTCAACTACTTCGGCGCCCTGCGGATGACCCTCGCGCTGCTGCCACAGATGCGCGAACGCGGCTTCGGCCACATCGTCAACATCTCCAGCGCCGGCGTGCAGGTGGCCACCCCTCGCTTCGCCGCCTACCTCGCCAGCAAGGCTGCCCTGGACAAGTTCACCGAGGTCGCCGCGGTCGAAACCCTCGCCGACGGAGTCACTTTCACCACCATTCACATGCCGTTGGTACGCACCCCGATGATCGCTCCCAGCGGCGACCAGGGCCCCTCCGAATCCCCCGAATGGGCCGCGGGCACGATCGTGCGTGCCCTCGCCGAACGTCCCAAACGCATCGACGTCCCCCTCGGCACCCTCGCCGAATACGGCGGCATCATCACCCCCAAACTCCGCGACCGCATCCTGCACCGCTACTACCGCGCCCTGCCGGATTCCCCTGCGGCCAAGGGAGAAACGGCCGAGATCGCCGAAGACCCGGTGTCGGCGCCC
>JACIXH010000135.1 GCA_014360565.1 Nocardia sp.
CTTTGCAGCCGCGGTGACCGCGTCCTTGTCCAGGACAACACCGTTGGCAACAGTCGTGCCCATCCCCCACCTCCAGTACTCGAGACACCCACACCGGCGTCCTACCTACTCTGACGCACGAAACAGCCCGCCGGTTCCCTCACCGACGGGCCGAATCTAGTTCTCCAGGTTCCCCTGGTCTGTCCGCCGCCACTCCGACGTGCCGTCCGGATGGCGGTGGTACTCCCAGGCGGCATAGTCGCCGTCTTCCTCGACGACCGTGACGTGATCGGCCAGACCGTCGTGGTCGTAGTCCGACCAGATGCTGGTCGAGTCGGCGTCGCCGGTGGACAGCGAGTCGGCGACGCCGTCGTTGTCGAGGTCCAAGGAGGGATTGTTCAGTTCCACGGCGCCGAGACCGCCCAGCGACGAGTGGGCGTCGATGTCGGGTAGGCCGAGGCCGGAGAACTCGCCCGAAGTGACCATGACTGCTCCTCCAACGGAAAACTCGCGGATGACGGCGTGGCGGGGGTCCGTCCATCTTGTCATCCGCGAGTGGGTGCCGCGGGGTTCGGGGCTACTTCTTGGGGATGAGGATCCACATCGCCAGGTAGATCAGGAACTGCGGGCCCGGAAGCAGGCAGGAGGCGACGAAGACCAGGCGAACAACGTTCGGGTTCCAGCCGTAGCGTTCGGCGAGGCCACCGCAGACGCCTGCGATCCAGGAGTTGCTGGTCGAACGGGTGAGGCGGCGAGCGGGGGCGGTCATGGTGTTGCCTTCCTGTGGAGCGGTGATATCTCCACTGTGCCGTCGGAGCACCCAGGGCCGCATCGGTCCCCAGACCTATCCTCACCCTGATTTCCGGCAGCCCCGACCTCAGGGTCAGACCCCGAGACGGGCACAATTGTCGAGGTGAGCACGACATTGCACGCCAACGGCCTGTCCGCGGGGCACGCCGAACGGACCCTGTTCGCCGACCTCGATTTCACTCTCGCCCCCGGCGATGTGATCGGGCTGGTCGGGGTGAACGGCGCGGGCAAGTCGACCCTGCTGCGGATGCTGGCCGAGCGCGAGCCGGGCGAGGGCACGATCGTGCTGAGCCCGCCCGATGCGACCGTCGGCTATCTGACGCAGGAACCGGAGCGCATCGACGGCGAGACGGTACTCGAATTCCTCGCGCGCCGAACCGGAGTCGCACACGCGCAGCAGGTGATGGACGCGGCGGCCGAGCGCCTAGGCGACGGTGGCGAGGACGACTACTCGCCCGCGCTGGAACATTGGCTGGCGCTGGGCGGCGCGGATCTCGATCAGCGTGCCGAAGAGGTCGCCGCCGACCTCGGCCTCACCGAAGGCTTGGCGGGCGGCCTCGATACTCCGATGACCGGCCTGTCCGGCGGTCAAGCGGCGCGCGCAGGTTTGGCGTCGGTGTTGTTGTCGCGCTTCGACATTCTGTTGCTCGACGAGCCGACCAACGATCTCGACATGGACGGTCTGGATCGGCTGGAGAAATTCGTCACCGGGGTGCGCGTGCCCCTGATGGTGATCAGTCATGATCGGGAATTTTTGGCGCGCACCGTCAACAGCGTCCTCGAACTGGATCTCGCGCAGCAACAAACCGGCTTCTACGACGGCGGCTACGACGCCTACCTTGCCGAACGCGAGATCGCCCGGCAGCACGCCCGCGAGGCCTACGACGAATTCGCCGATACCAAAGCAGGTCTGGAGTCGCGCGCGCAGATGCAGCGCAACTGGCTCGAGCACGGCGTCCGCAATGCCCGCCGCAAGGGCAAGAACGACTCCGACAAGATGGGCCGCAAGACCCGCGCGGAATCCACCGAGAAGCAGGCGGCCAAGGCCCGCCAGACCCAGCGCCGGATCGAACGCCTCGACGTGGTCGACGAGCCGCGCAAGGAATGGGAGCTGCGGATGGAGATCGCGACAGCCCCGCGCAGCGGCGCGGTGGTCGCGACGGCCAACAACGCCATGGTCTCGCGTGGCGAGTTCACCCTCGGCCCCGTCACCACCCAGATCGACTGGGCCGACCGGATCGTGCTCACCGGCGCCAACGGCTCGGGCAAGTCGACCTTGCTCGGACTACTGCTCGGCAAGATCGCACCCGATTCCGGTTCCGCCACACTGGGTTCCGGCGTGCAGATCGGCGAGGTCGACCAGGCGCGCGGGCTGTTCCGCGGTGACGAGGCGCTGGCCGACACCTTCGCCGCGGCGATGCCCACCTGGCCCGACGCCGAAGTGCGCACGCTGCTGGCCAAATTCGGCCTGCGCGGCCAGCACGTGACCCGCGCCTGCGACACCCTGTCCCCCGGCGAACGCACCCGCGCCGCACTGGCCCTGCTCCAGGCGCGCGGGGTGAACCTGCTGGTCCTCGACGAACCGACCAACCACCTCGACCTGCCCGCGATCGAACAACTCGAGCAGGCCGTCGAATCCTTCACCGGCACGTTGATTCTGGTGACGCACGATCGCCGGATGCTGGATTCTGTTCGTGCGACCCGTCGTTGGCATATGTCCGGTGGGCTTCTCAGCGAGGAATAGGCGCATGGACGTATTGGGCATCGATACCCGGATCACCCTGCTCATCACCGGATTCATCTTTCTGAGCGCCCTGTTGCTCGGGATCTGGAAATACCACGGCATCAGGGTCGCCGGTGCGGCGCACGTCTATGTCGACATCGCCCACCGCGCCGCGCTGATGTACTCCTTCGCGGGGATCCTGCTCGCGGTCTTCACCGAGCTCAGCGCCTGGCCGACGGTCGTGAACCTCACCGCCGATCTGGTCGTCCTCGCGTTCTTCGTCGGGGCGATCGCCAGTTACGCGCTGCACGGGCTGCGCCGTGACACCACCAACCAGTTCCAGGGGCAGATCCCCGCCGAACTACGGCTGTCGATGTACGGGCTGATCGTGGGCGAGATCGGTGGTTTCGCAGTGCTGTTCAGCGGTTTCGTCGCCGGGCAGTTCTAGAGCGAGTGCACCACGGCAGGTTCGGCCGCACCGAACAGGTCGATGTCGGAGCCGAGCTTGGCCCCGATCAGGCCGACGCCGAAGGTGACCCCGAGCACGGCGACCACCGCGATGAACGACCGCGAGCGCGGCACGCGTGCCGCGGCGAACGGGCGGGGCGCCTCGGCGACCGGCTCATAGGCGGACTGCCCATAACCTTCGTCCCGGATCGGCACTGTGTGCGAATACCCTTGCGGCACCTCGCGACATCCCGGCCGACCGCAGGCCCCGCCGCAGCGGTGCGGCTGGTCGACGTCGCCGTACTCGTACGGGTACCGGTCCTCATAGTTGCGGGCAGGCAGCGGCGGAACCATGATCGGCCCCCTTCGAATCGTGCTGCGCGCCAAAATAACCGCCTGCGCCGAGCAGCACACACGCGCCACGGGGCACACAGGTCCTGACGGCGTATTCCGATACTAGTTGGGCCCGGTGGAACACGCCACAGCGCCGATCGCCGGGGCTCGCCGTCAGCGACCCCGGCCCACCACTAGACCGCGGCGACCCGCTTGGCGAGATCGTCGGCCAGCTGACGCGCCTGCGCGGGATCGGTGGCCTCCACCATCACCCGCACCAACTGCTCGGTCCCACTGGGCCGCAACAGAACCCGGCCGGTCTCGCCCAGCATCCGCTCGGCCTCGGCCACGGCTTCGAGCACCTCGGGAGCGGCGGCGACAGCACCCTTGTCCGACACCGCGACATTGATCAGCACCTGCGGCACCGTACTCATCACCGAAGCCAGCGAGGCCAACGTGCGCCCGGTCTGCGCCATCCGCGCCATCAACCGCAGCCCGGTGAGCACCCCGTCGCCGGTGGTGCCGAACCGCGGGAAAACCACATGCCCGGACTGTTCCCCGCCGAGGCTGTATCCGCCGCGTCGCAGCTCCTCCAGCACGTACCGATCGCCGACAGCGGCGGTGATCACGGTGATCTCGGCAGCGCGCATCGCGATGTGCAGGCCGAGGTTGCTCATCACGGTGGCGACGAGGGTGTCGTCCACCAGTTCGCCCGCTTCACGCATCGCCAGTGCGAGCACCGCCATGATCGCGTCACCGTCGACGATCTGGCCCGCGGCATCGACGGCGAGGCAACGATCGGCGTCACCGTCGAGCGCGATGCCGAGGTCGGCCCCGTGCTCGAGGACCGCACGCCGCACGTTGTCCAGGTGCGTGGAACCACACCCGTCATTGATGTTGAGCCCGTTGGGTTCGGCGTTGATCGCGATCACCGTCGCGCCGGCCTCCCGATACACCTGCGGTGCCACCTCGGCGCCCGCACCGTGGGCGCAGTCGACGACGACGGTCAGCGCGGAAAGGTCCTGGCCGGTGGATTCGAGCAGATGCTCGACATAGCGTTCGTGGGTGCCCTCGACGGTGTAATCGCCGCGCACCCGGCCGATGCCCGCGCCGGTCGGGCGCACGGTGACGCCTTCGGCGACCAGGGCTTCGATCCGCGCCTCGATGGCGTCGTCGAGCTTGTGCCCGCCCGCCGCGAAGATCTTGATGCCGTTGTCGGGCATGGGGTTGTGCGAGGCGGAGATCATCACGCCGAAGCACGCGTCGTACAGGCCGGTCAGATACGCCACGGCCGGGGTGGGCAGCACGCCCACCGAGAGAACGTCGACGCCGACGGAGGTCAGGCCAGCGGTCACGGCGGCCTCGAGCATCTCGCCGCTGGCGCGGGGATCGCGACCGAGCACCGCGACCGGGCGCTTCTTGCCGCGCGAGAGCACCTGCGCCGCCGCGGCGGCCACGCGCATCGCCAGTTCCGGGCTCAGCGACTCGTTGGCGAGCCCACGAACACCGTCTGTGCCGAACAGCCGTCCCATAAATCCCTCTAACCCGTCGTAGGTGCCCTGAATACAGCACGAGAGCAGGCGACCAGCCGTGCTGGAAGCCTGCTCTCGCACACGTGCTCCGCCGACCGTACCGCCTCAACCAAAGTAAGCGAAGACGGCGGCCGACAGTGCGTAAATCAGCGCTTCGAGTACTGAGGCGCCTTACGGGCCTTCTTCAGGCCGTACTTCTTACGCTCGGTGGCACGCGGGTCACGAGTCAGGAAGCCGGCACGCTTGAGGGCGGGACGGTCGTCCGGGGTGACCACGATCAGGGCGCGGGCGATGCCCAGACGCAGGGCGCCTGCCTGACCCGACGGGCCGCCGCCGACCAGGCGAGCGAAGATGTCGAAGTTCTCGACACGCTCGACCAGGACCAGCGGGGACTTGACGAGCTGCTGGTGCACCTTGTTCGGGAAGTAATCCTCGATGGTGCGGCCGTTCAGTTCGAACTTGCCCGTACCGGGCACCATGCGAACGCGAACGACGGCTTCCTTACGACGGCCGACGGTCTGCACCGGGCGGTCGATGGACAGCGGCTCGAAAGCCAGCTCTTCCTCGACGTATTCGCCGTCATCGTAGGCTTCGCCATCTTCGACGATCTCGACGACGACCTCTTCGGTGTTGTCGAACTCTTCGGCTGCGAACTCTTCAGGAGCGGTCACTGGGCCACCTGCTTGATCTCGAACGGAACCGGCTGCTGCGCGGCGTGGGGGTGGTTCGGGCCTGCGTAGACCTTCAGCTTGCCCGCGATCGCGTTACCCAGCTTGTTCTTCGGGATCATGCCCTTGACGGCCTTCTCCACGAGACGATCGGGACGGGTCGCCAACACCTCACCGACAGTGCGCGACTTGAGGCCGCCCGGGTGTCCGCTGTGGTGGTGGATGAGCTTGTCGTTCTTCTTGTTGCCGGAGATGGCAACCTTTTCCGCGTTGATGATGATGACGAAGTCGCCACCATCGACGTGGGGTGCGTAGGTCGGCTTGCCCTTGCCGCGCAGCAGGCCAGCGGCCTGCACGGCGAGACGGCCGAGGACTACGTCAGTGGCGTCGATGACGTACCACTTGCGGGTTACGTCACCCGCCTTGGGGCTGTACGTAGGCACAGTCGTTCCCTGTCTGTCGTCGGTGTTGCCGGCCCTGATGTGCGGATCGAGGCTGTCCTGGCGGCCGGTGGAGACCCAGGACATCGAGGAGACGCCGATCCGCGAACGGTTCGACGTTCCACACGCCAACCGGCAACGATACCAGTCACGTATCGCCGACCCACAATCGGGCGATACCCGCCACCGGCGCACCCGATAGCCATCGGCGCGGCGAGGTCGCGAGCGCTATCGGCGAAGCGCGGTCACCGCTAGATCACTACGGGAGGACCCGGGTCGGTCGCGCGCGCGGGACCCGGAATCAGGTAGCGCAAGGTGTCGATGCCAGGGGTGACGCAGGCGGAGTCGTCGACGAGCAAGGCGCGCGCTGTGGCGATGCCCTCCCGCGGAATCGTGTTCGTGTAGGGAGTGAACGCGCAGCTCACCGGTTCGGCGGCCGAGGCGACGGCGGGCTCGGGCTGCAACGCCACCAGCGCCAGCGCGCCGACCACCGCGGGAGCGCCGAAGAAGCCCTTCTTCACCTTGCCGAGCAATTTGCCGCGCCGGTCCTCGCCCTCGGCGTCGTCGTGCTCGAGCGCGTGCCGGGGTGCGCCGGAAGGTGCGGGAGGTTGGGCGGCAGGCGGGCCCGCGACGAAACCGGCGGGTCCGGGCGGCTGGGCAGCGGGCGGCGCCGACGGCTGGGCGCCCCAGCCGACCTGTGCGGCGATCGCCTGACCAGGATGCCCGGACTCCGGATAGTCGTCCTCCTCGTCGTCGAGGTCGGGCTCGGTGACCAGCAGATGCGCCGCGCCAAGAACCAGCGCGTGCATCGGATGGTCGGCCACGTGCAGTCGCTGGCCGAGGTGGTTCTGGAAGGCGAACCGCAGGGCGTCGTTGAAGCAGACATTGCCGGCCAGCAGCACCGTCGAGGTGTCGGCGCCGATCGAGCGGGCCGCCGCCATCGCCTCGATCACCACGTTGTCGGCCGTGCGGGCGTCGCGCAGCGCCTCGGCGCTGACCGAGACCTCCGTCGATTCGGTCGGCTGTTCGTCGTCGCCGTGCACCGCGACCACCAGCAGCGATCGGCCATCGGAGTAGATACCGGTGGCGCCGATGCCGGTGCGATGCCGCTCGCTGGGCGGGGAGACCAGCCCGAGTGCACGCACGTATCCCGAGAGCGCGACGCTTTCCGGCAGCGGCTCCACGACCACGTCGAGCTGTTCGACGAGCGCGGCGTACACCTCGACCCGGTCCTCGGGCCAGCTGTCCGGGTACGGCAGCGCGACCAGCTGCGGCTTGCCCTGTAGGTACTTGCCGATCGCGGCCAGTGGGTTGTAGAGCCTGGCCCGGAAGACGAGCTCGGCAGGCCAGGTGGCGCCGGCGATCACGATCTGGGGGTGGCCGAGAATGTCGCGCACATCGGCGATCGCCATCCCCAGATCGGGGCGCTGACGATCGACGCCGGCGGTGTGCAGCCTGCCCGCGGCGTCGGCGAGCAAGTAGGCGGGCGGGGTATAGGTGCCCTCGACCTGCACCGGGCGGACCGGGGTCGTGCCGCCACCCGCGGCCACGGACACCACGTCCCACCCCAGATGAAGGGCCCCAACTCGAACGGTCACAGGCTCAAGTGTGCCCGGTCGGCGCCGGACACGCGCATCTTGCCCGGCGAAATGCCGCTGACCTGGCGGATCCCGACGCCCACACCGCGAAAGGCGAGGGCGCCCCGCATGGTCACGCGCGCAGGCGCCTGCGCGTGCAGGCCGTTCATGCCTGTGACTTCTTCAGGCGTAGTCGGCTCCAGGTGATCAGCGCGAGAATCGAGGTGATCACGATGAGCATCACGATGTCGAGAATCCAGATTCCGATCGTGTGATCCCACAGCACGTCCTCCTGCGAACCGAAGACCAGCGTCTTCAAGTCGACCGTCGAGGCCCCTGCCGCGTACCCCCAGCGCGAGGGGAACAGATACGACAGCTGCTCGAGGCCGACCCGGTCGGTCACCGGGATCAGACCACCCGCCATCACCAGCTGAACCATGATCATCACCACGAGCATCGGCATGACCTGCTCGTTGGACTTGGCCAAACTCGACATCAACAGGCCGAACACCACACAGCACACCGCCGTCATCGCGATGTCGAAGTACAGCTCGACGCTGCCGCTCGGAATCAGCGAACCCGCGCCCGGCGCCTTCTTCCCGAGGAACGTGATGCCGATCAGCACGGCCGACTGCAGGAACGCGGTCACGCTGAAAACGACGATCTTGGCCATCAGATACGCCGACGGCAGCAGGCCGACCGCGCGTTCGCGCTGGAAGATCGACCGTTCACCCACCAGGTCGCGCACGCTGAGCGTGGCGCCCATGAAGCACGCGCCGAGGATCAGCACTACCAGCAGCTGCTGGGCCTCACCGCCGCTTTCCCGGCCGAACGAGCCGTCGGGCAGCTGCACCAGCGGGCCCTCCGTGAACCCGTCGCTGCCGGGAACGACCAGTGACAACGCGCCGAGAATGAACGGCAGCACCACGAGGAAGATCAGATATCCACGGTCGGAGAAGATCAAGCGCAACTGCCTGCGCGCCAGGGTGCTGAACTGCCGCATCGCACTCGACTGCGGCGGGGCGCCCACATTGCCGCGGTTCGGTTGGGCCGGGGGCGGCGGCGGCACATAGGCCTGCCGGGATCGATACTTCGCGAAGGCCTGGTCGGGGTTGGCCGCGACTTCGGCGAAGATCTCCGCCCAATCGCTGGTCCCCATCGCCGCGCCGACGCCACCGGGATGACCGGCGAACGCCGTCTTACCGCCGGGAGCCAGCAGCACCACCTGGTCACACATGTCCAGGCAGGCGACCGAGTGCGTCACCACGATCACCACGCGGCCGGCATCTGCGAGCTCGCGCAGCATCTGCATGACCTGCCGATCCAACGCCGGGTCCAGACCGGAGGTCGGCTCGTCGAGGATCAGCAGCGACGGACCGGTGAGCAGCTCCATCGCCACCGACGCGCGCTTACGCTGACCACCGGAGAGCCGGTCCACCCTGGTGTCGGCGTGCTGGGTGAGCGAAAGCTCTCGCAGCACACCGTCGATCACCTGTTGGCGGTCGTTCTTGGTGGTGTCGGGCGGCAGCCGCAGCTCGGCGGCGAAGCCGAGCGCCTGGCGAACGGTGAGCTGGCGGTGCAGCACGTCGTCCTGGGGAACCATGCCGATGCGCGATCGCAGCGCCTCGTACTCGGCGTGCAGATTGCGACCCTCGAACGTCACCACACCGCCGGAGGGCTGGGTGTTGCCCGCGATCAGCTTCGACAGCGTCGACTTGCCCGCACCCGACGGCCCGATCAGCGCGGTCAGCGTCCCCCGCCCCGCCGTCATGTTCACGTCGACGAGCAGCTGCTTGTTGTTCTCGACCGTGAACCCGACCCCGTGCACCGACAGTCCCTGCTCGGCGACCGGTTTCTGCCGAAGCGCCAGCGCGCCCTGGGTGACGACGAAGTCGATGTTGCCGATGGTGACGATGTCGCGCTCGCGCAGCACCACCCGCTGCTGGCGGTGACCGTTGACGAAGGTGCCGTTGGCCGAACCGAGGTCCTCGATCACCAACCCCTCGGGCGAGGACATCAGCTTCGCGTGCGCACGCGAAGCCAGGGGGTCGTTCACCACGATCTGGTTGTCCGAGGTGCGGCCGATGCTCAGACCGCCGGGCGGAATGCGGTCACCACGTGCGACCGGTTCGGTCGAGGCGGCCTTGCGGACCGGCGGCAGCATCGACGAATCGGCGCGGCGGGTCATGTTGATGTTGTCCTGCGGCTGCGCGGGCAGCTGCGAGGTCGGCACGAATTGCGGTTGCTGCTGCGGTGGGCGGGCAGGCGGCTGGAAGCCGGGATGCTGCTGCTGCGGGCGAGGCTGGGGCGGGTGTGGCTGTTGCTGATGCGAAGGCGGCGCGACCATGGTCGCCGCGTGGCGCGCCCCAGGCGCCGCGGGGACCAGGTGCAGCAGCGGCCCGGTGATCGCGTCACCCAGGCGCACCTGGGTCGGTCGATCGATCGACACGGGCTGGTTGAGCCTGCGCGCGTCGACGAACACGCCGTTCGTACTCCCGTTGTCGGCGAGTACCCAGGCGCCGTTGCCGAATCGCAGAGTGGCGTGCACACGCGAGACCAGCGGGCTGTCCACGAACAGGGTGACCTCGGGCGCGCGGCCCATGGTGATCTGCTGGCTCGCTTCGAAGACTCGTTCGGTTCCATCATGGCGCACGGTGATGGTCTGCGCCCCCGGTGAAGACATGGAGCGGATACTATGCCATCGCCCGGACATCGGCGGTGCCCCCGAGACGGCTTCGATACCTGATCCGGCGATCGACCTGCACGTGTATCCGGCCGACCAGGGGGACGTATGCCGAAAGCCCAAGTGTTCGTTGCCCTTTCTGTCGTGCTATGCGCGCTGATGGCCCTCGGGTGCACGCGGTCCGTGGAGGGGCACGGGGTATCGATCTACGACGATCCGTTCCAGGTGGCGGGTTTGCCCACCACCGGGGGGCCGAACGGGCCGCGTCCCGATGTCCCCGATTCCACGCTCACCGCGTCCAACGGCGACGGTGGCGAGGTGGACGCGCTGGCCCTCAACGCCATCGACGACATCCAGTCCTATTGGCAAGCCGGCTTCGGCGCCGAATTCCCCGGTGAGACCTTCGACCCGGTCGAGAAACTGATCTCCTGGAACGCACGCGCCACCCGCGCCCAGGCGGTCGAATTCTGCTCCGAGACCACCTACCACCTGGTGAATGCCGCCTACTGCCGCAGCGACAACTCCATCGGCTGGGACCGCGAGATGCTGCTGCCCACCATGAGCGAGACATTCGGCACGATGTCGGTGGTGATGGTGCTCGCGCACGAGTACGGCCACGCCATCCAGACCATGGCCAAGATGGTCACCAAGAAGACGCCGGTCCTGGTCAAGGAGCAACAGGCCGACTGCTTCGCGGGCGCCTTCATGCGGCACGTGGCCGAAGGGAAGTCGCAACACTTCACCATCAACACCTCCGATGGCCTGAATTCCGTGCTGGCCGCGACTGTTTCGATTCGCGACTCCGACCCCGACGACCCGGAGAGCGTGCACGGTTCAGCGTTCGAACGAGTCACCGCGGTCCAGATCGGATTCACCGACGGACCGCGCGGTTGCAAGGGCATCGACGAAGACGAGATCGACTCGCGCCGCGGCAGTCTCCCGCAGAGCTTCTCCGGCGACAGCGGTCGCGGCGAATACCCGGTCTCGAAGGAGAACCTGGTCGAGCTGAGCAAGGCGCTGCACGCGATCCTGCCGGTCGAGGACGTGCCGACCTACGACTACGCGGGCTCGCGGATCGACTGCGAGGACGGCGCGGTCACCAACCCCGTCACCTATTGCCCCGCCAACAACACCATCGCCACCGATGTGGCGGGCCTGGCCGAACGCGGCGCCACCGACACCGACGACGACGGACCGCTGCCGGTGAAAGTCAGCGGCGATTACAACGGCTACGTGGTGTTCATCTCCCGCTACACCCTCGCCGTGCAGCGCAGTCACGGCCAGCAGTTGACGGGCGCGAAGACCGGCCTGCGCGCGGCCTGCCTGTCCGGGGTGGTCACCGGCAGACTCGCCCAGTCCGGCAGACCCGCGAGCCAGGGCGATATCCAGCTTTCGGCGGGCGACCTCGACGAAGCCGTCTCCGGCCTGCTCACCGACGGCCTGGCCGCCAGCGACACCGAAGGCAAAACGGTGCCGAGCGGATTCTCCCGCGTCGACGCCTTCCGGGCGGGCGTCCTCAACGGCGAAACCACCTGCCTGTCGAGGTATTCCTAGCCGAACGGCGGCGGTGCGGCCGGTTCGTAGCGCAACACCCGGTTGCCGATCATCACTTCGGTGCCCGGCACCAGCACCATCGGCTGGTTCGGACTGAGCCGCACCCAGTCGCGATAGCCGGGGTGGCGGCTGCGCGTTCCGTTGGTGGAACCGCGATCGATCAGTTGCACATCCCAATTCACCAGGTGCACTTCGGCATGCGCGCGCGACATGCCACCGGAAGTGTCGTCGATGCGCAGCGGGATCAGTCCACGCTGGGCCGCGTCGGAGTTCTCCGGGTCGCGCCCGATCACCGCGTCGGCGGCCATCAGGTAGGTCATGCCGTCGTCGAGCACGAGCATTCCCAGCGGCGGGCGGACCACCTCGGCCAGTGCTTGGGTCTGGTCGACCGGCATGCCACACACCGTGCAGAAAGCCGAGCGCGGATCGCTGGGATGCGCACGCGCGCACTTGAATCCCATCACCTTCACCGCGAGCACCGTCGACTTGGCTGTCGCCTCGAGCCTGCGTTGCATGTCGGGGTCGGGTTCGGGCGCGGGATTGGTTCCAGCGGAACGGGTTTCGGCATTGTGCAGGTCGGCGACGGGGGTGTCGACGGTGCCGTGTGAGGTGCCGGTGACGGCGTCGAGCATCGAGGTCGCCGGCTGCATTCCTGTCGCAGGCTGCTCGCTCGGACGTGAATCCGGTTGCGGCACGCGCGGTTCCCGATCGATCCGCGCGGTAGGCAGTGGCGGCCTTCGCGTCCCGGCCTCCGGTTCTGCGGTGCGCACACGGCTGCGCACATCGTTGGACCACATCACGGCCCCGGCCGCCTGCGCGATCCCTTCGACCAGCCAGCCGATTCCGCGTTCCGGCGGCAGATCCGGGATGCGGCCCTTGGCATCGTCGACGAACAGCGCGACAGCCTTCGCGGGCTCCGACGCCACCCGGTCGACGGTGAACGCCGCGTCACTGCCGCGGTAGTACTCCGGCCCCCGCTCATCGGCGAGCACCGCCGTCACCGAGCCGTGCAGGAAGATCGCCACCCCACCGTTGTCGGCGGCCGAGAGCACCCCGAAATCGATCGGCACCCCCGGCGAGATCTGCTCGGCGTACTTCATCAGCCAGCGGGTCGCCTCGCGCGCCACCACCGAACCCGGCCCCGACGGCGCCTGCTCGTGTGCGTCACGTACCAACTCCGCCAACGACTCCAGCGCGATCGCCGCGGTATCGCCGGGCGTGAGCTTGCCCGGTCCACGGTGCGCGACCACGATCACCGCGCCCGCGACCCGCGCGACCGCGTGAGTTCCGAGCATCACTTCGACCTGCCGATCCCTCACAGGTATCGGCCTCCACCGGAAATGCACAGCAGGGGGGTCGCCATGCCATCCAGAGTATGGCAAAGCCCTCCCGTCATGGGCCCTGGGCGGGGAGGGCCCGATAACTTCAGCGGTGGGACGACTACACCACCGAGCGCTGTCCGGCCATCGTCAGCGCCGACTGTGCGCCCGATGTCCGCCAGAAGGTCACCGCGCGAGCCGCCCTGTCGGCCAAGAGTTCGTGAGTTCGCTCGACCCCACCGTCCGATTGCCGTGAAGTAGGATTCCGCCGACAATCGTTTCGGGGAGGAATGAGTTGCGAGCCACGAAAGTCGTCTGCGTCCTGGCGACCACATTGCTGACCACGGTCGTCGCCTGCGGCGGTCCCGACGAGGTCACCGCCGCCGCCGATGCCCCCGTCGACCTCGCCACTCTCGACGTCGGCAACTACCCGACCGAACCGAGGCAGGTCGGCGCGGTCGCGAATCTGGACCAGGGCCGATTCATCGAAGCCGAACGCCTAGGCGACTTCGTCCCGACGCCGGCCGACATCGATCCCCGGTTCGTCCACACCAATCCGTCCATCGCGTCGGTCTTCCTCGATGCCGAAGCCGCACTCGGCAAGATCATGGCGGTCGACCGCTTCGCCGAGGCCGCTCCTGATTTCATCGGCGGATTCGTGAGCTCGGCCGGGACGAAGCCCCAGAACATGGGCATCGACATGGTGAACGCGGTCATGATCTTCCCCGACGCGCAGAAAGCCACCGCCGCCGCCACCGCGCTGGAAGAACTCGACTTCGGCTACGCCCCGAACAATCAGCGCATCGAGATCCCCGGCTACCCCGGCGCGATCGCGCACTGGCAGCCCGACCAGCAGTCGATCGGATCCTGGTTCGCCACCGGCCATTTGGTGATCTACACCTGGTTCTACGACTATCTGAAGATCTACCTGGAGAAGGTCGACCAGCAGGCCCTGCTCGACCTCACCCGCAAGAGCCTCGACACCATCGTCGGCTCGGTCGCGAAGTTCACCCCCACCCCCAGCACCGAGCTGATGAGCCTGCAACGCGACCGCGACGGCATGCTCGGCCGCACCGCACCTCGCCCCCGCGAGGACTCCTGGATCAACCCACCCGGTGTCTACGCGGGCCGCACCGCCCGCCATTTCCTCTCCGACCCGGAGAGCTCCGCGAAAATGATCGACGAGTTCGGCATCGACCTCTACGCCAACGACGGCGCCGAGGTCTACCGGGCCCGCGACATCGCAGCCGCCGAAGGCGTCCGCGACGAACTCGGCGGCCTCACCCGCAAATTCACCGCATCTGCCGCACCGAAGAATCTGCCGAGCGCGCTGTGCAAGGAATACATCGGCAGGCAAAAGCTCGCGATCCGCTTCTACTGCTCGGTGTCCTACGACCGCTACGCGGCCTACGTCTGGTCCAACCAACTCCTCGACGCACAGCAGCGCGTCTCCGCCCAATACGCATTGTTGGTGAACGCCGCATGAGAATCCGCCATGCCCTGCTGGCCACTGCCGTGGCCACGGTTCTGACCGCCTGCGGCTCCGCCGTATCGGGCACGCCGATTCCCGGCGAAACCGACATTCGCGCCCTCGACACCGGCTCGTACCCCACCGAACCGCTCAATGCTCACGACGACGATCCGATAGTGCCCTTCTACGAGATGTACGAAGTGGCGGCGCTGCGCCTGGCCGACTATGTGATCAGCCCGGGCGAGATCTCTGCCGAATTGATCTACGGCACCTCCGCGGGCACCGCGTGGCGTTCGGTGGTGCCCAGCTGGCTCGGCCAAGGGGCAGGCGACATCGCGGTGAGCCACAAGCTCCTCTACGGCTTCGAAGCCAGCGGCGCTTCGATCGACAAGAGCATCAATTCGTCCGGCTGGCCGTCGAAGGACCCTGCCAGCAAGTTCACCGCCAACACGGTCGTCCTGCAATTCCCCGACTCCCAGCGCGCCGCCGCGGCCGCTCGAGAGCTCTACGACGCCGACTTCGGCCGCCAGGAGGGCCGCACCGAGCCGGTCGCGCTGCCCGCTCATCCCGATGCGCACGCGCATTGGCGGCCGGACTCCCCCTTCCTGCGCACGTTCATGGCACACGGCTCCTACGTGATCGGCTTTCTGCTCTCACTGCCCGCCCCCGATCGCCCGGCGCTCACCACCCTCGCCGAATCGGCGTACACCAAGCAGATCGAGGCGCTGTCCAAGACGACCCCGCTCACCGAGGAAGAGGTCATGACCCTGCCTTGGGACGCCGACCATCTGCTCATGCGCGCGCTGAATCCTGATCAGTCGACCAGACCGGACAGCGTCGGGACCGGTTACCTCCGCACTGGCAAGCACGGAGCTTTGAACTACGCGGACGGCCGGCTCCTGCCCAGCGACCGCCGCTACGTCGACAAACAACTCACCGCCATGAATGCCGAGCAGATCGCGATCTCCGCGGGCACCCTCGTTATCCGCACGTCCGATCCCGAATCCGCCCACCGCGCCCTGACGGAGAAGCTCTTTCCCTGGCCGGTCGAAGCCGGCGCCGACCCTGCCCCGCAGGTCCCCGACGCAATGTGCGTCGAGAACCGGCGAGCAGATTCCGTCAAACGCTTCAGCTGCCTACTCGCCTACAAGGAATACGTCGGAATTGTGAGCAGCAATCAGCTTTTGGATGCCCATCAACGTGCGGCAGCCCAATACGCAATCTTTGCCAACACCCGATAGCAGCCCCGTGCTGAGCCCAGTATGCTCCGCCGAGACGAGCGCGCAGGGCAACGAAACAGGAGATCGAGAACGATGACGATGAGCCCGGGCACCGTCGTCGGTGGCTACCGAATCATTCGCAAATTGGGTGCGGGCGGCATGGGCTCGGTCTTCCTCGCCGAGCATCCGAGCCTGCCACGCACCGATGCGCTGAAGATCCTCAGCACCGACCTGAGTCGTGATCCCGAGTTCCGCGCACGGTTCCAGCGTGAAGCCAACCTCGCCGCAGGACTCGACCATCCCAACATCGTTTCGGTCTTCAATCGCGGTGAAGAATACGGGCAGCTGTGGATCGCGATGCAGTTCGTCGAAGGTACCGACGCCGCCGCCGAACTGGCGCGCGACCCGCAGGCGATGACCCCGTTGCGCGCACTGCGGATCACTACCGAGATCGGTAAGGGCTTGGATTTCGCGCATCGGCGCGGGTTGCTTCATCGGGACGTGAAACCGGCCAACTTCCTGTTGTCCAGCGTCTACGGTGACGACGAGCGGGTGCTGCTCACCGATTTCGGCGTGGCGAAATCGGCAGACGACGCTTCGGAACTCACTCAGACCGGCAACCTCCTTGCCACCATCGCCTACGCTCCCCCTGAGCAACTCTCCGGCGGTGCGCTCGACCATCGCGCCGATATCTACAGCCTCGCCTGCGCGTTCTTCAAGCTCCTGACCAACCAGAACCCTTATCCCGCAACGCAACCCACCATGGTGATGATGGGGCACCTGCACGAGCCGCCACCACGCGCGAC
>JACIXH010000136.1 GCA_014360565.1 Nocardia sp.
TGCGGTCGGGAACGGGCCGACGGCACGCTGGTCACGCTGCTCGACCCGGCGGATCCGCCGATCAACACCGGTTTTCTGGCTCGCAGAGTCGGTGCGCCGTCGCGACCGCACGTCGACCTGGTGCGCGCCCGGCTGGTGGCGGCGGCGCGCGACTGGCGCGCGGGTGGCCCTGCTTGACAGGCAAGCGAGTGCTTGCCTATGGTCGGAGCAGCGACGGAGAGGAGCGAGCGGCGTGACCGACATTTTCACCGCACTGGCGGATTCGACACGACGCGCACTCCTCGACGAACTGGCCGATCGCGACGGGCAAACGCTGTTCGAACTGTGCGCCCGTCTCGTGAGCAACCACGACATCAGCTCCTCACGCCAGGCGATCACCCAGCACCTCGGCGTGCTGGAGGACGCCGGTCTCGTCCACACCCGCAGGCAAGGTCGATACAAGTTCCATCACGCCGATTTCACGCCCCTGCGGGCGGTTTCGACGCGATGGCCCATTCCTCAGGAGGACTCATGATCCGCATCGGAGTAACCAGCGTCTTCGTCGACGACCAAGCCAAGGCCGAGGCCTTCTACACCGACGTTCTCGGCTTCCAGGTCAAAGAGAAGGTCCCCATCGGCGAATTCGACTGGCTCACCCTGGTCTCACCCGCCGACGTCGACGGCATCCAGCTCCTGCTCGAGCCCGACCAGCACCCGGCCGCCAAGGCCTACAAAACGGCACTGAGCGCCGAAGGCATCCCGGTGATCGTCTTCACCGTCGACGACCTCGACGCCGAGTACGCCCGCCTCGTCGAGCGCGGCGTCTTCTTCACCCAGCCCCCCGTCGTCATGGGCCCGGTCAGTACCGCGGTCTTCGACGACACCTGCGGCAACCTGATCCAGCTGATGGCGCCCGTCACCGAGTGATGATCAGCAGTTCGGTGGGGGAGGCGATTTCGGCGCGCAGGCCCGCGGCGGTCGCCACCCTGGCGACCGCGCGGATGTCGGTGGGGTCGGCGCGGGTCACGACCAGCGCGCGGGCGAGCAGACCCTTGTGATGCTTGTTGAAGTGGCTGACGACGGTGCGTGAACCGTCGGGGTGCTCGGTGAGGACGTTGGCGGTGATGGCGTCGGGGACGCGGCCGAGCTGCTGGTAGGTGCCCGAGCGCAGGTCGACGACGAGCTCGCCCGCAGCTTCGGCGTAGAGGGCGTCGGGCAGCACATCGCGCCACACCGCCGACAGTGTCGCCAGCCCGGGCAGCTTGGTGCCGCCGGAGAGGCGGTAGGCCGGGATGGGATCGGCGGCGCGCACGGCGCCGAACAACGCGGAGCCGATCGCCAGGCGCGCGTAGGCCTTGCTCCGCTGCGCATTGGTGAACGACCCCGCATCCAGCGCGTCGTAGAGGACGCCGGTGTAGCGCGCCAAGGCGGGCCGCGTCGCCGACGTGCGCAGGCTCGCGTTGCGGGCGATCTCGGCATCGGCGCCCTTGCCCAGTCCGAGGACGGCGGCCGAGGCGGCAGGATCGGCCGCCAGCCCCACCAGTTCGGTGATCAGCTTGTCGCGGACCGCGCTCAGCTGCGGCATCGCGAGATCGGCGAGGTCCAGCGGCGCGCCCGATCCGCCGTCGGACTTGGTTTCGGAGGGAGGCAGCAGCACCAGCACGATCGTCAACGGTAATCGCCGTCGCAACCGCTGCTGCGCCCCGCCCCGTCACCCGCGGTGCGGGGCCGGCCGCGAACGGTTCAGCGCACCGCTTCCAGGAACTTGCGCGTGCGCTCGTTGTCCGGTGCTTCGAAGATCTGCTCGGGCGGACCCTGTTCGATGATGCGCCCGGCATCGAACATCATCACCCGGTCCGACACCTCGCGGGCGAAACGCATCTCGTGGGTGACGATCAGCATGGTGATGTCGGTGGTCTCGGCGATGGTGCGCAGCACGTCGAGGACGTCGCCGACCAGTTCCGGGTCCAGCGCCGAGGTGACCTCGTCGAGCAGCATCACCTTCGGGTCCATCGCGCAACAGCGGGCGATCGCCACTCGCTGCTGCTGACCGCCCGACAGCTGTGAGGGATGGGCATCGGCTTTGTCGGACAGGCCGACCACGTCGAGCAGATGCCGGGCACGTTCGCGTGCTTCGTCTTTCGACTTACCCAGCACGTGAATCGGTGCTTCGGTGATGTTCTCGAGCACGGTCATGTTCGGGAACAGATTGAACTGCTGGAACACCATGCCGATCTTGGTCCGCGCCGCGCGCAGGTGTTTCTCCTTGGCGGGCACCAGCTTTCCACCGCGTTCGGTGTGGGTGAGTGGTTCACCGTCGACCCAGATCACGCCGTCGCTGATCGTCTCCAGCGTCATCAGCAGCCGCAGGATGGTGGTCTTACCCGACCCGGACGGCCCGATCAGGGTGACCTTCTCGCCGCGGCGGACACTGAAGTCGAGGTGATCGAGCACGGTGAGCTCGCCGAAGCGTTTGACCACCTGATCGAATCGGATCATCTCGTCAGTAGTAGGCAAGTCGCTTCTCCAGTCTTCTGATCAGCACAGACGTCGGGTAGCTGGCAACGAGGAAGAACACGCCCGCCAGGGTGATCGCCTCCAGATAGGCGAAGTTGCGCGCGCCGAATTGCTGTGCGGCGGTCACCAATTCGACGACCGAGATGGCGAAAAGGAACGGTGTGTCCTTGAACATCGAGACGGCGTTGGTGCCCAGCGCGGGCAGGCTCGCCCGGATCGCCTGCGGCAACACCACCGCGCTCCAGGTGCGCACCGGCGGCAACGACAGCGCCCGCGCGGCCTCCCATTGGCCCTTCGGCACGGACTCGATCCCGGCCCGGTACACCTCGGCCAGGTAGCTCGAATAGTGGATGCCGATCACCACGATGCCGATCTGCAACGCCGAGAACTGGGTCAGCAGCGTGTAGGCGAACAGCAGCTGCACGACCAGCGGGGTGAGCCGGATGAACTCGCTCACCGCGTGCACCGGGGCGGCGATCGGACGCGGCATCGTGCGCCGGATCACCGCGATCGTCAACCCGAGCACCGCCGCCAGCGCGAAGCCGAGCAGCGTCGCCAGCAGCGTGATCTGGAAGCCCTCCCACAGCACCGGCAGCGCCTCGCGGGCGCGCTCCCAACTCCATTCCGCGGTCATGACGCCACCTTCGTATCCTCGGGCGCCAGGCTGAGGACATCCTTGAGCGACGCCCCGCGACCCAGTTTGGTCTTCGCCCGGGTTTCGAGCAGGTTCATCCCCAGCGTGAGCAGGTAGCCGAGCACGAAGTAGATGGCAAGGCCGACGCCGAAGGAGAACAGGGTGTCGCTGGTGGTCTTGCGCAGGTCACCGATCTCGTAGGTCAGATCGTGCAGGGTGATGTAGGACGCCACCGCGGTGCCTTTGAGCAGGTGGACCAGCAAATTGGTCAACGAGGGCAGCATCAGCGCCCACGCCTGCGGGAACAGCACCCGGCGCATCCGCTGCCACGCGCTGAAGTTCAACGCGACCGCCGCCTCGAACTGGGCGCGCGGCACCGCATTGAGCGCGCCGCGCACTACCTCGGCACCGTAGGCGCCGTAGTTCAGGCCCAGCGCCAAGATGCCGCAGAACAGCGGGTCGAGCTTGTAGCCGAGCAGCGGCAGCACATAGAACAGCCAGAAGATCTGCACCAGAAGTGAGGTGCCGCGGAAGAATTCGATCATCACTCGGGCACTGCCGCGCGCCGCGAGGTTGCGCACGCGAGCGGTGATGCCGAGGGTGAGGGCGAGGACGAACGCGAGTAGCGCACCGCCGATGGTCAGCTCCAGCGTGACCACGATGCCCTGCCACAGCGAGGGAAGCGCATCGCGGACCGCGTCGAAATTGCTCATACGTGGATCAGATTTCGCCCTTGCACAGTCTGTCCGTCGTGTACTCCGGATCGGGCAGCTCGCGCTCGGTGAATCCGAACTTCCCGACGATCGACAGGTACTTGTCCTTGTCGCCGGTGATCTTGGCCAGCTCGGTGTTGTAGGCGGCGAGCAGATCGGGATCACTGGTGCGGAACACCGTGCCGCCCGCGCCGACCTGCGGCTTGCCGTCGATCACGGCGACGAACGACGGCGTCACGTCGACCGCGGCGTTGGGGGTGTGGCTCTTGAGCCAGTTCAGCGAGATCGCGGTGAGCGCGAACACGTCGGCGCGCCCGGAGGTGACCGCGTCCATCCCGTCCTGCGGCGTGCCGACCTGGGTGGCGTCGATGCCGAGCGAGCTGGCGTAATCGGATTCGATGGCACCGGTCATCGAGGCCATCTTCGCGCCGCTGGACTTGATCGACTGCATATCCGTCAAATTCATCGGATTACCCGGCTTGACCATCAGCGCGGTCGTGTACATGAATTCCGGTTCGCTGAATGCGGCCTGTTCACAGCGTTTCGGCAAGATCGACATACCCGCGCTGACCGCGTCGAATCGATTGGCCTGCAGGCCCGGGATCAGCGCGCCGAACTCGGTTTGTACGCCGTCGACGGTCTTGATGCCGAGGTTGGCGAAGATCTCCTTGTGCAGGGCGACGGTGGCGCCGGTGAGCTGGCCGCCTTCCTCGAACGAGTAGGGCGCCTCGCCTGCGAAACCCACGGTGATCGTGCCTTTGTCCTGCAGCGACTGCAGCAGCTGACCGCTCTCGGCGTTCTCGGTCTTCGTGCATCCGGCGAGGGCGGCGGCCACCAATGCGGCACCGGCGAACACTGCTGTACAGCGCCTCGACATGGATTTCGTCTCAGCCATTGTGACCTCTCGCAAGGGCGGCGTCCTCGCCGCCAATTTTCTGTTGTAAGTGTGCAATTGAACCTATAGGGGAAATGTAGTCAACGCATAATTGTGCACGGTGGTTACGTTATCAAGGTGTTATCCGATGATTCGAACCGAATAATAATGGGTAACCTGATATGCGCATTCCTCTACCGGCGGGAGTTCGAGGGTCCGATCGCGCCAAGGTGGTAATCGGCTGTCGCCGCGCCCGGACCAGGGACTACCCTGTGCATCCGTGATCACCCGCCTCTCCCGCCTGTTCCTGCGCACCCTGCGAGACGATCCCGCCGACGCCGAGGTGCCCAGCCACAAACTGCTCGTTCGCGCCGGCTATGTTCGCCGCGTCGCCCCGGGCGTGTATTCGTGGTTGCCGCTCGGTCTGCGCACGCTGCGCAAGATCGAGGACGTCGTGCGCCAGGAGATGGACGCCACCGGCGCCCAGGAGATCTCCCTGCCGGCGCTGCTGCCGCGCGAGCCCTACGAGACCACCAACCGGTGGACCGAATACGGCCCCAGCCTGTTCCGGCTCAAAGACCGCAAGGGCGGTGACTACCTGCTCGGTCCCACCCACGAGGAGCTGTTCGCGCTCACCGTCAAGGGTGAGTACAACTCCTACAAGGATCTGCCGGTCACCCTGTACCAGATCCAGACGAAGTACCGCGACGAGGAACGCCCCCGCGCCGGCATCCTGCGCGGCCGCGAGTTCGTCATGAAGGACTCCTACTCCTTCGACATCGACGACGACGGCCTGTCCAACAGCTACGCCACCCACCGCAAGGCCTACCAGTCCATCTTCTCCCGCCTGGGGGTCGAATACGTGATCGTGGCCGCCACTTCCGGCGCCATGGGCGGCAGCGCGTCCGAGGAGTTCCTGGCCGTCAGCCCCGTCGGCGAGGACACCTACGTGGCCTGCGCCGAGTCCGGATACGCGGCGAATGTGGAAGCCGTCGTCACGCCCGCGCCCGCGTCGGTGCCCATCGAGGGCCAGGCTGCCGCGGTCGAGTACGACACCCCGAACACCCCCACCATCGCGACGCTGGTCGACTGGGCCAACTCCGCCGATGTCCTCGGCCGGCCGGTGACCGCTGCCGACACGCTGAAGAACGTGATGGTGAAGCTGCGCTACCCCGACGGCAAGTCCGAGATCGTCGGCATCGGCGTCCCCGGTGACCGTGAGGTCGACGACAAGCGTCTGGGCGCCGCGGTCGAACCCGCCGAGGTGGAACTGCTCACCGAGGCCGACTTCGCCGCCAATCCGTTCCTGGTGAAGGGCTACATCGGCCCGAAGGGCTTGCAGGCCAACGGCATTCGCTACCTCGTCGACCCCCGCGTTGTCGAGGGCACCGCGTGGATCACCGGCGCCGACGTCGCGGGCAAGCACGTTGTCGGCCTGGTCGCCGGGCGCGACTTCACCCCCGACGGCACCATCGAGGCCGCCCAGGTGCGCGACGGCGACCCCTCGCCCGACGGCGCGGGCCCGCTGGTCTCGGCCCGTGGCATCGAGATCGGCCATATCTTCCAGCTCGGCCGCAAGTACACCGACGCCTTCGATGTCGATGTGCTCGGCGAGAACGGCAAGCCGGTCCGCCTCACCATGGGCTCCTACGGCATCGGCATCTCCCGCATGGTCGCGGTCATCGCCGAACAGCAGCACGACGACAAGGGTCTGCGCTGGCCCGCCGAAGTCGCCCCCTTCGACGTCCACGTCGTGATCGCCAACAAGGACGCCGCCGCGCGTGACGGCGCCGAACATGTCGTCGCCGGCCTGGACGCCGAAGGCCTCGAGGTCCTCTTCGACGACCGCACCGCCTCACCCGGCGTGAAGTTCAAGGATGCCGAACTGCTCGGCATGCCCTGGATCCTGGTCATCGGCCGCGGCTGGGCCGAGGGCAAGGTGGAACTGCGCAACCGGTTCACCGGTGAGGCAGAGGAGATCGCAGCCGAGGACGCTGTCAGCGCGGTGACCGCCAAGATCCGCGGCTGACGGAGTTCGACCGATCGCGCTGTCTCACTCGAGGTGGGGCAGCGCGATCGCTGTATCGGTGCCTCGTCGACGGCTCAGGCGCCCAGATCGGCGAACATCCGCCGCTTCACGGCGGGGACGGCGCCCGCCGTGCGCAGGGCGAGTTTGCCGATCGTGCGGCCGAGTTTGCCGTCGGCTACTGATCTTTCGGCGGTCGCCAGGGAGGTGCGGACCGCCGCGAAGCCGTAGTCGGTCATGGCGGTCTCGTAGGTGCCGATGGCGTCGAGGAGCCCGTGTTCGCGGTGGTCGGCGGCGATCAGCATGCGCGACAGGAGTTGGGCGTCGCGCAGGGCGGTATTGGCGCCGATGCCGGCGAACGGGGTCATGCTGTGGACGGCGTCGCCGAGGAGGGTGACGTTCGTGGTGGTCCAGCGGGGGATCGGGACCGAGGTTTTGATGGGGATGAGCGTCGTCGAGGTGGGGTCGGATTCGGCGACCAGCCGGCGCAGGCGTGGGGACCAGCCGGTGGTCGTCCGGGTCGCGGTCGCGTGCAGTTGCGCCGGGGTGAGCTCGGCGAGGTCGGTGTCGAAACGCGTTCTTCTTGCCGCGAACGCCCAGAAGACGTAGGACTGGGAATCGTCGAAGAGCAGGCCGGGCGGGAGACCGTCGGGCGTACCGTCGGCCGGGGTGCTGAATTCGTGAGGGGCGATGAACAGTGTGCAACCGCTCGGCGGGATGACGCTCCACGGGTGTCGCAGGAGCAGGGGGTCCAGACGGGTGCGGGAGTGGTCGGTGAGCGCGTATTTGCCCGCGATGGTGACAATTCCGGTGTCGACGCGCTCGGCATGCGGAAGGTACTGGTTGCGGACGCGCGAACTCGCGCCGTCGGCGCCGACCAGTACGTCGCCGACCTCGGTGGTGCCGTCGGCGAAGTGGGCGACGACCCGGCCGTCGGGTCGGTGTTCGTAGCGGTCGAACGTGCTGCCGTAGTGCACGATGTCGGCCAGTTCGGCCAGTAGCAGTGCGCGCAGGGTGATTCGGCTGATGCCGTAGTGGTCGGCGCTGGTATCGCCGACGGTGGTGGCCGCGAAGTCGACCAGGCGATCGAACTGTTCGGTGAGGAAGCCGAAACCGTTGCCGCCCTTGCCCGATGCGGCGACGAACGCGTCGAACACTGTGGGGGAGAGCAATTCGCTCAGCGCCGCGCTGCCGTGCGGATTGATGTGGATGCGAAAGCCCTGCAGCCGATCGGTGCGCCGGACCTCGCGTTCGTGCACGCTCACTGCGACGCCCGCGCGACGCAACCCGTTGGCCAGCGCGAGTCCGCCGATGCCGCCGCCGGCCACGATGACCCGCAGGGGTGTGTTGGTTGCCATGACAGTGTCCTTTCGGTGGGTCAGCTCCGGCTCCAGCCGAAACCTGCGCCACGTCGCTTCGATGCTCGCTGCTGATGAGTGGGACCCGCGGTGGACCAGTCGGTGATCAGCCGGTCGAGCAGGCGCGTGAGGGCGACGACATCGTCGGCGGGCCAGTCGGCGATGACCGCGCCGAACACCTGATCGCCGACTTCGAGGAACTGCTCGAGTTCCGCGCGCCCGGCGTCGGTGATCTCCACCTGCACGGCCCGCCGGTCGGTCGGATCGGGCGCGCTCCGCACCAGATCCGCCTCCGCCAGCGATTGCACGTGCCGAGTGATCGAGGAGGGCAGCGCGTCGAGACGCTCGGCGATTTCCCCGGCCCGCAGAGGACCCGAAGCCGCGACGGTCTGCAGCACGCCTACTCGGACCGGGTCGTACGCCCTGGCGGTGCCCTGTCGCATCGCCTCGGCGAATCTGCTCGTCGTGCGGGCGAGATCGGAAACCTGGCCCTTGTTTGCTTGCATGAATCAAACAATACAATTGATTGCGTGAAACAACAATATCTGGCTATAACTTACGCCTACGTAGGCGAAAGTGCTGGTAGCGGAGTCGCGGGGGCGCCGTGACGAGTGACGGGCGCTGATAAGTTAACGGGCATGACGAGTTCGCCCAGCCTGCTGTTCAACCCGGCCACCTACGACCCGCAGCACTTCGATGCCGAGACGCGACGGCTGTTGCTGGCCACCATCGAGTGGTTCGAGTCCAAGGGCAAGGCGCAGCTGCTGGCCGAGGATCGTGACGCGGTGTGGACCTCGGAGTTCCTCGAGTTCGTCGGCAAGGAAAAGCTGTTCACGACGTTCCTGACGCCGGCGGCCTACGCCGACGGCGACCCGAACAAGCGCTGGGACGCGGCGCGCAACGCAGCGCTGGCGGAGATCTTCGGGTTCTACGGGTTGGCGTACTGGTACGCCGAGCAGGTCACCATCTTGGGTCTGGGCCCGATCTGGCAGAGCGACAACGAGATCGCCAAGCGCAAGGCCGCCGCCGACCTCGACGCCGGTCAGGTGATGGCGTTCGCGCTGTCCGAGCGCGACCACGGCGCCGATATCTACAACACCGACCTGGTGCTCACTCCGAGCGCACCGGGCAGCGCCGACGCCGAGGCGGGCGTCCTGTTCCGCGCGAACGGCGAGAAGTACTACATCGGCAACGGCAACGTCGCCTCGATGGTGTCGGTGTTCTCCCGGCGCGGTGACGTCGAGGGCCCCGAGGGCTACATCTGGTTCGCCGCCGACAGCCGTCACGACGACTACCACCTCATCGAGAGCGTCATCCACGGGCAGATGTACGTCAGCCACTTCCGGCTGGAGAACTACCCGGTGACCGCCGCCGACGTGCTCCACGAAGGGCCGGAGGGCTTCTCGGCCGCGCTCAACACCGTCAACGTGGGCAAGTTCAACCTCTGCCACGGCAGCATCGGCATGGTCGAGCACTCGTTCTTCGAGGCCATCACCCACGCCAACAACCGCATCCTCTACGGCAACCCGGTCACCGACTTCGGCCACGTGCGCGGCAATTTCGTCGACGCCTACGCGCGGTTGATCGCGATGAAGCTGTTCAGTGATCGCGCCGTCGACTACTTCCGCAGCGCCTCGCTGGAAGACCGCCGCTACCTGCTGTTCAACCCGATGACCAAGTCCAAGGTCACTTCCGAGGGCGAGGTCGCGATGACCCTGCTGCTGGATGTGCTGGCGGCCAAGGGTTTCGAGAAGGCCACCTACTTCGCGCAGGCCTCGCGCTACATCAACCACCTGCCGCGCCTCGAGGGCACCGTGCACGTGAACGTGGGCCAGATCCTGAAGTTCATGCCGAACTACCTGCTCAACCCGAAGGAATACCCGGCGATCGGTACCGATCTCGCGCCCGGCGACCAGGAGTTCTTCTGGAAGCAGGGTCCGGCGCGCGGCGCGGGCAAGGTGCAGTTCGCCGACTGGACCCCGGCCTACGAGCAGGCCTCGGACGTGCCGAACGTCGGCCGGTTCTACGAGCAGGCTCAGGCGCTGCGCACCCTGCTGCTCACCGCGGCGCCGGATGCGGCCCAGCAGAAGGATCTGGACTTCATGCTGACCATCGGCCACCTGTTCTCCACGGTGGTCTACGGCCAGCTGATCCTCGAGCAGGCCGAGCTCACCGGGCTCGACCGCGACGTGCTCGGTCAGATCTTCGACTTCCAGATCCGCGACTTCAACACCCAGGCCGCGGCGCTGCTCGGCAAGCCCTCGATCACCGACGCCCAGCGTGAGTGGGCGATCGGGGCCCTGCGCAGCCCTGTTGCCGACTCCGAACGGTTCGATCGGGTCTGGCAGCAGGTGGAGGCCTACGACGGCGCGTACGCGATGCGCCCGTAATCAGGGCACGTGGTTCCGGGCGGGTCGTTCGACGCGTCCGGAACCGAGTCCGGGCACGGCCGAGTCGGTCGGATCGCCCCGTGCCTACGACCGCCCGGGAAAGGCGACCGTTACGGGGGCCGATCCCAGAATCGTCTGCCAGCGGGCGCGGCGAACGGCGGCTTCGGTGAGTGCCTCCGTTCCGGTCGCGCGCACCGATTCGTCGGTCGCGTTCTCGACGACGGCGTACCACGCTGCCGCGCAATCGGATTCGACGCTCACCGCCAGATGTGCCGCGGGGATCGGGTCGTCGACCGGGGCGGGCGGGGTGTAGGCGGCGCGGGGAGCATCCGGTGCCGTGCCCTGCGCTTCGAGCATTTCGACGGTGCTGTCTCGACGTGCTCGGTGCGCGGCGCTGAACTCGGCTACCAGGCGGGATCGGTCGGCATTGGCGTAGGCCGCGATCACGCCGTAGGAGTAGACGGCGGCGTACTCGGCATCGAGTGCGTTCTGCAACGCCGTTCGCTGTTCGGTCATGTCAGCAGGACTCCTGCCTGCGTGGCGCATGCCGCGCTGATCGATGCGAGAAGGCCTGCGCGATAACCCGATTCGGTGCGGGCCAGGGCGGCGGCGGCCTGTTGGGAGCGGACGAGCTGATCCCGCAATTGCGCCACGGTCATCGGCTGCGCCGATGCGGTCTCGACCTCCGTGGCCGGGACGGGGGAACCGTCGGGGCCGGGCACGGTCAGTGCGCCCGTGCGATGGACGGGCGTGGTGCCGTCGCCGTAGACGCCGATCACCCGGTCGATCTCGGTGCGCAGCGCGTCGGCGTGGGCGGTGCGGTCGGTGGCGATCGTGTTCAGTGCCGCGTTCGACTGCGGTGCCAGCGCGATCGCGGCGGTCGCGGCCGCGGCATCGGCTCGGGCCAGAACCTCTTGTGCGGCAAGGGGATCCGGTGCGTGCACGGTATCGTCCTCGGCGCAGGCGGCGAGGACGATCACCGCGGGAAGGGCGATCGCGCTCGCGCCGGCAAGTCGGAGCAGGGTGCGTCGCCGCCAAGCAGGCCGGGTGTCGACCGGGACGGGCGCAGACGGCGAAAGCCGCTGCACCGGTGTGGGATGCGGCACTACCGCCGATGGCCGTGACGCGATCGGGCCGGTGGCGGGCGGAGTCGGCCCGGCGAGGGGCGCGGGGGCGGGCTCGACCCGTAACCGCGAGGGTTCGTGCCGGTCGGAGCGCATGCCGGAAGGTCGCCCGGCTCTCGGCGGGACGGGATGGCGGTGGGGCACGTGCACCATCGTGCCAGATCTCGCGCGGGTGGTTCGCTCACCCGGCGGCGTGGTCGGGCACGCCGAGCCGGACCGGTGCGCGATGCTCTATGCCTGGTCCTTTACACTCTCTGAGCGCGTTACGCTAGACCTTCGGCGTAGATATTTCCGATCGCGTCACAACTGAACCAGGAGCCGCCCATATGCCGATGCCCACTGAGGAAAGGGTGAGCCAGCTAGTCGCTGAGCTCGTCGCACGCCGGGGATTCGACCTCGAGGGCGTAGCGATCACGGCCGCGGGCAATGGCGAGCTGGCTCCGGTTCGCGTGAAAGTCACCGTCGACAGCGACGGCCCCGCCGACCTGGACGCGGTGGCCGCGCTCAGCCGGGAGATGTCGGAACTTCTCGATGCCGCAGGCGATTTCGGCGAAGCCGCCTATCTGCTCGAAGTGACCACACCCGGCGTGGAGCGCCCGCTCACCACCGAGCGGCACTGGCGCCGCGCCCAGGGGCGCAAGGTTCGCGTCAAGCTGGCCGACGGTGCCGAGCGGATCGAAGGCAAGGCTCGTTTCGACGCACGCGTCGGCAAACTCGACGACGCCGCCACCGAGAACCCCACCATCGCGCTCGTGATCGGCGGCAAGATCAAGCCGCATCGCGTTCACGTTCCGCTCACCGATATCGCCGAGGCTGTCGTACAGGTCGAGTTCAACGCACCGGGTGCCGCCGAACTCGAACTCGCGGGCGGCATCGCGCCGGGTCGCCCGGTACCGGGTGAAGAACCCGCCGACCTCGCCGCACCAGGACAACACAGTGACACTCCCACCGAAGGGGTTGCGGAATGAATATTGAAATCGAAGCCTTGCGGGCGATCGTCGCCGACAAAGGCATCTCGATCGAGACCGTGATCTCGGCGATCGAGTCGGCACTGCTCACCGCCTACCGGCACACCGAAGGGCACCAGCCCAACGCGCGCATCGACATCAACCAGAAGACCGGTGTGGTGCGGGTGATGGCGCGCGAACTCGACGCCGACGGCAATCTCGTCTCCGAATGGGACGACACCCCGGAGGGGTTCGGCCGCATCGCCGCTACCACCGCCCGCCAGGTGGTGCTGCAGCGGCTGCGCGACGCCGAGAACGAGAAGTCCTTCGGTGATTTCGCCGCCCACGAGGGCGAGATCGTCGGCGGTGTGGTCCAGCGCGACGCCAGGGCCAACGCCCGCGGCATCGTGGTGGTTCGCATCGGCAGCGAGGCCAACGGCGCCGAGGGCCTGATCCCGCCCGCCGAGCAGGTGCCGGGGGAGACCTACGAGCACGGCGACCGGATCAAGTGCTACGTCTACGGCGTCTCGCGCGGCCAGCGCGGCCCCCAGATCCAGCTCTCGCGCACCCATCCGAACCTGGTGCGGCGTTTGTTCTCGCTCGAGGTCCCCGAGATCGCCGACGGCTCCGTCGAGATCGTCGCGGTGGCACGCGAGTCGGGACACCGCTCCAAGATCGCCGTGCAGTCCACGGTGTCCGGCGTGAACGCCAAGGGCGCGTGCATCGGGCCGATGGGTCAGCGCGTGCGCAACGTGATGAGCGAACTGGCCGGCGAGAAGATCGATATCATCGACTACGACGAGGATCCGGCCACCTTCGTCGGCAACGCACTCTCGCCGTCGAAAGTGGTATCGGTCACTGTCGTCGATCCCGAAGCCAGGGCTGCCCGCGTGGTCGTGCCCGACTTCCAGCTCTCGCTGGCGATCGGCAAGGAGGGCCAGAATGCCCGCCTGGCCGCCCGTCTGACGGGCTGGCGCATCGATATCCGCAGCGACGCGGCTCCGCAACCGGACGACGCGGCTCGGCCGGAAGCGCACCGTAGTTGATCGCGGGCGCGTCGAATCCCTGCCTGCGGATGACATCTTCGTAACTTCCGGAGGGGAGGGGTTCGTCGTTATGACCGGGTCACCGGTAGAGTGGGTACAGGACCGGCCCGCGCAATCCGTTCGCACCTGTATCGGATGTCGTCAGCGCGAGTCGTCTGCCGACCTGTTGCGGATCGTGGCGCAGCATCGGGACACCGATGTCGCGATTGTTCCCGATCCGCGGCGCAGACTTCCCGGACGGGGTGCCTGGCTGCACCCCGTTTCAGTTTGTTTGCGTTCCGCAGAGCGGCGCCGAGCATTCGGCAGAGCCCTACGAGTGTCCGGAAATCTGGATATCTCAGCCCTGGATAAGTACCTCGAGAACAGGCACGAGCACTCATGAGCACACCGTGAAGCACCAACGATGAACGTCCGTCGGAGATAACCCGAGGTCGTGCGGGCCCGCCTTCCCTAGGCGGCGTCACTGCCCGACCTCTCAGTGAGGAGAGCAGTGGCAGGCAAGGCCCGCGTGCACGAGTTGGCTAAAGAGCTCGGTGTCACAAGCAAGGAACTACTCGCGAAGCTCAAGGAGCAAGGCGAGTTCGTGAAGTCGGCGTCCTCGACGGTGGAAGCACCCGTCGCACGTCGTCTGCGCGAATCACTCGCGTCGAAGTCCGCTCCGGCGGCCGACGCGAAGTCGGCGGCCCGTCCCGGACCGTCCCCGGCGGCCCGTCCGGGCGCCAAGCCCACCCCCGGCGGTCCCCGCCCGGGTCCGCGTCCGTCCCCGGCGGCTCCCGCCGCGGCCGCTACCCCCGCAGCACCGGCGGCCCCGGCTCCGGCCGAGTCGAAGCCGGCTCCGGCTGCCAAGCCCACCCCGGCGGCCGCGCAGTCCGCGCCCGCCGCCAAGCCCGCCGCACCCGCCCCGCGCCCCGCGCCCGGTGCCCCGCGTCCGGCCCAGGGTGGTCAGCCGCCGCAGCAGCAGCGTCCCGGCCAGCCCGCTCAGGGTGGTCAGGCCCCGCGTCCGGCCGGTCCCGGCCCGAAGCCCGGCCCGAAGACCCCGCGCGTCGGCAACAACCCGTTCAGCTCCGCCCCCGATCGTGAGCGCCCCGCGCCGCGTCCCGCCCCGCAGGGTGGCCCGCGTCCGACGCCGGGTCAGGGCGGTCCCCGTCCGACGCCGGGCCAGGGTGGCCCGCGTCCGGCTCCCGGTCAGGGCGGTCCCCGTCCCGGCCAGGGCCAGGGTGGTCCGCGTCCGGCCGCCGCGCAGGGCGGTGCCCCGCGTCCCGGTGGTCCGCGCCCCAACCCGGGCTCGATGCCGCCTCGTCCGAACCCGGGTGCCATGCCCGCGCGTTCGGCTCGTCCCGGCCCCGCGGCCGGTGGCCGTCCGGGTCGTCCCGGCGGCGCGCCCGGTGGCGGCGCAGGTCGTCCGGGTGGCGGCGGTGGCGGTTACCGCGGTGGCGGTGGCGGTGCCCCCGGTGCCGGTGCCGGTGCGGGTGCTCCCGCGGCCGGTGGTTTCCGTGGTCGTCCCGGTGGCGGCGGTGGTCGCCCCGGTGGTCCCGGTGGCCGTGGTGGTGCGGCCGGTGCGTTCGGCCGTCCCGGTGGCGCTCCGCGTCGTGGCCGTAAGTCGAAGCGGGCCAAGCGCGCCGAATACGAGAACATGCAGGCGCCCGCCGTCGGTGGCGTGCGGCTGCCCCGCGGCAACGGTGAGGTCATCCGCCTCGCCCGCGGCGCGTCGCTGTCGGACTTCGCCGAGAAGATCGACGCGAACCCGGCTGCCCTGGTGCAGGCGCTGTTCAACCTCGGCGAGATGGTCACCGCGACCCAGTCGGTGAACGACGAGACCCTCGAGCTGCTCGGCGGCGAGATGAACTACGTCGTCCACGTCGTCAGCCCCGAGGACGAAGACCGCGAGCTGCTGGAATCGTTCGACCTCACCTACGGCGAAGACGCCGGCGGCGAGGACGACCTCGAGCAGCGTCCGCCGGTCGTGACCGTCATGGGTCACGTCGACCACGGTAAGACCCGACTGCTGGACACGATCCGTAAGGCCAACGTCGCAGAGGGCGAGGCCGGTGGCATCACCCAGCACATCGGTGCCTACCAGGTGCTGACCAACCTCAACGACGAAGAGCGCCTGATCACCTTCATCGACACCCCGGGTCACGAGGCGTTCACCGCCATGCGTGCCCGTGGTGCGAAGGCCACCGACATCGCGATCCTCGTGGTCGCGGCCGACGACGGCGTCATGCCGCAGACGGTGGAAGCGATCAACCACGCCCAGGCGGCCGACGTGCCGATCGTGGTGGCGGTCAACAAGATCGACAAGGAAGGCGCGAACCCGGACAAGATCCGGCAGCAGCTGACCGAATACGGCCTGGTCACCGAGGAGTACGGCGGCGACACCATGTTCGTCAACATCTCCGCCAAGCAGGGCCTCAACATCGACGCGCTGCTCGAAGCGGTGCTGTTGACCGCGGACGCCTCGCTCGACCTGCGGGCCAACCCGGACATGGACGCCCAGGGTGTCGCCATCGAGGCGCACCTCGACCGCGGCCGTGGCCCGGTCGCGACCGTGCTCATCCAGCGCGGCACGCTGCGTGTCGGCGACTCGATCGTGGCGGGCGACGCCTACGGTCGCGTGCGCCGCATGGTCGACGAGCACGGTGAGGACGTCCTGGCGGCCCTGCCGTCGCGGCCGGTCCAGGTCATCGGTTTCACCTCGGTGCCCGGCGCGGGTGACAACCTGCTCGTGGTCGACGAGGACCGCATCGCTCGCCAGATCGCCGACCGCCGCAACGCACGCAAGCGCAACGCGCTCGCTGCTCGCAGCCGCAAGCGGATCAGCCTGGAAGATCTGGATGCCGCCCTGAAGGAGACTTCGGAGCTCAACCTGATCCTCAAGGGCGACAACTCCGGTACCGTCGAGGCCCTCGAAGAGGCCCTGCTCGGTATCGAGATCGACGACGAGGTGCGTTT
>JACIXH010000137.1 GCA_014360565.1 Nocardia sp.
GCCCTTGTCGTTGCGGCGGGCGATCGCGTGGGCGGGGTGGTCGACGCCGCTGATGCGCAAGGTCAGCGGCGCGCCCTCGCCCAGGAAGTTGCGCCACCAGGTCTTCTTGTCCGGCATCGCTACGCCGATGAGGTATTCGTCGCCGGATCGGCGGTAGTTGACGGGCGTGCTGAAGGTGCGCCCGGATCGGCGGCCGGTGTAGGTGACCTGGGCGAAGGCCTTCCCCAGCACCGATCCGATCACGGGCGCCTCGGTCAGAGCGACGACGCCGGAGTTGAATGCGCCGACACCGCGGCGCAACAGCGATTCTTGTCCCATCGGATTCTCCTGTGGTCGACGAACCGCCAGCCTACCGACGGTCGATGACCTCGCAGGTAATCGCGGTCTGCGGCAATGCTCGGTAGCGTCGGAGCACTGGGGCTTGCGAGAGGATCGGAGACATCGTGGGTAGGGCTGGGCTCGAACGGGAATTGGATGTCAGCGAAGGAGTACTCGAGCACAGGATGCCCTATCTCGCGTTCGGGTCGGGGCCCGCGCTGGTGTTCTTGCGGTGGTTCACGCCCGATCACGCCAATCCGCGGGGCTGGCTGCGGTCCAGCGAGATCAAGACGATGGCGCCGTTGGCCAGGCACTTCCGGGTGTACGCGGTCAACCGAGCGCCGGGGATGGCGGTGGGCACCTCGATGGCCGATATCGCGCGGGAGCACGCGGAAGCGCTGGATGCCGAATTCGGCGCTCCAGTCGATGTTCTCGGCATTTCCTCGGGTGGCTCGGTAGCGCTGCAACTCGCCGCGGACCATCCCTCGGCCGTGCGCCGATTGGTGATCGCTTCCTCGGCTTACCGTCTCGACCCGTCCGCGCGCGCATCGCAGATGAAGTACGCGCAAGCTGCGGTCGCGGGCAAACGCGCCCTGCATCACCTGGCGACCCAGGGCATCCAACCACCGGTGAAGGCCCGACTCGTCGGCGTCGCGGCGTGGTTGGCGGACCCGCTGCTGCGCCCGAAGAACCCCGCCGACACCCTCGCCTTCGTCCACGCCGAGGACGCCTTCGACCTCACCGACCGCCTCGCCGACATCACGGCCCCGACCCTGGTCGTCGCCGGCGAGCGCGATGAGTTCTACGACCAATCCTGCTTCCGCTACACCGCCGAAGGCATCCCCGATTCCCGCCTGGTCATCTACCCCGCGACAAGCCACCTGGGCGCGATCAAACATGCCCGGTTCGCCCCGGATGTGACCGAGTTCCTCTCGTCGCCGGCGTGACTCAGCGGATCTTCGCTCCGTAGACGTGCTCGACGGACAGCGCCATGAGTACGCGGCGATCCGAGACCATCACCTCGCGGTACTCGTCCCAGTCGGGGTGTTCCCCGGCGGCCGCCCGGTAGTAGCCGACCAAGGCCTCGACTTCCGGGCCGTTCGGGTCGGTCCCCGGCCCGGTCAATGTCGCGGTGCCTTCGGCAGTAGCCCACGACCATCCGTCGGCGCTGGTGACCTCGAGGGCGGCGCGCGGATCGCGTCGAAGGTTGACCGTCTTGGCGCGCCCTTCGGTCATCGAGACGTAGATGATGCCGGCGGTACGGTCGTAGTACGGGGTCACGGGGGAGAGCTGGGGGCGGCCGTCGGATTTGATCGTGGCGAGGATGCCGATGGGCGAGTCGGCGATGAGGGCGTGCAGGTCGAGTGCGGTTTCGGGCATGGGTCGGCTCCTGGGATGGTGGGGGCTGCTCGTTGTGACGAACCGTCTCGGTCGCGCGTTTATGCCCGGGCGGCGGAAAAACCCGTCGACAGCGCGCGAGCTGCTGGCGTAGAACTTGTCGCATGGTTACAGCACGTCCGCAGTCGCGGTTCTAGCTCGCATCGGGTCCTCGGGCGCCGGTGTGGCGCCGCGTGACCCGACGCCCGTGCCGTCCCCGGAACGCCCAACAGGCGAGCGTCGACTCATCGACCGAGCCAGCCTGGGGGATTCCCATGACCAGAATCGATCTCGCCCGAATACGCAATATCGGCATCGCCGCCCACATCGACGCGGGCAAGACCACGACCACCGAGCGGGTGCTGTTCTATACCGGCGTCACCCGCACCCTCGGCGAGGTGCACGACGGCACCGCGGTGATGGATCGGATGATCCAGGAGCGCGAACACGGCATCACGATCGCGGCCGCGGCGACCACCTGCTGGTGGAACGAGCACCAGATCACCATCCTCGACACTCCCGGCCACGTCGATTTCACGGTCGAGGTGGAGCGTTCGCTGCGGGTGCTCGACGGTGCGATCGCGGTCTTCGACGCCAAGGAAGGCGTGGAACCGCAATCGGAGCAGGTGTGGCGCCAAGCCGACAAGTACGGCGTCCCGCGGATCTGTTTCGTGAACAAGATGGACAAGCTCGGGGCCGATTTCGCGTTCACCGTGCGGACCATCGAGCAGCGACTGCGGGTGCGCCCCTTGGTGGTTCAGTTGCCGATCGGCGCGGAACGTGAGTTCGAAGGGATCATCGACCTGGTCGAGATGACGGCCAAGGTGTGGCGTGGCGACACCGACCGCGGCACGCGTTTCGACACGATCGCGATCCCGGAAGAGCTGCGTACCAAGGCGCTTCAGCACCGCGAGGCGCTCGAGGCGGCGGTCGCCGAAGTCGACGAGCACGTGCTCGAGCACTACCTCGCGGGCACACCGATCGGCGTCGACATGCTGAAGGCCGCCATCCGGCGGATGACGATCGACGCACAGGCCTACCCGGTGCTGTGCGGGTCGGCATTGGCCAACATCGGCGTGCAGCCGCTGCTCGACGCCGCTGTCGACTACCTGCCGTCGCCGCTGGATGTAGTTGCTGTGCACGGATTCTCGCCGACCGGCGAGCACATCCACCGTGCGCCCGACGCCGCCGAGCCGTTCGCGGCCCTGGCGTTCAAGGTCGCGCTGCACCCCTTCTTCGGCAAGCTCGTCTATCTGCGGGTGTACTCGGGAACCGCCGAACCCGGTGCGACCGTGCTCAATTCGACGAACGGAGGAAAAGAGCGACTGGGCAAGCTGTTCCAGATGCATTCGAGCACCGAGATCGCTGTCGAGCGGGTGCAGGCCGGGCAGATCTGTGCCGTGATCGGTTTGAAGGCGACGGGAACCGGCGACACCCTGTGCGATCGGGTAGCCCCCGTGGTGCTGGAGTCGATGACCTTCCCCGACCCCGTGCTCGCGGTCTCGATCGAACCGAGGACCCGCGCCGACCAGGACAAGCTGGGTACCGCCCTGGCTCGCCTGGCCGACGAGGACCCGACGTTCACCGTGCACGTCGACGCCGAAACCGGTCAGACGGTCGTCGGCGGCATGGGCGAGCTGCATCTGGAGATCCTGGTCGACCGGATGAAACGGGAGTTCCGGGTGGAGGCCGACATCGGGGCCCCGCGGGTGGCCTACCGCGAAACCATCACCGCCGCGGTCGAGCTGTTCGAGTACACCCACCGCAAGCAACAGGGTGGGCACGGGCAGTTCGCCAAGGTGGTGATCGCGCTGGAACCGCACGTGGCCGATGACGACGCGATCTACGAGTTCGAAAGCCGGGTCACCGGCGGGCGGGTACCGCGCGAGTACATTCCCGCGGTCGACGCGGGCGCACAGGACGCGCTGCGCACCGGCCCCCTCGCCGGCTTCCCCCTGGTGAACGTGAAGGTGACGCTGCTCGACGGCGCCGCCCACGTGCAGGACTCGTCGGAGCTTGCGTTCCGGCTGGCAGGCGCGGCAGCGGTGCGCGCGGCCCTCGCGCGGGCGAAGCCGGTGCTGCTCGAACCGGTGATGGCGGTCGAGGTCGTCACGCCGCAGGAGTACGTCGGCGAGGTGATCGGTGACCTCAACGCCCGCCGTGGCCGGGTCACCGAACTCGCGGAACGGGGCGGCGCGCATGTCATCCGCGCGTTGACGCCGCTGCAGGAGATGTTCGGCTACATCGGGGACCTGCGCTCGAACACCCGTGGCCGAGCGAACTACTCGATGGCGTTCGACTCCTACGCGCCCGTTCCACCGGGGGTGGCAGCGTCGATCATCGCGGGTAGCTGATCGAAACCGGTGACGTCGCGAGTGCGGCGTCACCGGTTCGCCGGCCTATCCGTGCGTTTCGTTCGACGGGTCAGAGTCGGCCATCGACGGAAGCTGTGGCGTCCTGGTGGACGCTGTCGTCAGCAGTCGCAGCGCATCGGCCGAAGCCTCATCGCGGGCGGTGTAGACCTCGAGCCGGTGATCGGGGCTGTCGGGCTGCAACCACACCTGATAGTCGACATCGACCCGGCCGACTGTCGGATGACGCAGGTCCATCGGTCCCACGGTGCAATCGGCGACTTCCGCCGCCGCCCACAGCGTCGCGAAAGTCGAGCTTCGCATGGCGAGTTCGCCGATCAGTTCGGCGAGATGGGCGTCGGTGGGGTGTCGTCCCGCGGTCAGCCGCAGGTAGCCGACGTGAATGCGGGCGAGCACGTCCCAGTTGCGGTACAGGTCTCTGGCGTGCGGATCGAGGAAGAACAGGCGCGGAATCGACGGGCGTCGCGCTGGGTCGTCCGGCGCGGTGAAGTCGAGATGTTCGCCCACGAGCGCATGCCCGGCGCGATTCCAGGCGAGCACATCGCCACGGCGGCCAAGGACCACGGCGGGCATCGTGTCACCGAGCGCGGTGAGCAGGGTGATGACCCGGGGGTGCGGCTGCTCCGGTTCGCCTCTGACCAGACGCGGGATCGATGGCCGGCCCGCGAGGTTGTGCAGGTGGGCCGTTTCGGCGGGGTCGAGTTGGAGCACCCGGGCGAGAGCATCGATGACCTGTGCCGACACCGTCCCGGCCTGGTCTTGTTCGAGCCGGGTGTAGTACCCGGCGCTGACGCCGGCGAGTTGAGCGAGTTCCTCGCGACGCAGCCCGGGCACGCGGCGGGTGACGCCGAAGGTCCGCAGTCCGATCCGTTCCGGGGTGGTCCGGTCGCGGCGGGACTTGAGGAACGTGCCAAGGCTTTCCAACTCCATCCTTCCGATCGTAGGCACCCCGGGCCGGTCCTGCCTATACCGGGCGGGTGTACCCACGTCAGGGGTCTGGTTGTCTTCGGCAGGCGATCGCAGGGTGGGTGACATGAACAGAACCCATGACGACACCGATCTGCGGTCCTGGCTGGGGCTGCTGGTGGTACTCGGTCCCGTCCTGCTCGTCGCGATGGACGGCTCTGTGCTGTTCCTGGCGATGCCCGCCATCACCGACGCGCTGTCACCCTCGGCAGGCCAATCCCTGTGGATTCTGGACAGCTACGGCTTCGCGGTCGGATCCCTGTTGATCGCCTTCGGCACCATCGGCGACCGCTACGGCCGCAAACGCCTGCTGATGATCGGTGCGGCGATGTTCGGACTCGGCTCGGTGGGCGCTGCCTTCGCCACCAGCCCCGAACTACTGATCGCCTTCCGTGTCCTGATGGGAGTGGCCGGGGCGACGCTGTTGCCCTCGGCGCTGGCGGTGCTCGGCACCCTGTTCACCGACCCGCGCAGGCGCGCCCAGGCCATCGGCATCTTCGCCGCGACGTTCGCCGCGGGTTTCGCGATCGGCCCGATCGTCGCCGGGCAACTGCTGAGCCGATTCTGGTGGGGCTCGGTGCTGATGATCAATGTGCCCGTGGTGCTGGTGTTCTCGGTGCTCGCGCCGATCCTGCTCGGCGAGGTGCGCGCGAGCGGCGGCCCCCGAGTCGATATCGCCGGCGTGTTCGCCTCGGCCGCCGGGCTGCTGATGAGCATGTACGCCGTGAAGCATCTGGCCACCAACGGTATGTCGGCCGCGACGATCGTCACCGGCCTCGGCGGGGTGGCGCTGCTGGGCTGGTTCGGTCGCAGGCAGCGGCGCATCGACAACCCGCTCGTGGACTTCACTTTGTTCCGCAGTCCTGTCTTCACGATCGCGATCATCACCGGGTTCCTGCCGTTGGCAGCTTGGTCGGCAACCGCGTACCTGGCAGCGACCTACCTGCAATCGGTCCTCGGCCTTTCCATCGCCGACGCCGCGCTCCTGGCGGTTCCCGGCGCCGTCGTCCTCACCGTGGCCGCCGTGCTCACCCCGGCCGTCGTCGCCCGCGTCGGTCACTCGACAGCCCTGATCACCGCACACTTCACGATCGCGGCCGGGCTGTTGCTGTTGCTGGCGACAAGCACCGGGGCCGGTGCCGGCTGGTACATCGCGGCAACCGTGGTGGCGGGCATCGGCTACGGCATCTCGTTCAGCGTGGTCGCCGACATCGCCGTCGCCGCGGTCCCCGCCGAGCGCGCCGGTTCCGCCGCCGCCCTGGCCGAAACCGGCAACGAACTGGGCAACGCTGTCGGCATCGCCCTGTTCGGTTCCCTGGCCGCCGCCCTCTTCCGCATCGAGGGCCCCGACCTCGCCCCGACCCTCACCGAAACCCTGCACCTACCTGATCTCGGCACCGCCGTACTCGACGACGCCCGCAGCGCCTTCGTCAGCGGGTTGCACGTCGTCGCGGCCACCGCGGCCGTCCTGCACGGCGTCCTCGGGGCGGTGGCCGTCCGCGTTCTGCGCGGCGGGGGCGCTCACCGGGGGGACATCGAAGGCGGTGCCGATCGTGTCGGTGGCTCGTCGACGACGCCCTCATCCGAGCTGGGTCATGCCCGCCGCGACCACCTGGGCGACGTTCATCAGGTCGTCGGCCGTGGGCACGGGTAACCCGTCGAGGGCGTGGAGGCGATCGGTACTGGCGATGGCGAACATCGCCGACACCCAAGCGGCGGCGCAGGCGTGCAGAGTGCCGGGGCGGACCGGGACCGGGGTACTGGCTTGCAGCACGCGCGCGGTGACGTCGAGGAGCTGGTCGCGCAGGGTGCGCAGGGTGCGGCGGACGTCGGGGTGGGTGTCGGCCTCCCGCCACATGATCACCCGCAGGACTGAGGAATGGTGGTCACGCAGGTTGATCGCGGTGTCGAGGTTGACCAGACTGGCGGCCGGGTCGCCGGGGGCGATCACAGCGGTGAGGTCGCCGACCGGGTCTTTCGGGACGCGTTCACGCACGAGCGCGGACAGGATCGCGTTCTTGGTGGGGAAGTAGTAGAAGACCAGACCTTTCGGCACCGCTGCGGCCGAGGCGACGGCCGCGGTCGGTGTCGCGTCGAATCCCTGTTGCGCGAACAGGGTTTCGGCGGCATCGAGAATGAGTTGCCGGGCGTCGCCATCACGTTTCGCGCTGCGGCGCCCGACTCGTCGGCTCGGCATCAGTGATGCGGAGCCATATTGTGCAGACGCTGGTTCATCGCGGGCAGCGCGGCGATCGCCACCACCGCCGTCACCACGCCGACCACCCACGCGGTCCACGAGGCGCCGCTGAACGCGGTGAAGTCCATGGCCCACGGCGAGATGAACAGCAGCACGCCGAACACGCCCATCGCGTAGTCCGCGACGGCGAGGTCGTCCCTGGCCATCTGGATCAGACCGGTTGCGGCGATGAGTACGCCGAGCACGACAAGGGTCCACATGGCGTTGTCGTTGGTGTCGAGCCACAGGGGCGACAGTGCGGTGAATGCGCCGAGCACGACGGCCAGAAAATCCTGTGCGCGACTGTTGGTGAACATGGGGAAATGCCTCCTCGGTGTGCTGAAAATGCTTCTGACCTCGGTTTACTCCTGATTGACCGCCCGGTCGACACCGGAACGGGCACGGTTGGGTTGCGACGTGGGTGTCACAGGTGATCGAGCGCACTGGTACAAACATCTGGGGGCCGTGGTGGTCCGCGACACAGCAGAAACATGGCACGTGCGGTCAGCGACCGAGCAGGCCGAGAGGACACAACATGAGCGCGCCCATCGTGATCGTCGGAGCGGGTCTGGCAGGCCTGCGCACGGCCGAGGAACTGCGCCGGGCCGGGTACGAGGGCGAGGTAGTGCTGCTCGGTGACGAGAAGCGCCCGCCCTACGACCGTCCGCCGCTGTCGAAGCAGTTCGTGCGCGGCGAGATCGACGACACCACTCTTCGCCCGCCGGAGTTCTTCGCGGACAAGAACATCGAGTTGCGCCTGGGCACCACGGTCACCGGCGTCGACACCGCCGCGCGCACCATCGCCCTGGCCGACGGCGACACCGTGGCCTACGACCAGCTGATCATCGCGACCGGCCTGCGCCCCCGCAGGCTCCCCGGTCTGCCCGGGGTCGCCGGCGTGCACGTGCTGCGTGCCCATGAGGACGCCGAAACCCTGCGCGCCGAACTCGACGGTGCCGACCGGGCGCTGATCATCGGTGCCGGTTTCATCGGCTGCGAACTCGCCGCCAGCTTCCGCGCCGCCGGGGTCGAGGTGACCCTGGTCGAGCCGCAGCCCACCCCGCTCGCCTCTGTGCTCGGCGAGCAGATCGGCGCCCTGGTGGCGCGCATGCACCGCGACGAAGGCGTCGACCTGCGCTGCGGTCTCGGGGTGGACACCCTGCGGGCCGACGACTCGGGCCGAGTGCGCGGCGCGGTCTTCACCGACGGCACCGAAATCGACGCCGACCTGGTGGTGGTCGGCGTCGGCTCGGTGCCTGTCACCGACTGGCTGGCCGGCTCCGGTATCGAACTGGCCGACAGATCCGCTGGTGGCGGCGTGCTCGCCGACGAGGTCGGCCGCACCTCCGCCGAGGGAGTCTGGGCCGTCGGCGACGTCGCTGCTTGGCAGCACGACACCGGTGTCCGCAAACGCGTAGAACACTGGACCAGCGCGGGCGAACAGGCAAAACTGCTGGTCACCGCACTTCTCGGCGGCGCGCCCCCGACCATGGCCCGCGTCCCGTACTTCTGGAGCGACCAGTACGACGTCAAGATCCAGGCCCTTGGCACCCCATCGCCCGACGACGACGTCACCATCGTCACCGACGACGGCCGCAAGTTCCTCGCCTACTACTCCCGCGACGGCATCCTCACCGCCGTCCTCGGCGCGGGCCTGACCAGCCAGGTGATGAAGCTGCGCGCCAAGCTCACCGCTCCCACCCCGGTAGCCGACCTCCTCGCCGCCGCGGGCTGAGGAAGTCGCTGCCCCTGTCTCGGTGCACCGGCGGTATTCCGGCTCGGAACGCGCGGCGCTCACACGGTCGCGATCGGCCCGTTCCGCCGCTGTAATACGGTGTAGCGGTGATCGTCGCGCTCATCGATTCCGGCCTAGGCCTGCTGCCTACGGCTTCGTGGTTGCGCAAACTGCGGCCCGATGTCGACCTGCTGCTGCTGCTCGACCCCGATGGCGCGCCATGGGGGCCCAAGCCGGAGCAGTGGGTCGTCGAGCGTGTCGTCGGGGCGGCTCGGCAGGCGGTCGAGTCGGGAGCCGAGGTGATCGTGCTGCCCTGCAACACCGCGAGTGTCACCGCGTTGGCCCACGTGCGGGCCGAGGTGGGCGAGTCGGTTCCGGTGATCGGCACCGTGCCCGCGATCAAACCAGCCGCCGCGCAATGTCACACGGTGGCGGTGTGGGCGACGGCGGCGACCACCGCCAGCCGCTATCAAGCCGACCTGATCGCCCGGTTCGGTGGTGACGCGAAGGTCGTCGGGGTCGCCTGCCACGGACTGGCCGACGCGATCGACCGTGGCGATATCCCGGCGATCCGCGCGTCGATCGCCGACTCTGCCGCCCGCACCCCGGGCGATGTCGAGGGAGTGGTCCTCGGCTGCACCCATTACCCGCTGGTCATCGACGCCATCGTCGCCGCCTTGCCCGATGGCGTCCGGCTGTTCGACAGCGCCCAGGCGGTCGCCGCCCAGACCGTCCGCAAAATGGACGAACTCGGCCGCGCCACCACCGGCACCGGCACGGTCACCGTCCGCATGAGCGGAAGGCTGGGCGAGTTGCCCGCGGGCGCGGCGGCCTTCGAGTCGGGCCGTCTTCTCGGCGCCCTTCCCGCCTGATCGGAATCCGCCGACCCGGAGGTGCGTATGTCCGAGATCCCCACTGCTGCGCAGGTGCGCAAGACCCTCGCCGACCTGGCGAACCCCACCGACGCGCATCACCTGCAACGCTTCTTCAAAACCGGCGACGGCGATTACGGTGCCGGCGACATCTTTCTCGGCGTTCGCGTCCCCGTCACCAGGAAGGTGGCGAAACAGTATTCGGCGCTTCCGCTTTCGCAGATCGACGAGCTCCTGGACAGCCCGCTGCACGAAGAACGCCTGGCGGCCCTGTTCATCCTCAACGCCCGCTTCGCCGCCGCGTCGAAACCACGCACCCGCGACGACGACGCCCGGGCGGAAATGGTCGAGCTCTACCTGGCGGCGGTCCGAAGGGGCCGAGTCAACAATTGGGATCTGGTCGACGCCTCCGCCGAGCACATCATCGGCCCCTGGCTGCTCGACCGCGACCGCTGCCTGCTCTTCGAACTGGCCGAACAGGACTCACTCTGGGAGCGACGGGTAGCCCTGTTGTCCACGTTCACCTTCATCAAGGCGGGTGACCCGAGCACCACTTTCGAACTCGCCGAGATTCTGCAGCGGGACCGCCGAGATCTCATCCAGAAGGCTCTCGGCTGGATGCTGCGCGAGGTCGGCAAACGCGTCGACCGGACCGCGCTCACCGGCTTCCTCGACCAACACGCACCCGAATTGGGCCGCACCGCGTTGAGTTACGCCACCGAACACCTCGACCCCGCGCAACGCGCCGCCTACCGGGCCATGCGCTAGAACTGGATGCGCAACCGATCGGTCAGCGGCCGCGCCTGGCAGCCGAGGATGTAGCCGTTCTCGATGTCCTCGGGATCCAGGATCTCCGAATTGGCCATCTCGACTTTGCCTTCCAGCACGGTGCAGGCACACGACCCGCACTCGCCCTCCTGACAGGAGTAGGGCACGTCGAGGCCCTTGTCGAGCATGATGTCGACCAGCGTCTGCTTACGCGGCCACGACATCTCGTGTATCTCACCGTCGAGCTCCACCTCGACCGTCGCCGCCTCGGCTGCCTCGGCCTCGGACACCTCGACGGGCGCGTGGTCGGCGAACGGATCGCCGGCCAGCGAGTTGAACACCTCGGCATGGGTGCGGTTGCGCGGCACCTCGAGCGAGGCCAGTGCGTCGTGCACCAGATCCATGAACGGCTTGGGCCCGCACATGAACGCCTCGTAGGCGGTGTAGGGCCTGACCAGGGTGGCGAGCATGTCGGCGGTCGGCAGGCCGAGCAGCGGTTCGAGCCAGTGGATGACGGTGAGCCGCTGGGGATGCTTGCCGACGAGGTCGCGCAGTTCGTCGGCGAAGATCACCGAGTTCGCGTCGCGGTTGGCGTAGACCAGCACGACCTTGCCCGAGCCCTGCGACAGCGCCGACTTCAGAATCGACATCACCGGCGTGATCCCGCTGCCCGCCCCGAACAGCAGCATGTCCTCGTCGAGATCCTTGGGTGTGAACACACCCGACGGCGGCAGCACCTCGATCTGGTCGCCCGCGGCGATGTTGTCGCACAGCCAGTTCGAGCCGTACCCACCCTCGGTGCGCTTGACGGTCACCTTCGGCAGGTCGTCGGTGAACGGCGAGCTGGCCAGCGAATAGCAGCGGGCGACCGATCCGGTCTGCTCGCTCGGGATGCGCACTGTCAGGAACTGCCCGGGGGAGTAGGTGAAGCGCTCGCGCAGTTCGGCGGGCACCTCGAAGACCACGGAGTGGGTATCGGCGGTCTCGGCGATCACCGCGGCGACCCGCAGCACTACCGAACGCGAGCCGTGCGGAACCTCGACTGTGGTCATGTCGTCCTCTCGAGCAGAACCAGCCAAAACTAGAACGTGTTTCAGTTTATGCTAGGCCGGGACGCGCCTGCAGGGCAAGCTGCGCCTCCAGTCCGGCGACCAGCACCTCCATGCCGAAGTCGTAGGAGTACTTGCCGCGCAGGTCGGACATGTACTTCGTGGCTCTGGCCACCGCCTCGGGCAGCAGTACGTCCGCGGGCGCGGAACGGTCGCGCGGGTTCACTCTGCTGCGGCCGAACAGGTAGGTGTGGATGGTCGCGTAGGCGGCCAGCACGTTGCGGTCGCTGAAGCCCGCGTCGAACAGGATCTCCATCACGGCGTCGATCAGGTCGAGCTGCTTGCCGAGCATCTGCTCGAGCAGGATGTCGCCCAGGCCGGGATGCGTGCGCAGTTTATCGTCTATCTGATCGATGAGATCGCGCAGGCGGTGCTGCCACGGACCTGACTCGCGCGGCGGCTTGCGTACCCCGGCCAGTGCGGCGCTGGCGACCAGGTCGAGCAGCTCGCGCTTGTCGGCGACGTAGTAGTACGGCGCCATCGGCGACACTCCGAGCTCGCGCGAGAGCCGCCGCATCGAGAGCTTCTCGACACCGTCCTCACGCACCACCTTCAGCGCCGCGTCGACGATCTCCGCCTCGGACAGTGTCGAACTCGCACCGCTTCCCGCCCCTCCGTGGTTACGCAAGCTTCCTCCTCCGGGGCGCGAACTCGCGGCGCACCGTCGAGTCAGCGCCCGCCCCACCTTGGTTACGCAAGCCTCTGCCTCACCTGTAGCTGCCACCGGGCCATCTGCCCTTTTCTCATTCGTGCCCCCGGAAGTCTAGAGGGGTTCGTATCGGAGGGGGCGGGGTGTGCTCGGAGAAAGATTTTCCGATTCCGCCCTTTATGGCAGTCACTGACGTTAAGGTGCGAGGTGACCGGCAACACAATGGAGGTAGTCATGCCCGAGAACACCACCCCTGCGACCGTCGAATCCGACGAGGACCTGGTCACCGAGACGCTGATCGAAGAGGTCAGCATCGACGGCATGTGCGGCGTGTACTGACCATGTTGGATCTCGATACCCGTTGGACGCTGCACCCGCGGGTCTCGTTGCGCCCGGAGTCCTTCGGCGCGCTGCTGTACCACTTCGGGACCCGCAAGCTCTCGTTCCTCAAGAGCCGCGACCTCGTCGACGTGGTGCGGTCGCTGCCCGCGCACTCTTCGGTGCGCGACGCGCTGCGCGCCAAAGGCATCGACGCCTCCGACGCGCACGTCAAAGCGCTCGCGCAGCTGGCCGACACCGACATGATCGTGGCATCGCCCGGCCCGGTCACCACCGCGCCCGCGGCATTGGCAGCGGGCGAGGCGACCCAGGGCGGCAGGCTGATCGATCGCTTCGAATCGGGTCTGGCGGCACCGATCTGCCTCACCTGGGAACTCACCTACGCCTGCAACCTGTCGTGCGTGCACTGCCTGTCCTCCTCGGGTCGTCGCGACCCGAACGAACTGAGCACCGAACAGTGCAAGGCGCTGATCGACGAGTTCGAGCGGATGCAGATCTTCTACGTCAACATCGGCGGCGGTGAGCCGACCGTGCGCCCGGACTTCTGGGAACTGGTCGACTACGCGACCGCCCACCACGTGGGAGTGAAGTTCTCCACCAACGGCGTTCGGATCAACGAGGAGGTCGCCGCGCGGCTGGCCGCCAGCGACTACGTCGACGTGCAGATCTCCCTCGACGGCGCTGACGCCGCGGTCAACGACGCCGTGCGCGGCCCCGGCTCCTACGACACCGCCATCAAGGCGCTGTCGAACCTGGCCGCCGCCGGTTTCAAGGACGCGAAGCTCTCGGTGGTCGCCACCCGCCACAACATCAGCCAGCTCGACGAATTCAAGGCCATCGCCGACCGTTACGGCGCCACCCTGCGCCTGACCCGGTTGCGTCCCTCGGGCCGTGGCGCCGACGTGTGGGACGAACTGCACCCGCTGCCCGAACAGCAGCGTGAGCTCTACGACTGGCTGGTCCGCAACGGCGACGGCGTGCTCACCGGCGACTCCTTCTTCCACCTGTCCGCCTTCGGCTCGGCCCTGCCCGGCCTGAACATGTGCGGCGCGGGTCGCGTGGTCTGCCTGGTCGACCCGGTCGGCGACGTCTACGCCTGCCCCTTCGCCATCCACGACCGGTTCAAGGCCGGAAACATCGTCACCGAGGGCGGTTTCGACGCGGTGTGGACCAACTCGGCGCTGTTCGCCGAACTGCGCGAGCCGGTCGACGGCGGCGCCTGCACCAAGTGCGCGCACTACGACGCGTGCCGCGGCGGCTGCATGGCGGCCAAGTTCTTCACCGGACTGCCCGCCAACGGGCCCGATCCGGAGTGCGTGCAGGGCTACGGCGAAGCGGCACTGTCCCTGCCGGGGCGCACCATTCCGCGACCCGCGGTCGACCATTCGCGGCCGGTGCGGACCCGTGGTCGGGTGTCGCTGCCGCTGACCGTCAAGCGCCCGCCTGCCAAGGCGTGCAACGAGAGTCCGCTCGGCTGAGGCGAGATCGGTTGCCAGAAGTGCGCTGCCGATCTTGTTCATGGGGCTGGCGCTCGGTCACAGCGGCATTTCGGGCGGACTTTCCTCCTTTTTTGTGGGGTGATGATGTCTGGAAGGCCAACTGCGCATAGCATGCGAGGAATGCGCCATGATCGTCTGCCCGACGGCTTCGGGGTACGGATCGATCCACGGGTACGCGCATTTTCCGGGGGTCGGATCCTGATCGGTGGATCCCCCGCGCGGATGCTGCGTCTGGCCCCGGAGGCCGCCGAGCTGATCGGCGACGGGTACCTGGAGGTGACCGATACCAAGTCCGCGATCGTCGCTCGCCGCCTGCTCGATTCCGGTGTGGCGAACCCGCGTCCGCGACTGCTGCCCTCCCTCGACGACATCACCATCGTCATCCCGCTCTACAACAACGCCGACGGGCTGTTGCGGTTGCTCGCCTCCCTGCGCGGTCACCAGGTGATCGTCGTCGACGACGGTTCCGACGAGCCCGTGCGCATCCCGCCGCGCCAGGGCCGCGGCCAGGTGACGGTGCTGCGCCACGAGCGACCGCTGGGCCCCGCCGCTGCCAGGAATGCCGGACTACAGGCGGCGACAACGGCCTTCGTCGCGTTCCTGGACTCCGACGTGGTGCCGCGCAGCGGGTGGCTCGAGGTGATGCTCGGACACTTCAGCGATCCGCAGGTCGCGCTGGTCGCTCCGCGAATCGTCGCGCTGGACAAGGAATCCAACGCGCTTGCCCGCTACGAGCACACCCGCTCCTCCCTCGACCTCGGTCGACGGGAGTCGGCGGTGCACGCGCGCGGGGTCGTGTCGTATGTGCCGAGCGCGGCGTTGCTGGCACGCCGGGCCGCACTGCTCGGCGAGGGCGGCTTCGACGAATCGATGCAGGTGGCCGAGGACGTCGACCTGTGCTGGCGGCTGGAGCGGGCGGGCTGGCGGCTGCGCTACGAGCCCGCCGCGCACGTCGCCCACGATCACCGGGTCGGCTTCCGCGCCTGGTTCGGGCGAAGGATGTTCTACGGCACCGGCGCCGCGCCGTTGGGTAAGCGGCACGCGGGCATGGTCTCGCCGCTGTCGGTGCCCACCTGGACGGTGCTGGCCACCCTGCTGTTCGCGACGTTGTCCAAGTGGGGGCTGCTCGGCGGACTGGTCACCCTCGGCACCGCCCTGATCCGGCTGCGGCGGGTGTTCGCCGAACTGGACAACCCGACCAGGATCGCGGCGGTCTATCTGGCCCGCGGCTTCTTCGCCGGGCTGTGGCGACTGGCTTCGGCGATGTGCCGGGACTATTGGCCGGTGACGCTGCTGGCGGTGCTCCTGTCGAGCCGGATCAGGAAGATCGCCGTCACCATGGCGCTCGCCGACGGACTGGCCGACTGGTTCACCCATCGCGACTCCGGTGGCCTCGATCCGGTGCGGTACGTGGCCTACAAGCGCATCGACGACGTGGCCTACGGCAGTGGCCTGTGGCTCGGTGTCATCCGGGCGCGCAGTTTCGAAGCGCTCAAACCGCACGTTCCGCCCAGCTGAGTTCGGCCGCGTGGCGAGCACTCTCATCGTCGGCGCCGGATCGGCGGGCTGCGTGCTCGCCGCCCGGCTCAGCGCCGATCCGGACCACACCGTGCGAGTGCTCGAGGCAGGCCCGGTCTGGCCGTCACTCGCCGACCTGCCCGCCGAACTTCTCGACCCCGCCCACCTCCCGGTCGGCCCCGAGTCCCGGGTGGTGTGGCGGTATCAGGGAAACCTGGTGCGCGGCAAACTGATCGGCGGTTCGGGTGCGATCAACGGCAGCTACTTCGTTCGCCCACCCGCCACCGACTTCGCCGCCTGGAGCGCCGAGGCCCGCAGCCCCCGGTGGTCCTTCGACGCGGTCGTGCCGATCTTCCGCGCCCTCGAACACGACCTCGACTTCGGTACCACTGCCGGTCACGGTGACAGCGGCCCGATCCCGGTGCTGCGCACCGCGGACCCCGAGCCGTTCAGCGCCGAGTTCGCCACGGCCTGTGCGGCAGCGGGATTCCCGGAACAGGCCGACCTCAACGCTCTCCCGGAATCCACGTCGGCGACCGGTTCTTGGTCACCGGGGACCGACGCCGCGGAGACGGTCGGCCCGACCGCGGCGCCCGACACCGGCCCCGCCGGGATCGCCGACGCTGCGATGGGTGCCGGTTCGGATGC
>JACIXH010000138.1 GCA_014360565.1 Nocardia sp.
CCGGGGCTTGCTCCTTCGTCGCCTACGCCCCGGCGGCTAACCGGCGGCCCGGCCGCGACCGGCCACTTCGTGGCCGCCGCTCCTATGGGTCGCGGGTGGGGGCTGGGAGTGCGGTCATGGCGGAATCGGGGTGTCCGGTGTGGCTGGGAGTGCACGCGTGACGGAACCGCGGTGTGCGGTGCTGCTGGGAGTGCACGCGTGGCGGAACTGGGGTGTGTGCGGTGGGGCTGGAAACCGGCCAGGGCGGAATCGGGGGTCCGGTGTGGCCGGGGTGCAAGCGTGGCGGAGCCGCGGTGTGGCTGGGAGTACGCCCGTGGCGGGACCGCGGTGTGCGGTGCTGGAACCGGCCAGGCGGAATCGCGGTGTGCGGTGTGGCTGGGAGTGCGGGCGTGGCGGGACCGCGGTGTGCGGTGCTGGAACCGGCCAGGCGGGACCGCGGTGTGCGGGGTGGCTGGGAGTGCGCGCGTGGCGCAATCGGGGTGTGGCTGGGAAACCGGGCAGGGCGGGTTGTGTTCGACGCTGGTGTGGGAGGGCAGGGTGAAGTGCCCTCCCACGGGGTGGATCAGGCGTCTACGGTGGCCGCTGCGTCGGATGCGGTGGCTTCCGCGGGCTTGCGGCGGCGCCGGCGTCGGGCCGGCGTGGCTGCGTCGTCGGCGTCGGAGTCGCCACCGTTGTCGTTGTCGGCGGGGGCCGATACGGCGGTGTCGGGTTCGCTCGACTCTGCGGTGGCCGCATCGGTCGACTCGGTGGTCGACTCGTCGCCTGCCTCGGCGGGCTTGCGGCGGCGGCGCCTGCGACGAGCGGGCTTGTCGCCGTCGGTGGTGTCGTCGGCGGAGTCGGTGCTCGAGCTCGACTCGGTGGTCGTGGTCGACTCGGCGCCCTCGGCGTCGGCCTTGCCGGCGCGGGTGCGGCGACGGCTGCGGGAGGACTTGGTGCGCTCTGTGCGCTCCTCGAGCACCGTGTCCTCGTCACGGACGGGCGCGGCCTTGCGGATCACGCCCGTGACGCCCTCGGGGATGCCGAGGTCGGCGTACAGGTGCGGGGAGCGGGAGTAGGTCTCGGCGGGGTCGGCCATGTTCAGGCCGAGCGCCTTGTTGATCGACTCCCAGCGGTGCAACTCGTCCCAGTCGATGAGGGTGATCGCGACGCCGGTGCGGCCTGCGCGGCCGGTGCGGCCGATCCGGTGCACGTAGGTCTTCTCGTCCTCGGGGCACTGGTAGTTGATGACGTGGGTGACGTCGTCGATGTCGATACCGCGCGCGGCCACGTCGGTGGCGACGAGCACGTCGATGCCACCCTTGCGGAACTTGGTCAGCGCCTTCTCACGGGCGATCTGGCCGAGGTCACCGTGCACGGCACCGACATTGAAACCGCGCTCGGCGAGATCGTCGGCCACCTTCTGCGCGGTGCGCTTGGTGCGGGTGAAGATCATCGTCGCGCCACGGGATTCCGCCTGCAGCACGCGCGCGACCAGCTCGGCCTTGTCCATCGCGTGCGCGCGGTAGACGAACTGCTCGGTGCGGTCGTGCACCGCGGAATCGTTGGCCAGCTCGGCGCGGATGTGCGTCGGCTTGGTCAGGAAGGTGCGGGCCAGGGTGATGATCGGGCCGGGCATGGTGGCCGAGAACAGCATCGTCTGACGCTTGTCGGGCACCATCGACAGGATGCGCTCGATATCGGGCAGGAAGCCCAGGTCGAGCATCTCGTCGGCCTCGTCGAGGACCAGCACGCCGATCTTGCCCAGGATGAGGTGGTTCTGGTTGGCCAGATCCAGCAGTCGGCCCGGGGTACCGACGACCACGTCGACGCCGTCGCGCAGGGCGGCGATCTGGGTGTCGTAGGGGCGGCCACCGTAGATGGCGGTGACGTTCAGCGAACCCTGGTGGTTGGTCAGGTACTTGCTCGCGTTCTCCAGGTCCTTGCTGACCTGGATGCACAGCTCGCGCGTCGGCACGATGACCAGGGCGCGCGGGGTGCCGTCGAGCGGGGTGGTTCCGGTGTCGGCGGTGGCGATGCGGTGCAGCAGCGGCACACCGAAACCGAAGGTCTTGCCCATGCCGGTGCGGGCCTGGCCGATGAGATCCTCGCCCGCCAGTGCCAGCGGCAGGGTGAGTTCCTGAATCGCGAAGGTGCGTTCGATCCCGATCTCGCCGAGCGCGCGCACGATTTCTTCACGCACGCCCAATTCGGCGAAACTCGGCGGTACGTGGGTGTTGTCCAGTTCGGCCGTCAGGAGCGTTTCGGCCAAGCCGGGTTCCTGTTCGACAGTGATCTTGCTCAGTGTTCGTGCCTTCCTCGTCATTGCATCTCGCACGCACGAGGTGGGGCGGGCCGGTCGGCCCGCGACGACCACATATCCGCCTGTGATATTCACCGGGCCGGCGCCGGATACCATCGCCGACCAGGCATTATGGCTGGCCGTCGAGACGGTGTCATCGGCGCGGCGCTGCGGTGATGCGGATCCGTTGCGCGCACATTTTCTCGACATTGCTGTCGGTGGACATCGCTGCTGTCCGCCCGCGCTGTGCGCCGGTGGAGTGCCTCGCCGCGGAGTTCTCCGGGCGTAGAAACTAGCGTTGTCCACGGCGATTGTAGCGTGATATTCTGCGCATTCCGAATTTCGACATTGTCGAATGTCGCGCGAATATCGGCTCGCCACGGGATTACCTCGGCACGGATGGTGTGTCGCAGCACAATTCATGAGCGCGGGCTTTCATGCGTGTCCGCGGGTGTAATCGAACTCACTGGTACCGGCGGTACCGCGTGTGAGACATTTCTTGTCGTGAGCATCACCGACACCGTCACCACCGCCGCGCGCAACGCGTGGGCGCTGAGCTTCGGCGCGGGCATCGAGCCCGTCGACCCGGCACCCTCGACCGTGCTGTGGGATGAGCCGCATCGCCTGCTGCGTCGCTACGATACCGACTTCCAGTCTGCCGCAAGCGATTCCGCGGTATTGATGGTGCCACCACTTGCCGCGCCCGCCAGCTGCTTCGACCTGCGCCGCGATCAGAGCCTGGCGCGCTATCTCGTCGAGACCGGCCGCGCGCCCTACCTGGTGGACTACGGCGACATCTCCTTCGCCGATCGCCGGATGGGCTTCGAGGACTGGGTCACCGACATCCTGCCCGAGGCGATCCTGCGCGTGAGCGCCGACCGCGGTGGTGCGCCCGTCGACCTGATCGGCTGGTCCGTCGGCGGCATGTTCTCGCTGCTCACCGCCGCCGCGAACCCGGAGCTGCCGATCCGCTCGGTCACCGGGGTCGGCCCGCCGCTGGACTACGACAAGATGCTCGGCATTCCGCAGTTGCGCGCCCTCACGGGCCTCACCGGCGGCTGGGGCGCCACCGCCGTGGTCCGGGCCGCGGGCGGCATTCCGGCGCCGCTGACCAAATTGGCCTACCGGCTCGCCGCCTATGACCGTGAACTGGCGCGCCCGCGGTTCATCGCCCGCAATATCGCCAATACCGAGACGCTGGCGAAGATGGAATCGATCGACCGTTTCCAGGCCGCCATGCCCGGCTATCCCGGCCGCTTCTACAACCAGCTGTGGGGCCGGATGATGCTGGCCAACGATATCGGCAACGGCAAACTGGAACTGGCCGACCGCACCATCGAGCTCGCCGCTGTACGCGTGCCGGTGCTGCTGATCGGCGGCCAGTCCGACGTGATCACCCCGAAGGCCGCCGTCGAGGCCGGACTGCGCACGCTGTCCGGTTCGCCGTCGGTCACCTACGAGGTCGTGCCGGGCAGCCACCTCGGCATTCTCACCGGACCCGAGGCCCGCGAAACCACCTGGGCGCTGCTGGACAAATTCCTGGCCGAACGCGACTGATCACCGATCAGGACTATTGTTGGCAGTCATGGGAGCCCAGACCTCTGCCGCGCCGGAATTCTTCTCGACCACACCGCTCGCCGCGGACCACGCGGGGGTGACGGAGCTGTTCGCGGTCCTCGCCTACGGCGAGTTGTCCGCGTTCTACCGGCTCGCCGAAGAAGCGAAGCAGGCGCCGTCGCTGCGTGGCCGGATCGGCGTCGCCAAGATGGCCGCCGCCGAACTCGCGCACTTCGAGACCTTGGAAGCCGCGCTCACCGCGCGCGGCACCGATCCCGAAGCCGCGATGGCGCTGTACCAGGGCGCGCTCGACTCCTACCACGCCTCCACCGACCCCTCGACCTGGCTCGAGTCGATGGTGAAGTTCTACGTGGCCGACGGCTTGGCCGCCGACTTCTACACCGAGATCGCGGGCGCGCTGCCCGCCGAGGTCGCCGATGTGGTGCGCGACGTACTCGCCGAGACCGGGCACTCCCAGTTCGTGGTCGACGAGGTCCGCAGCGCGGTGGCGGCCAGCCGCTCCGAGCGCGATCGCCTCACCCTGTGGGGCCGCAGGCTGCTCGGCGAGGCCATCACTCAGGCCCAGTTCGTGATGGCGCAGCGCGACGAACTGGCCGAACTGGTACTGGCCGCCACCGGTGATCTCAACGGCATCGCGACATTGTTCGATCGCATGCAGCAGCGGCACGCCGCCCGCATGGCCGAACTGGGTCTGTGACTGTCACCCGTTAGCCGCGCGGTCTTGCACCAGTCGCAATTCCGGTGCGCGCGCGGCTGCTTCGCGGGGTAGCCAGATCACCACGTTTTGGTCTCTGTCGGCGGACAGCGTTTGCACCGTGAACGTGAGAGTGCCCCGAACCGGGTGTTCGAAGCCCAAGAGGGTGGGCACGTCTTCGGCCAGGCGATGGGGTTGCCAGCGGCGGGCGAATTCGGGTTCTTCGCAGAGGGTGGCGACGACGCCCGCGATGCGTTCGTCGTCGGGGCGCCGCAGCCGTGTTCTGGCGAGCTGGTCGGCGAGGTGATCGGCGAACTGCGGCCAATCGGTGACCGTGGTGCGGGCCAGGGGATGACGGAAGGCCCACAGCGCGAGGTTGACCGTGTCCGGGTTGTCGAGCAGGCCGAGCGGGGTGGCCAGGTCTGCCCACGCGGCGTTCCAGGCGAGCACATTGGCGCGGGGTCCGAGGGCGAAGGCCGGGGTGGGCGCGAGCGCGTCGAGGACGCTGCGCAGCGCCGCCGGTACCTGGTCGAGCGCTGGATCGAAAGCGGTACTGGGGCAGCGTGATTCGCTGCCCGTGGTCAGCGCGAGCCAGCTGAAGTGGGCTCGCTCGGTGTCGTTGAACCGCAGGGCGGTGGCGAGCGCGTCGACGACAGCCATCGATGGGTTGGTGTCGCGGCCCTGCTCGATGCGGGCCAGATAGTCGGCGCTGACACCGGCCAGTACCGCGACCTCTTCGCGGCGCAGACCGGGGGTGCGGCGCCTGCCGCCGCCGGGCAGGCCGACGTCCTCGGGCCGCAACTCGGCTCGGCGGGCGATGAGAAGTTCCGCGAACGCCGACCGAGCGCCCGGATGATCGGTGGTACCTGCGCCTACCATGTCTCGATCCTGCCTGGACAACGTCATTTCAGCCACGCCCTACGGGGACCAGGATAACCGCGGTCTGGTTAACGGACCGCAGTCCGGTGAGGCTGGAGCCATGACCTCCTCGACACAGACCCAGCCGCTGAAGACCGGATCCTGGGCTCTCGACCCCGCCCACTCCTCGGTGGCGTTCACCGTTCGCCACCTCGGAATCGCCAAGGTCCGCGGCGGCTTCACCCGGTTCGAGACGGAGTTCGTCGTCGACGAAGCGGGCGCGGCCACCCTCGGCGCCACCATCGAACTCGACTCCTTCGACACCGGCAACGCCGACCGTGACGCCCACATCCGCCAGGCCGATTTCCTCGACGTCGCCAACCGTCCGACCTTGAGTTTCCGTGCGACGCAACCGGTTCGGATCGCCGAAAGCTTCACCGTCACCGGCGAAGCGACCCTGGGCGCGATCACCCAGCCGCTGACCCTCGATGTCGAATGGGGCGGCGTCGCCGATTTTCCCGACGGCACCCGTCACGCGGGCTTCTCCGCCACCGGCGCCATCAAGCGCACCGATTTCGGCGTCGGCGTCGCCATGCCGGGCATGCTGTCCGACACCGTGAAGATCGAACTCGAGATCGAACTGGTCGAGCCCGCCTGACTCGTTCGCTCACAGCGCAGGCGGCTCTGACGCAGGTGCCGCGACCCTGCACTAACCTTGGAGTCGACAACACATGACTCTTACGTTCGGAGGTTGGCCGTGGAGGTCAAGATCGGTATTTCGGATAGCCCGCGAGAGCTCGTCATCAACAGCGCGCAGAGCCCTGACGAGATCGAGGCGCTGGTGTCCGATGCGCTGAGCGGCTCCGCCGGAGTCGTGTCGCTCACCGACGAGAAGGGCCGCAAGTTCCTGATCCAGGCCGCGAAGGTCGCCTACGTGGAAATCGGTTCTCCTGCCACCGGCCGCGTCGGCTTCGCCACCGTCTGAGCTGGCTCACCAGCACGAAAATGCCCCGCCATCATCGAGATGGCGGGGCATTTTCCGTAGGTACGGTCAGAGATCCTGGGAGTACGCGCGCTGTGCCGCGGTCAGCGGCACGTGCTTGAGGCCGCCCCACGCCAGTGAGACCGTGGTGTCGACGGCTTCGTCCTTGGGGACCGGGCGATCGGCTTCGAGCCAGTAGCGTGCCGAGAACTGGCTCGCGCCGACCAGACCGACCGCCAGTATCCGCGCGCGATACGGATCGAGACCGGAATCGTGGGCGACCAGATCGAACACCGCATCGACACAGGCTTCGGTGGCCTGCTCGACCCGGCGCTGCACCTGCGGTTCGCTGGTGAGGTCGGATTCGAAGACCAGGCGGAAGCCCTGCATCTCGTTGTCGACGAAGTCGAAGTACGCGGCGACCGCGGCCCGCACGCGCTGCTTGTTGTCGGTGGTGGAGCGCAGCGCCTGGCGCACGCTCGACACCAGGATGTCTACGTAGTTCTGCAGCACGGCCAGGTACAGCTCGAGCTTGCTGGCGAAGTGCTGGTACAGCACCGGCTTGCTGACCCCGGCCACCTGGGAGATCTCGTCCATGCCCGCCGCGTGGTAGCCGCGTTGGACGAAGACCTCGCTGGCGGCGAGCAGCAACTGCTGACGGCGCTCGTCGCGAGGTAGTCGGGTGCCGCGCTTGGCCGGGACCGTCTCCGGCACCGATCGGCGCGAGGGCATGCGGTCCACGAGGTCAGTCATCTCGGCTCTCTTGGTCGACTTCCCCGGCCGCCAGGGTGTGCGGTCCGGGTATCCCACGAACGATACTCGCACGGTGTTCGCCCTGCGTCTCGCCCTGGAAATGTAGTACCAGTCCGCGGAGTTCGCCGGGCCGTAACCGTGCGAACTCCTGCGGCCGCCCGCACGGCCGATTTGCGCACTGTGAGAATCTGATGAGGTGAACGACCGACCGGACGACCAACCCGGCGGCGGGCGCGATGTCGCTCGCTCCACGCAACCCACCGAGTCCGGTTCTGTGACGTCGGCGCCAGAAGGGCGCGAACTGCAGGTCTACGACCCGCTCGGGCTCTACCAGCCCGCCGACCGATCCCGGCAACCGTTGCGCGCCCGCTGGGATCCCACCGACCACGACAACGGCCGTCCCCGCAGCCCGCAGCGGGATGCGAAGAAGCAGAGCGCACTCGGCCGATTCGTCTCCGCCTACGGCTGGCGCGCCTACGCGTTGCCGGTGCTGCTCGCCATCACCGTGCTGGTCGTCGTCGACGCGGTGCGCACCGGACGGATCCCACCGCCCGACGATCCAGGCTTCGGCGCACTGAGCCCGGAAGTGGCGCAATCGGGCATCATCGGCGCACCGCCCGGCGACGGGAAGTTCCCCGCCGATCTGCCGCTCGGCGCGCTGCCCGACGGTGGCGAATTCGCCGAGCGCGCTGCAGGCACCTGGCACGTGGTGCCCGGCGCAGGCGCCCAGGTCGGCGCGGGCACCGAGCGCGTGTACCGCTACACCGTCGAAGTCGAGGACGGCATCGATACCGAGCCCTTCGGCGGCGACACCGCCGTGGCGAAGATGGTGGAAACCACGTTGGCCAACCCGAAGAGCTGGACCAACGATCCCAAGTTCGGCTTCCAGCGCGTCGACACGGGCCCCGCCGACTTCCGCCTCTCACTCACCTCTCGCGAAAGCACCCGCGCCGCTTGCGGGTTCGAGATCCCCATCGATTCCTCGTGCTATAACGCCGACCTCGACCGCGTGGTGCTCTCGGAAGTCCGCTGGGTGCGCGGCGCGCTGGCCTTCGACGGCGACATCGGGTCCTACCGGCAATACTTGATCAACCACGAGGTCGGCCACGCGATCGGCTACCACGGCCATCAGCCGTGCGAGGCCGACGGCGGCCTGGCCCCGATCATGATGCAGCAAACCTTCGGCACCAAGAACAACGACATCGCCCAGCTCGACCCCCACGGCGTGGTCCCCGCCGACGGCAAGACCTGCCGCTTCAACCCGTGGCCGTACCCGCGCGGATAGGGGTCTCGACCATGCGGGACCATGAACGGGGAAGAACAGCGCGGCGGGTCTTGTTGTATTCAGCGGAACGGCCATCGGTTTTCGGCCGCCTCGAACAGGCCGAAAATCCGCGGCGCCAGCCGCACATAGATACAGGAGCTCTCACGTGTCTCTCACCGGGACGTTGCCGCCGCTCGTCGAGCCGGCCGCGGAACTGACCAAAGACGAAATCGCTCGCTACAGCAGGCACCTGATCATCCCCGATCTCGGTGTCGACGGTCAGAAGCGGTTGAAGAACGCCAAGGTCCTCGTGATCGGCGCGGGCGGCCTCGGTTCGCCTGCCCTGCTCTACCTGGCCGCCGCCGGTGTCGGCACCCTCGGCATCGTCGAGTTCGACGAGGTCGACGCCTCCAACCTGCAACGCCAGGTCATCCACGGCGAATCCGATATCGGCAGGCCCAAGGCCGACAGTGCCCGCGATTCCATTCTCGGGATCAACTCGGGAATCAACGTGCGGCTGCACAAGATTCGCCTGGAACCGGAGAACGCGGTCGAACTGTTCGCCGAGTACGACCTGATCGTCGACGGCACCGACAACTTCGCCACCCGCTACCTCGTCAACGACGCCGCCGTCCTCGCGGGCAAGCCCTACGTGTGGGGCTCGATCTACCGCTTCGAGGGCCAGGTCTCGGTGTTCTGGGAGGACGCGCCGGACGGGCGCGGCATCAACTACCGCGACCTGTACCCGGAGGCCCCGCCGCCGGGCATGGTGCCGTCCTGCGCCGAAGGCGGCGTGCTCGGCGTGCTGTGCGCGTCGATCGGGTCGGTGATGGTGACCGAGGCGATCAAGCTGATCACCGGCATCGGTGAGACGCTGCTGGGCCGCCTGATGGTCTACGACGCACTGGACATGAACTACCGCACCATCAAGCTGCGCCGCGACCCGCAACGTGAGCCGATCACCGAACTGATCGACTACGACGTGTTCTGCGGTGTGGTGTCGGAGGAAGGCACCGCCGCCGCGGCCGGGTCGACGATCACCGCCGCCGAGCTCAAGGACCTGCTCGACGCCGACAAGATCGAGCTGATCGACGTGCGCGAGCCGGTGGAGTGGGACATCGTCCACATCGCGGGCGCCACCTTGATCCCCAAGGACCGCATCCTGTCCGGCGAGGCTCTGGCAGAACTGCCGCAGAACAAGCCGATCGTGCTGCACTGCAAGACCGGGATCCGATCGGCGGAGGCGCTCGCCGCGTTGAAGCGCGCCGGTTTCGCCGACGCGACGCATCTGCAAGGCGGCGTGGTGGCGTGGGCCAAGCAGGTCGATCCGTCACTGCCCGTCTACTGAGCGCAGAGTAGCTGCGCGTTTGCGACCTCGCCGCAGATTGCGGTGAGGTCGCAAAGTGGAGCGTCACAGCGTGCCTCGAGCCGTCTGGCGGTGGTTGCGGGTTACGGTACGGCCGTGACCTCAGTCGAACCTCCCGAGCATGTGCGAGCCACATTCGGGCTTCGCGAAGTGACACCGGTTTCCCTGGGGGACTGGGACGGTGGCTGGCGCATGGGTGACGTGGTACTGAGCCCCGTCGCCGATCACGCGCGGGCCGCGTGGTCGGCGAAAGTGCGCGAACACCTCGCGGTCGACGGGCTGCGCGTGGCCCGGCCCGTCCGTGCCACCGACGGTCGCTACGTGGTCTCCGGTTGGCGCGCCGATACCTATGTCGACGGTGCTCCCGAGCCCCGTCACGACGAGGTCGTGTCGGTCTCGCTGCGATTGCACAAGGCGACAGCGGAACTGGAGCGACCCCGCTTCCTGGTGCAGCCGCCGGTCGCCCCGTGGGTCGACGTGGACGTGTTCGTCGCCGCCGACCGTGCCGCCTGGGAATCGGTCCCGCTGCGCACCCTGCGCGCGGGCGGGGTTCCCATCGCCGCGACACCGGATGGTCAGCGTTCCCTCGAGCTGATCGGCCAGCTGTCCACCTTGCGCAAGCCGGTGCGCAGTCCCGACCAGCTCGTGCACGGCGACCTGTTCGGCACGGTCTTGTTCACGGGCGCGCACACGCCCGGTCTCACCGACATCACCCCGTACTGGCGCCCCGCCACCTGGGCCGCGGGTGTGGTGGTGGTGGACGCGCTGGCTTGGGGCGGTGGCGACGACGGCTTACTCGACCGATGGTCGACCCTGCCCGAATGGCGGCAGATGCTGTTACGCGCCTTGATGTTCCGCCTGGCGGTCCATGCCCTGCACCCGCGCTCGACCCCCGAGGCGTTCCCTGGTCTGGCGCGCACCGCCGACATGGTCCGCTTGGCGCTGTGAGGAGCCGAAAGCCACGCTCGATCAGTGGTTCTGGCGAGCGTGGCTTTCGCGCGGGCAGCAGCTACACGTTGGCGTAGGCCAGCGAGGGGATCTTGTCGGTGGCCAACGATGACCGCAGGTAGCACCACCAGGTGAGGGCCGCCATCACCAGGAAGGCGCCCGCGTAGGCCCAGAACGCGGGCGACATGGTGCCGAAGTTGATGTTGGACAAGCGAAGTGCCTGTTGGAGGACGAACCCGCCGAAGGCCCCGACTGCGCCGATCACCCCGATCGCCGCGCCCGCTTGCCTGCGCGCCGACGCTTGCGCCTCGGTGATCTCCATGCCGTGCTCGGCGGCGTACTTCTTCGCCGTGGCGCCGAAGATCGAGGGAATCATCCGATAGGTGGAGCCGTTACCGATGCCGGTGAGCACGAACAGCAGCAGGAACGCGGCCAGGTAGAGCGGGAAGCTCTTCATCGACAGCGCGGCCATGATCAAGGCGACCGCGACAGCCATGCCGGTGAAGACGAGCACCGTGATGCGGGCGCCGCCGACCTTGTCGGAAATCCACCCGCCCACCGGACGGCTGAACGATCCGACGAAAGCGCCGAGGAAGGCGAGATTGCCGACCATGCCGATCCAGCTGATCGAGGCCAGGTGCGGGAAGTTGGCCTTGATCAGGGTCGGGAAGGCGAACGAGAAGCCGATGAACGAACCGAACGTGCCGACGTAGAGGAACGACATGATCCACGTGTGTGGGTTGGTCAGCGCCAGCTTGTAGGACTTGCCGTCGGCCTTGGCGGAGACGATCGAGTCCATGTACCGCAGTGCGCCGAACGCGGCCACCAGGATGAACGGCACCCAGACCAGGATGGCGAGGGTGATGCCGAACCGGTAGCCGGCGGCGTCCTTCGCCAGCAGGTGCGTGCCGAGGGTGATCAGCAGCGGCGCCGCCAGCTGGGTCTGGGCCACCCCGAGATTGCCGCCCGCGGCGTTGATGCCGAGCGCGGCGCCCTTCTTGCCCTCGGGGAAGAAGAACGAGATGTTGGCCATCGAGGACGAGAAGTTGCCGCCGCCGACACCGGCGAGCGCGGCCAGCAGCACGAAGACCCACATCGGGGTGTTCGGCTGGTTGACGAACAATGCCATGCCGAGCGTCGGCAGCAGCAACATCGCGGCGCTGAAGACGGTGAAGGCCCGGCCGCCGAACTTGGGGACCGCGAAGGTGTACGGGATGCGCAGGGTCGCGCCGACCAGCGTGGGAACCGAGGTCAGCAGCAGCGCGTTGGCGACGGCGGTGGGGTCACCGGTGCCGAGGCCGGCCAGGAAGCTGAACCCGGCGGCGCCCATGGCGGTGACGATCGAGCCCCAGAGCACCCAGACGCTGAAGCCGAGGTTCTCCGCGAACACCGACAACCACAAATTCTTCTTGGCGGTCCGCGCACCGCCGGATTCCCAGAACGTCGGATTGTCCGGTTCCCATCGGGTCAGCCATCGACCCTTCTTCTCATATTCGAACGACGGAGATTCCGTCGTCTGGCCGGTGGCGGCGATTGCGGTCATCGGCTTCCTCTCGATCGAGCGCGTATGCGGTGTCGAGATCAAGGTAGGAGCCGGTTGTTGCGTGACAATGGCCTCAGGTGACATTCCGGGCAACTCGGGCTCACCGAGCGAATTCGCCGGAGGTGACAGCCTGGTTACCTGGAATCAGGTTCGGCGATAATGCGCAGTTCAGCGATCCGGGTATTCGGCGATGAGTGACCCGAGGAAGCAGTTGGCCGCCTGCACGGCGCGTTCGGCGTCACCGTCGATGACGGCCTGCACGAGTTCGGCGTGCTCGGTGTCGTAGGCGTCGTCGGATTTCGCGGTGCGCGCGTGGATCACCTGCTCGATGACCGGCAGCAGCGAATCGTAGAACTCGAGGTAGACCGCGTTGTGGCTGGCGACGACGATCGCGCGATGCAACTCGACGTCGGCGGCGATCGTCACCGGGTCGGCTTCGGCCCAGTTACGGTTGCTGCGTTCGGCGAGCAGACGGCGCAGGTTGGCGATATCGGTGTCGTCGCGCCGGCGCGCGGCCAGCCCCGCCGCGGTGGTGTCGAGGGCCTGGCGCAGTTCGAGGATGTCGCGCTCCTGCGCGTCGGCGAAGTACTTGGCCAGGGTGCCGCCGACCTCCGAGGTGGCGATCACATAGGTGCCCGAGCCCTGACGGCGTTCGAGCATGCCCGCGTGCACGAGCGCCTGGACGCCTTCGCGCACAGTGTTGCGCCCGGTACCGGTGAGCTCGGTGAGCTCGGGTTCGGTGGGGATTCGTTGACCGACAGGCCAACGGCCGGAACGGATTTCGGCCCGAAGCTGTTCGGTGACCTGGGCGATGAGGCTGGTACGCCGGACGGGTTGCACGCTTGCAGGGTACCGCGCATCACAATCCATTGCCCCTATCATCGGGTCATCCTATGATTTCAGGGTGACCAGCGCCGCGCCGACCGACCTCGTGAGTACATCGGTAACTCCTCGAGTGAGGGCAGACCTGCCGCACGGTCGTCCGCCGCAGGTCGACCCCGTGCGCGAATCCGGCCCGAAGACACCGAGCGGCGGGCAACGGTCTTTGATCGAAGGCCGCCTGCTGGTGCTGGCCGCGATCGTCATGTCGGCGCTGACGCTGCGCGCCGCAGTCACCGCGTTCAGCCCACTCGCCGAGACCATCGGCGCCGAGATCGGCTACGGCACGGGAATCGTCGGGGTTTTCGGCATGCTGCCGACCGCGATGTTCGGTCTCGCCGGGCTCCTCACGCCGCCGATCGTGCGCCGGGTCGGGCTCGAGCGGACCGTGTTCGTGGCGATGCTGCTGGCGGGCGCGGGGTCGCTGATGCGGGTGTTCTTCTCCGGAACCGGCGGATTGCTCGCGTTCTCCGGGGTCGCGCTGCTCGGCATGGGTATCGGCAACGTGGTGATTCCGCCGCTGGTGAAGCGGTATTTCGGCGATCATCTGGCCGCTATCAGTTCGCTCTACATCGTGATGGTTCAGCTCAGCACTGTCATTCCGGCGTTCATCGCGGTGCCGGTGGCCGAGGCGCACGGCTGGCGGATCTCGATGGGTGTGTGGGCGCTGGTCGGTTTCGCGGCCGCGATCCCGTGGTTCGTCGTGCTGCGCGATCGGCGTGGTCGCGATGTTGTCGACACCACCGCGCTGCCGGCCGAAGCGCCCGAGACCGGCAAGGTCTGGCGCTCGCCGCTGGCTTGGGGGATGGCGGGCATGTTCGGCATGACCTCGCTGACCACCTACGCGATGTTCACCTGGCTGCCCAAGATCCTGTCCGACGCGGGCGCAAGTGCCGGCTTCGGCGGCAGCATGGTCGCGTTGTTCGCGTTGATGGGGCTGATCCCGGCGCTGGGCGCGCCGACCGTGGTTTCCCGGATGCGCAATCCGTTCCCCGTCGTCGTGGGCTGCATGGTGCTGTTCGTGATCGCGTTCATCGGCTTGCTGGTGGCGCCGATGCACGCACCCCTGCTGTGGGTCGTGCTGCTCGGTCTGGGCCCGTCCACCTTCCCGATGGCGCTCACGCTGATCAATCTGCGCACCCGCACGCCCCAGGGCTCCGCGGCACTGTCGGGCTTCACCCAGGGCGTCGGCTACGCGATCGCCTGCGCGGGCCCGCTGCTGTTCGGCATGCTGCACACCTGGACCGGTGGCTGGCTGGCGCCGTTCGGCTTGCTGTTCGTCGCGATCGGCGTACTCCTCACGGGAGCGTGGCAGGCGTGTAAACCACGCATGCTCGAAGACACCTGGTGATTTCACGCGAACGTCGATAACTCGCCGATTCGGCGCTGACGCATCGAATTCCTCACCGTCTTCCGACCGCCGAAGTGCGGTGCGCGCGACTGGGGCCTACTATCGCGGAGAGCGGCGCAGGTCACACCCTCACGAGGGTTTCCCTTGATTTCTCGCTGCTTTCTTACGCGCGGAAATCGTTGTGACACATGCCCGAAACAAAAGGGCTGATCTCACCTCCCTGATCGGGTGAAGGTGAGAAACCGTTGATTCGCGCGACATTTCCCGCAGCATTTCGGCAATACCCATTTCCTACCGTTGGGCCATCGCACTTTTGGGAGGCCCAATCTTGAGCACGCTGAAGCGGAACCACGACATCGCGCACTGGGATGCCGAAGATGTCGCGGCCTGGGAGGCCGGCGGCAAGGACGTCGCCAAGCGCAACCTGATCTGGTCGGTGATCGCCGAGCACATCGGATTCTCGGTGTGGTCGATCTGGTCGGTGATGGTGCTGTTCATGCCGACCGACAAGTACGGCATCGACGCGGCGGGCAAGTTCTTCCTGGTCGCCATGCCCACCCTGGTCGGCGCGTTCCTTCGCATTCCCTACACCGTCGCCACGGCCCGCTTCGGCGGCCGCAACTGGACGATCTTCTCCGCGTTCCTGCTGCTCATCCCGCTGCTGCTGACCCTGTACTTCATCAATCAGCCCGGCACCTCGTACACCACCTTCATGATCGTGGCCGCGTTCGCCGGCTTCGGCGGCGGCAACTTCGCCTCCTCGATGACCAATATCAACGCCTTCTACCCGCAGCGGCTCAAGGGCTGGGCGCTGGGCATGAACGCCGGTGGCGGCAATATCGGCGTCCCGGTGATCCAGCTGCTGGGCCTGCTGGTGCTGGTCACCCTCGGCGCCGACTACGCCTCGGTGATCTGCGCGGTCTACCTGGTCCTGGTCGGTCTCACCGCCGTCGGCGCCGCCTTCTACATGGACAACCTGACCAACCAGAAGGCCGACCTGTCCTACATGGGCAAGGCCCTTCGAGTGCCGCAGTCCTGGGCGATCGCCTTCCTCTACATCGGCACCTTCGGTTCGTTCATCGGCTACAGCTTCGCCTTCGCCCAGATCCTGCAGATCAGCTTCAAGGCCGGTGGCGACACCGCCACCCAGGCCGCCGTCCACGCCGCGTCGATCGCCTTCATCGGCCCGCTGCTCGGTTCGCTGGCTCGCCCCTACGGCGGCAAGATGGCCGACCGCATCGGTGGCAGCAAGGTCACCATCGCCACCTTCGGCGCCATGATGGCCGCCGCGCTGCTGGTGATCACCGCGTCGACGATGGCCGACAGCAACAAGGGCATCGCGACCGGCGCCACCATGACGCTGCTGGTCGCGGGCTTCATCGCGCTGTTCATCCTGTCCGGCTTCGGCAACGGTGCCGTCACCAAGATCATCCCGTCGGTGTTCGAGGCCAAGTCCAAGAGCCTGCCGGTCTCGCGGGTCGAACAGGCTGCCTGGTCGCAGAACACCTCCGGCGCTCTGATCGGCTTCGTCGGCGCCATCGGCGCCCTCGGCGGAGTCGGCATCAACATGGTGCTGCGCAGCTCCTACGCGAGCACCGCCTCGGCCACCACCGCGTTCTGGGTCTTCCTGGCCTTCTATGTGGCCTGCGCCGCCGTTACCTGGACGGTGTTCCTGCGCCGTCCGCGCCTTACCTCCGACTCCGATGTCGTGGTCGAGGCCGAGTCCCTGGTCCTCGAGGCCGAAACAAACGCTTCGTCGGCCAATTCGTCGGCTCGCTGACAACCGACCACAACCAAGGAGGTCTCTCTCATGAACAGCACTCGTAAAACAGCGGTCGTGGTCGGCCACGGCATGGTCGGACACCGTTTCGTCGAAGCCCTTCGCTCGCGCGACGAGGCAGGCCAGTGG
>JACIXH010000139.1 GCA_014360565.1 Nocardia sp.
CCCGGTCCCGATCAGGCTGGAGAACCCGGCCTGGATGATCTACACCTCCGGCTCCACCGGCACCCCAAAGGGCGTCACCGTCACCCACCGCGGCCTGGCGGATCTGGTCGCCGCCCAGCGCACCGACCTCGCCCTCGACGAACACGCCCGGGTGATGCAGGTCGCCTCCCCGAGCTTCGATGCCTCGATCTTCGAGGCGCTCATGGCATTCGGCTGCGGCGGCGCCTGCGTGATCGCCCCGCCCGATGTCTTCGGCGGCGCGCCACTGGCGGAACTGATCGCCGCCGAACAGGTCACCCACATGGTGATCACCCCGTCGGCACTGGCCACCATCGATCCCGACGAGGTGTCGAGCCTGCGGGTACTCGCGGTCGCGGGCGAGGCGGTCGGCCCCGACCTCGTCGCCCGCTGGTGCGGCGGCGCCGACGGACGGATGATGGTCAACCTCTACGGCCCGACTGAATACACCATCTGGGCAACAGGTTCCGAGCCACTGTCGGCGACGGAGCCGGTCACCATCGGCTCTCCTGTCCGTGGTGCTGCCGCACTCGTCCTCGACGACCGCCTGCGCCCAGTACCCGTCGGCGTAGCGGGTGAGCTGTACCTCGCGGGCACCGCGCTCGCCCGGGGCTACCACGCCCGGGCGAGCTTGACGGCGGCCCGATTCATCGCCAACCCTTTCGGCGGGCCCGGTGAATGTCTCTATCGCACAGGCGACCTGGTGCGATGGACGCGCACACACAGTCCCGTTCACGATGACGGTGCTCGGCCCGACAGCCCGGTTCGGCCGGACAACCGCGCACATCCCAACCACCCTGACCTTTCCGGCAACGGCGCTCGCGGCAATCGCCCTGCCCGGTCCGAGAACCCGCCTCACACCGGCAGCCCGAATCACGCCGTCAGCCCAGCACAACCCGGCTCTCGTCCCGGATTGGCGTTGGAATACCTCGGCCGCACCGACTTCCAGGTCAAGGTGCGCGGCCAGCGCATCGAACTCGGCGAGATCGATGCGGTTCTCGGCGCGGTCGACGGCATCGATCTCGCTGTGACACTGGGTGTTGCGGGACCGACCGGTTCCACAGCCTTAGCCGCGTACCTGGTGCGTGTGCCCGGAGCCGACCTCGACATCGCACGCATCCGCGCCCTCGCCGCCGACACCCTCCCGGCCTACATGGTGCCCGCCGCTTTCGTCGTCCTGGACGAGATCCCGATCAACGCAGTAGGCAAGCTCGACCGAAAAGCGCTGCCGGAGCCAGTGTTCGTCACCGACGACACCCCCTACCGAGCGCCGCGAACACCGACCGAACAGGTCCTCGCCGAGATATACGCCGAACTGCTCGGCCGCGCTCAGGTCGGCGTCGACGACTCGTTCTTCGCCCTCGGCGGCGACAGCATCCTCGCCATCCAACTGGTCACCCAGGCGAAACTGCGGGGCGTGCACTGCACTCCGCTGCAGGTCTTCGAACACCGCACGGTGGCGGCGCTCGGCGCGACCGTCGATGCCGCCGAGACGGTGGAATCCCTGGCCGAACTGCCCGGCGGGGGCGCCGGCGACCTGCCCCTGACGCCGATCGTCCGCTACATGGTCGAACGCGGCGGCGATTTCGACCGGTTCGCCCAGACCGCGGTGCTGGAATTGCCCGTAGGCATCGAGCGCGCGCAGCTCGTCGCCACCCTCTCGGCGGCGATCGACCGGCACGACATGCTGCGAGCCCGCTTGTGGGCGGGCGAGGACGGCTGGCGGCTACGCGTCGCCGACCCCGGTTCGATCGAGGTCGACGCACTGGTGCACCGCACCGCGTTCGACGGCGGCATCGACCCGATCGAGCTGCGTGAATACGCCCAGACCGAGCTGGACTCCGCGATGAACCGGCTGAGCCCGGCGGACGGGGTGGTGCTGCAGTTCGTGTGGCTGGATCCGGTCGGCGACGGGAGTTCGCACACCCGGCCCGGTCGCCTGATCATCGTCGCCCATCACCTCGCGATCGACAGCGTGTCGTGGCGAATCCTGGTGCAGGACTTGATCGGCGCCTGGGCCCAGGTATCGGCCGGCGCCGGCGTGACCCTGCCCGATATCGGCACGTCGATGCGGCGCTGGTCCCATGCCATGACCGAGCAGGCCGAGTCCGACCGGCGCCGCGCCGAACTCCCGTACTGGCAAGCGGTGGTGAACGGCCCCGACCCACTGCTCGGCGACCGTGACCTCGATCCGGCCATCGATCAGGGTCAGACCGCCGGCCGCCTCGACATCGAGGTCGCCGAAGACACCACGACAGCGCTGCTCACCACCCTGCCGCGCCTGTTCCATGGCACTGTCACCGACGCACTGTTCACCACCCTGGCGGTGGCGCTGGTCCGCTGGCGAGCGCGCAGAGGCGTGGACGAGCCCTCTGCGCTGCTGCGGCTGGAAGGCCATGGCAGACAAGAAGAAGTCGTGCCAGGCGCCGACCTGTCGCGGACCATCGGGTGGTTCACGAACCTGTACCCGGTGCGCCTCGACCTCGCCGGCATCGACATCGACGACGCCATGGCGGGCGGCCCCGCCATGGGCTCGGCCATCCGCCGGGTCAAGCACGACCTACTCGCCGTCCCCGACAAAGGCATCGGCTTCGGACTGCTGCGCTACCTGAATCCTGAAACAGCCGAACAGCTTCCGACCCGGCTGCCCGGCCAGATCTGCGTGAACTATCTCGGCAGGCACACCTCGGTCGACACACCCGCCGGCCTCGAAGGACTCGGCTGGCTCCCCACCGACGCGCTCGGCGATCTCGAAGCGGCCGAGCATCCAGCGGTGCCGATCATGTCGGCGATCGATATCAACGCCATGGTCGTCGGCAATCGCCTTCAGGCCGACTTCGGTTACGCGGCAGAGCTTCTGCACCGTGACGATGTCGCCGAGCTCGCGCATCTCTGGGTCGAGGCACTCGACGCGGCGGCGCGATTCGCCGAAAGCCCGGCGGCCCACACCGCTTCGGCCGACGAAGCCGCCGCCGAGGCGGCGCGCACGGCAGCGGTCGCCGAGCCAGGGCCGACCGGACTCGGCCTCGACGTATTGCTACCGATCCGCCTCGGCGGCGATCGCCCCGCACTGTTCTGCGTTCACTCCTCCTCCGGAATGTCTTGGAGCTACCTGGGATTCGCCGAACAGCTCCGGCCGGGCCGCCCGATCTACGGGCTCCAGGCACCCGACCTCAGCGGCCGTGAACCCTGCGCGCGCTCCATCGAGGAATTCGCCGAGCGCTACGTGCGCGAGATTCGCGCGGTCCAGCCGAACGGTCCCTATCACCTGCTCGGCTGGTCGTTCGGCGGACTGATCGTCCAGGCGATGGCGGTGCGATTGCGGGCCGCGGGCGAGCAGGTCGGCGTCGTCGCGCTCCTGGACACCGACACCGCCGACATCGACGGCGACACCATCGAACGTCTCTCGCCGGGCGCCTTCATCAACACCTTCGGCGCCGTCTTCGGCATCGACGACGTGCCCGCCGAATCGACCGCCCGACAAGCCGCCGAACTCATCACCGCCCGGCTCGGCGGGGTCGAGCTCATCGACGCGGCCACCATCGAGCGCATGGCGGGCTCCTACAACGCCTCCGCCGGCACCCGAACCGGGTACCAGCGCCCGGTCTATCACGGCGACATCGTCTATTTCCGCGCCACGGTCGACCCCGCCGAATGGATGGGCCCCGACGGCTGGCGGCCCTACATCACCGGCGTCATCACCGACCACGACGTCGACGTGACCCACGACGACATGACCAATCCCTACGCACTGTCGGTCATCTCGCCACTTCTCGATGACCACTTGGAAGCAGGAGACCGGATATGAGCGTCGAACACACTCTCGTGCAGAGCAACCCGCGCACCGGTGGCGTCGTGGTCGAAGGGATAACGAAGTCCTTCGGCGACGTGCACGCCCTGCGCGGTGTCGATTTCGAGGCCACCCCCGGTGAGGTGCTCGGCATCCTCGGCCCCAACGGCGCGGGCAAGACGACGATGGTGAACATCCTGTCCACCCTCGTCACCCCCGACAGTGGGCGGGCCGAGGTCGCAGGCCATGACGTCGTCGCCGACCCCGCCGCCGTGCGCAAACGCATCATGCTGACCGGGCAGTACGCCGCGCTCGACGACATGCTCAGCGGCTACGAGAACCTCGTAATGTTCGGCAGGCTGATGGGGCTGCGCAAACCGGCGGCGCAGGCCAGGGCCAGGGAACTGCTCGGCGAATTCGATCTGGAGAAGGCGGCGAATCGACGCGTCGGCACCTACTCGGGCGGCATGCGGCGGCGCATCGATATCGCGTGCGGACTGGTGGTGCGGCCGGATGTGGTGTTCCTCGACGAGCCGACCACCGGCCTCGATCCCCGCAGCAGGCAGGGCGTGTGGGACCTGGTGCGCAGCTTCAAGACCGCAGGGATCACCACCCTGCTCACCACCCAGTATCTGGAAGAGGCCGACGCGCTCAGCGATCAGATCATCGTGATCGACCACGGCGTGGTGATCGCCTCCGGCACCGCAGACGAGCTCAAACATCGCACCGGCGGCAGCTATTGCGAGATCGTGCCACTGGACCTGGACGGGCTGCCCGCCATCATCACAGCGCTCGGCTCGCTGCTTCCCACCGAGAACCTGGCCGCGCTGACCCCCGAATCGGACCGCATCACCATCCCGGCGCCCGACGGCGCCAAGACACTCGCCGAGGCCCTGCGCCGACTCGACAGCGCCTCGATAGAACTCGTCGACATCGCCCTGCGCAGGCCCTCGCTCGACGACGTGTTCCTGCAACTCACCGGCCACCTGGCCTCGACCGAGACCGAAGCGACGGCTCCGGCATGACCGCCACCACCTGGAACACTCCTGCGCGCGCCACACCCGAGACGGTGCAGCAGTGGTGGGTCCTGACCACCCGGCTGATCGTGCCCTCGATCAGATCCGGTGAATTCCTCGCCTCGGTCCTCGCGCCTGCGGCTTTCACGGCCAGTTTCTACATCCCACTGAAAACCGTGATGACATTCTCCGGCAACGGTTTCAGCAGCTACGCCCAGTACATGATGCCGCTGGTGATCCTGCAGGCCGCCGCGTTCACCGCCATCTCGGCGGCCTTCCGCTCGGCCACCGATTCCGTCGCCGGCCTCGATCGCCGCTTCGGCGCGATGCCGCTGCGCCCGCTGGTGCCGGTGGCGGCACGGATGTCGGCCAACCTGTTCCGGCTGTTGGTCTCCCTGGTTGCGGCGATCGCCGCGGGCTATGTGATCGGCTTCCGATTCCGGCTCGACGCCGCGCACACCCTCGGCTACCTGGCGTTCTCACTACTCATCGGACTCGCGTTCACCCTCGGCGCGGATGTGATCGGCACGCTGTCCAAGAGCCCGGAGGCCACCTCGCAGGCGCTGGTGTTGCCGCCGTTGATCTTCGGCATGCTCTCGACCGGTCTCGCACCGGCGAGCCAGTTCCCGGAATGGGTCCAGTGGTTCGTCCGCAATCAGCCGGTCTCCCAGTTCGCGATCGTGTTGCGAGCGCTGGCCGGTGACACCTCGGGCAACGCCGGGACGGTGAGTTGGTCGCTGCTCGGCCCGTCGCTGCTCTGGCTCGCCGCCATCGTGGCGATCTGCACGCCCGTGGCCATCCGGCTGAGCTCCAGGAGGGCCTGATGGCAGAACAACTGGAGACCTCGGCGTCGTCGCTGATCCGGCACACCATGATCCAGACCGAACGGCTGCTGGTGCGCTGGGCACGCAACCCGATCACCTTGCTCGAAACCCTGCTCATCCCGTGTCTGCTGCTGGTGATGCTCGACATCGTGGTGGGCCGTCAGATCGAGAAGTTCACCGGCGACGACGCGCTCTACGGCTCGGTCCCGATGGTCGCCCTGGTAGGCGCGCTGTCCGGCGCCGTCGCGAGCGGTGTGCTGCTCGGCCGGGAACGCGACGCGGGCCTGCTCGCCCGATTCTGGGTACTGCCCGTGCACCGCGCGTCCGGCCTGGTCTCGCGCATCCTCGCCGAGGGCTGCCGCATCCTGCTCGGCACCGTGACAGTCGTGATCGTCGGCTATCTGCTCGGCTTCCGGTTCCACCACGGCCCACTGGCCGCCCTGGTGTTCGGGCTGATTCCCGTGGTGTTCGGGCTCGCCTTCGCCACTATCGTCACCGCCGTCGCCGTCTATACCGCCAAGGCCTCCCTGGTCGAGGGCATCACGATCCTCACCTCGCTGATGATGTTCTTCAGCACCGGCTTCGTGCCGCTGGTCGCCTTCCCGACCTGGATTCAGCCGGTGGTGCGCAATCAGCCGATGTCGGTGGCCGTCGACGCCATGCGTGGCCTGTCCGATCAGGGGCCCATCGCCCGGCCGCTGCTGCTCACTCTCGCCTGGTCCGGCGCCGCCGTCCTGTTGTTCGCCGTGCCCGCCGCGATCGGCTACCGGCGCGCGAGCCGCCGCTAGCTCGGCCCGCGGCACTCGCACCGCAGGCCACGCAGTACCCTCGTGCGCATGCTGGCGAGCGTCCGAAACCGCACCCGATTCCGTCGCACCGCAGAGCAGGGCGGGCGCGCCCGCTCGCGCGGCTTCGTCGCGGTTGCCGCTGTGCTGTGCGCCGCGGTGCTCACCGCGGGGTGCGCGGACAAGCACGATGACGCGAGCACGATCATCCGCACCACCACCAATATCGCGGGGGCGGGTGTGGTCGGCGCCGCGCGCGACACCGCGACCGCGTGCCCGTTGCCAAGCGCGCCCGACGCGGGCTCCGGCGCCACCCGAACGGTCACCCACACCGCCGGCGTCTCGCAGGTCCCCGCCGACCCGAAACGCATCGTCGTGCTCACCACCTCGGCGCTCGACGCGGCCTGCGCGGTCGGCCTGTGGGAGCGGGTGGCGGGCGCGGTCACACTCGACGGCGACCGCTCGCAGCCGATGTACCTCGGATACGGCGTGGTGAAGGTGCCCAGCATCGGCCCGATCGGTCAGCCCGATCCGGCTCGGATCGCCGAGTTGAAGCCCGATCTGATTCTCGGCGACGTCGCACCGGCCGCAGGCGGGTACGAGGCGCTGAGCAAGATCGCCCCCACCGTGCTGGTCGGGGCAGGCGGCAGCTGGCAGTCCGATTTCGCCGCCTATTCGGCGGGTATGAACCGGAACGACGCCGCCGAAACCGCCCTGCAGAACTATCTCACCGAGGCCCACGACCTCGGCCCCGCACTCAACGCGCGCCAGTCCCAGGCCTCGGTGCTGCGTTTCAGCGCCGACAGGATTCAGGTCCAAGGCACCGAAACCTTCGCGGCCCGAGTCCTTTCCGACGTCGGCGTCCAGCGACCGACCGCCCAGCGCGGCCCGTCGTTCGACATCACCGAAGCCGATCTCGCCACCAAAGCCGAAGGCGACATCATCTACGTGATGTTCGACGGCCCGGCCGGCGAGGAATACGGCAAACAGGTCCTGCGCTCGGACCGGTTCGAGGAATTGGGCGCCTCGACCGACAAGCGGGTCTTCGCGGTCGACGACAAGATCTGGCACACCACCGGCCTCACCGCCGCCCGCGCAGTCCTCACCGACCTGCGCGACAGCCTCAACGGTTACGTCACCGACTGACTTCCAGCGTCCTGCTCGAATCGGCGTGGTGCGCTCCGATATCACCACAGCTTCGGTGCCTGTTCCGGTGCGGCCCAGAGTGTTCCGATGACACTCACGCGGTCAGCGCTGAGATCGCGGTCCTGCGAGCACCCTGTCCAGCCATCGCTGAGTATTACTGAGGAGCCGCGTGATTGTCGGGCTGTTGTATCGGGCGATGTCGTCGTGCTGGGTAGCAGTGGTCATCGCATTCATCAACCCCTCGGACTGGCGATCGATCTCCTCGCGCAGCCAGGCGGGCTCGACGTGAATCGCAGGCGCGAATCGAAGCCAGTCAGCCACGGTCATCTGTCGACGAGGGCGTCGAGGTCGATGGGTTCCTCGTCGTCCGGGAATGCGGGAGTCGGTGCTCGCCGGGAGAGCGTCACGGTAACGCCCAGGGCGCTCACCACGCGCATGACCATATTCAGCGGAGCGGAGCCCTTCTGACCGGCCTCGAACGCGTTGAGCCATTGTCGGCCGACTCCGGCGATCGAGGCCAGGGCCTGCTGAGTCATATCCTCGGCAATTCGGACCTCCCGCAAGGCAGGGCCGAGGTCATCTGCCCGAAATACCTCGATTGTCGCCATATGAAGACATTACCATTTGTCGCCATATGAAGACATGTTGGCTGGCGCCGAGATCTACCGTCCGCCGCAGCCAGCATGCGGCCCCGACGACGACACCGCCTGCCCGATGTCCGCCTCCGCGGCGGTGAAACGCGCCTCGGGCTGCGCGCTCAGCGACCTCAGCGACCTGAACGGTCCGCGGCGGCGGCCAAGCCGAGGTTCACGATCTCGATGAATGCCGTGAGATCTCTGATCAGCACGTCGATTTCGCCTGTCGCGCCGGCATCGGTGTGCAGCCAGTCGGCGACGGTGTCGAACAGACCGCCGATCGCGGAGACAGCCAGGGCGTGCAGGTCGACGCCGATTCCCTCGGGGGGCACGAAACCGTGTTCGCGCCAGAGGGTTTCGAGGAACTGAGCCGCCCAGCGCCGGTTGACGCGCCGCTGCTGTTCGACCTTGGCCGAAATGCCGCTGGCCTCACCGAAAGTCACCTTCGCCACGCGGGGGTCGTCGACCATCGAATGGGCGAAAGCGCCGATGACGGCGGCGACCGCGTCATCACGCGCGCCCGAGGACGCGGACAGCGCGGCGGCGACCATGGCCTGTGCGCGTTCGCTCTGCTGCTGCAGCAGGGCTAAGTAGCAGTCCTCTTTGCTGTCGAAGAGTTCATAGAAGGCCTTGTTGCCGACGAAGGCGGTCTGGCAGATCTGCTCGATCGCGGTGTTGACATAGCCGTCGGCGGCGATCAGGTCGAAGGCGGCGGCCAGGATCTGTTCACGTCTGCGGGCGCGGCGTTGCTCGGCGTCCAGTCCCTGGATGCGCCGGGAGCGGACTTGGCTCTTGTCGGTCGACGTCACGCAGCTCAGCCTACAGATTGCCAAATAGAAACAAGGCCTCTTGTTCTAAGCAAGAGTACGTGCTGTAATCGAGATCACCCATCGAAGGAGATGCCATGCAGCGCAGCACGGCCACCTGCCGGTCGCCCCGGCTCCGACGGCTCGGCGCCCGAGCCCTGCCCCTGCTCGCGATGACGGCACTGGTGACAGCCGGTCCGGCAGGCGCCGAAGAATTCGAACTACCCTCACTGCCGAGCGAGTCGCAGGTGTATCCGGCGGTCGTGCCGATTCCCACACCGCAGCAAGACCCTTGGTATGCCGACCCGGCCGAGCTCCCCACTTACGCCAACGGCGATGTGATCCGCAGCCGCGTCGTGCAGACCTACGCGCTGGCCGTCCCGGTCCCCGTGCACACCACTCAGCTCCTGTTCCGCAGCACCGATATTCGCGACAATCCGATCGCGACCGCGACAACGGTGCTCACCCCCGGCATCCCATGGCTGGGCCCCGGCCCGCGCCCGCTGATCTCGTATCAGGAGGCGATCGACAGTCTCGGCCAGCACTGCAACCCCTCCTACACCTTGCGCGCCGGTATCCAGAAGGAGATCAGCCTGCTCGGCCAGTTCCTGGCGGCAGGCGCGGCGGTGGCGGTCACCGACTTCGACGGCAAGAAGAACACGATCATGTCCCCGTCGGAGGGCCGTATGGTCCTGGACGGCATCCGGGCCGCCCAGCGCGCCGGGCTGGGACTCGAGGCTTCACCCGTGGGCCTTTGGGGCTATTCCGGTGGCGGCAATTCGTCGGCGTCGGCGGCCGAGCAGCGCCGTTCCTATGCCCCCGAGCTGAATATTCGCGGCAGCGCGCAGGGCGGCATCCCCGGCGACAAGGTCGCGATCGCGCCGTTCGCGGTGTCCGGTCAGCAGCCGCAGGCCAATTTCACCGGCTGGCTCGCCATTCTGGGTCTGGCCCGCGAATACCCGGACTTCGATCAGGCACTTCGGCAGTACCTCACCCCCGAAGGCCGCGCGGTCGCCGCGGAGTTGGACGGCCGCTGCCTCTACACCACGTTCGTCTCGACGCTGCTGCGTCCGGTGGCCGACTATCTCACCGATCCTGAAGCGGCACTGAGTCATCCGGCCGTGCGGGCCGCGCTGTCGGCAGCGAGCTTCGGCAAGCCGGAGAACACCCCGGACATCCCGCTGCTGATGTGGCACTCCACCACCGATCAGTTGCTGCCGGCCGAACTCGCGATCGATGACATCGCCCGCGCCTACTGCGAGCGCGGCGTGAACATGCGGATGTTCAAAGTCCCCGCGACCGAACACATCAGCGCCGAGATCATCCCCGAGCTGGGCACTGTCGCCTGGCTGCTCGCCGTCACCGCGGGTGCGGATCCAGGACCGCGAGCATGCTGAGCACGTCGACGCCCGAGCCCGGGCACGACGGTGTCCGCCACCCGGCGATTCGGCCGACTGAGCCTGCGGGGCTTCCCAGGCTGCTCCGAAGCCGCTGAGCAGGAGGAATCATGAATATCGCTACCCTCACAGACGCCGTGCGGACCTCGCTGCGCCAGATCCGCGTCATGCAGCGGGCCGGGATCATCGATCTGCGCAATCCGTACCGGGTCGTGCGCACCGCGACGACGATGCGCGCTTACGGCCCCATCGCCGGTGGTATCCGCACCTGCGCGCAACGCACGCCCGACCGAATCGCCCTGATCGATGGGAACAACCACCGGATCAGCTACCGCGAGCTCGACCGCCGCACGGACGCGCTCGCCGCGCGCTGGCATGCGGCGGGGTTCGACGCGAGCCACACCATCGGAGTGCTCTGTCCCGACGGTCTGCGGCTGGTCGAAAGCATGGCCGCCGCAGCGAAACTCGGTGCACGGCTGGTTCTGCTCAACACCGGTTTCGGGCCGGCGCAGTTGCGTGACGTGCTGGTGAGGGAACAGGTGCGCGCGCTGGTGGTCGACCCGGACCTGGCCACGCTCGCCACCGATCTGCCCAGCGATATCACCCTGCTCGACGCGGACGCCGCACCCGTCGGCGCCCGCCTGCCCGCGCCGGTCGAGCAGGCCGGATTCGTCCTGCTCACCGGCGGCACCACCGGCACACCGAAGGGTGCGCCGCGCCGTATCGAATCACCTTTGGCCGCAGCTCAATTCGTTGACAGGGTGCCGTTGCGGCGCGGCCGGACCGTGCTGCTGTGCGCGCCGCTCTTTCACGGCACGGCACTGTCGCAGTTCATCGTGTCGCTCAACCTCGGCGCGACCATCGTGCTGCACGGCAAGTTCGATGCCGCCCGTGCGCTGGCGCAGATCGCCGGGCACCGGGCCGACATGGTGGTGCTGGTCCCGACGATGCTGCGCCGCATTCTCGACCTGGGCCCTGAGGTGTTGTCGGCCAACGACACCACGTCGTTGCGGATCGTTTTCACCGCGGGCGCCCCGCTCCCCTCGTCGCTGGGCACCAGAGCCATGGAGGCATTCGGCCCGGTGATCTACAACTTCTACGGCTGCACCGAAACCGGCACCGCCACCGTCGCGACCCCACAGGACTGGATCGCCGCGCCGGGCACCGTAGGCAAGCCGCCGGTCGGTATCACAGTGGCCCTCTACGACGGCGATGATCTGATCACCGAACCCGGAACCGTCGGCACCGTCCACGTCGGCAACTCCATCGCGATCGCCGGCTACTCCGGTGGCGGCGCGAAAGCGATCCGCGGCGGCTTGATGAGCACCGGCGACCTCGGCCATTTCGACGCGGAGGGGCGGCTTTTCATCGACGGTCGCGACGACGAGATGATCGTGTCCGGCGGCGAGAACGTCTTCCCCGGCGAAATCGAAGACCTGCTCTATCGGCATCCGTCGATCACCGAGGCCGCGGTGATCGGCGTCGCCGACGAGGAATTCGGCCAACGCCTCGCGGCGTTCGTGGTCCCTGCGGCCGAACTGGATGCCGACACCGTCCGCACGTACGTGAAAACCCATCTCGCCCGCTTCAAAGCGCCACGCGATGTGCTGTTCGTCGGCGAACTTCCCCGTACCCCCACCGGCAAGATCGACCGCCGGGCTCTGACCGCACTCGGCTGAACGGATTGCGCGGCGCCGACGAGGGGTCGGCGCCGCCAGTTCTTTGCAAAACTGCTGGTAGGAGCCCGATGGGTATCATGGCCATCAGCGCACCCCGCATCGCGCACTACCGGCGCCGAAGCTCTGACGACCCCAGTTCGAGGAGGAGAACATGGCCCAGGATTCCGATGAACGAGTCCCACCCGCATCCGACAACGCCGCCGATCTCGACCTCCCGTGGGCTCCCCGAGACCACGAATGGAACGGCAGCGAGGCCGAGCACGACGCCTTGCAATGGGCGGCAGGCGACCCGCGCAAACTGGCGAGCGTCTACCTGTACCGCAAACCCGGCGGCAACCCGGCGCTGGAGACCGACTACAAGTTCCCCGTCGCCGACATCATCGGCGGTGAGCCGAAATTGGTCTTCCGTGCCGTGGCCAACGCGGCCGCGCGCCTGAACCAGGCCGACATCTCGGAAAAGGACCGTAAGAAGGTCGAGCAGCGCATCAGCGAGCTCTATCAGCAGGCGGGCGAGGCTTTCGACGATCCGTCGCTGCGAGCCCCCTGGGATCGCTGAGCCACCCGAGCCCAGCACAACGGCGGCAGTTCGCCGCGCCGCCGTTGTGCGTCGAGTTCGCTCAGAACTCCCAGTCCTCGTCCTCGGTGTTGACCGCCTTACCGATGACGTAGCTGGAACCCGAACCCGAGAAGAAGTCGTGGTTCTCGTCGGCGTTGGGCGACAGGGCCGACAGGATCGCCGGGTTCACCTCGCACTCGTCCTTGGGGAACAGGCCCTCGTAGCCGAGGTTCATCAGCGCCTTGTTGGCGTTGTAGCGCAGGAACTTCTTGACGTCCTCGGTGAGGCCGACCTCGTCGTAGAGGTCCTGGGTGTAGTCGACCTCGTTGTCGTAGAGCTCGAAGAGCAGCTCGAAGGTGTAGTTCTTGAGCTCGTCGCGCTCGGCCTGGGAGACCAGCTCGAGGCCCTTCTGGTACTTGTAGCCGATGTAGTAGCCGTGCACGGCCTCGTCGCGAATGATCAGGCGGATCATGTCGGCGGTGTTGGTGAGCTTGGCCCGCGAGGACCAGTGCATCGGCAGGTAGAAGCCGGAGTAGAACAGGAAGCTCTCCAGCAGCGTGGAGGCGACCTTGCGCTTGAGCGGGTCGTCGCCGTTGTAGTACCGAGGACGATCTCGGCCTTGCGCTGCAGGTTACGGTTCTCCTCCGACCAGCGGAACGCCTCGTCGATCTCCTTGGTGGAGCACAGGGTGGAGAAGATGGAGCTGTAGCTCTTGGCGTGCACCGACTCCATGAACGCGATGTTGGTGTACACCGCCTGCTCGTGCGGGGTGAGCGCGTCGGGGATGAGCGAGACCGCGCCGACGGTGCCCTGGATGGTGTCCAGCAGCGTCAGGCCGGTGAAGACCCGCATGGTGAGCTGCTTCTCATCGGGGGTCAGGGTGTTCCAGGAGGGGATGTCGTTGGACACCGGCACCTTCTCCGGCAACCAGAAGTTGCCGGTCAGCCGGTCCCAGACCTCGGCGTCCTTCTCATCGGGCACCCGATTCCAGTTGATGGCCGACGCCCGATCGATGAGCTTCATTCCGCCTCCACACCTTTCTGCCAGACCATTACCCACACCTCGCCGCCTGCGCGAGCCGATTCACCCTGAACACTACTCGTAGTGGGTGACAACTCCGGCCAACACAACAGCTTGTGTTGCGGCGCGCCGAAACCGACTCCAATGGCCCGGGCCGCGCACCACGCACGCGGCCCCCATTGTGCGCCACGGGAGCCACTGGTCCCGCATCGCATCGCCAGTGATTCAGCGCATAGGCGGGGCCGCCTACTCCGAGTCGTCGGAGTTGCGGCGGAACAGGGCGATGGACACCAGCAGCCCGCCCCACACCACCACGATCGAGATGATCATCATTGTGATCGCACCAGCCGACATCAGGACTTCGCCTCCTCGGTCACCGGCACCGCGGGGGTGCCGTCTTCGTCGTCAGGGGTGCCGGGCTGTTTCCACGGCAGCAGCGACAGGAGCACACCGAACAGGATCGCCACGCCCGCGACACCCCAGCCCGCGGCGAGCACGTAGCTCGTGGTGTATCCGCCGTAGTTCTCGTCGAACTCCTGGCGCAGGCTGTCGATCATCATCCACACCAGGACCACCGGAGTGATCGCACCGAGCAGGATCACCCATACCGGTCCGACCTTCAGGCTGGAGACGGTGTCGGTGTGCAGTTTGAGCACACCCAGCCTGCGCAGGATCCAGGCCACGAGGACCACCGCGACAAAGGCCGCGAGGACGATGCCGTACTGGTTGATGAAGTGATCGGCCACGTCGAGCAGGTACAGGCCGTTGCGCGTGGGGAACAGCGCGATCGAGACCACGGCGGTGAAACCACCGATGATCAGCACCGCGGGAACCCGGGCCAGGCCGGTGCGGTCCTGCACCGCGGAGACGATCACCTGGACGATGCTGATGAGCGAGCTCAGCCCGGCCAGCACCAGGCAGGTGAAGAACAGGATGCCGAACCAGGCAGCGCCAGCGGACAATTCGGAGATGATCGTCGGGAACGCGACGAACGCCAGGCCGGGGCCACTGGTCGACGCCTCGCTCACCGCGACCCCGGTCTGGTGCGCCATGAAGCCGAGGGTGGCGAAAACGCCGATTCCGGCGAGGATCTCGAACGAGCTGTTGGCGAAGCCGGCGACCATGGCGGATCCGCTGAGGTCGGCTTTGCGTCGCAGGTACGACGCGTAGGTGACCATGATGCCGAAACCGACCGACAGCGAGAAGAAGATCTGCCCGTACGCGGCCACCCACACCTTGCCGTTGGTGATGCTCGACCAGTCCGGGCTGAAGAACGCGTTGAGCCCGTCGAGCGCGCCGGGCAGGAACAGCGCGCGGACCACCAGGATGATGAACAGCACGATCAGCAGTGGAATGAAGATCTTGCTGGCGATTTCGATGCCGCGGCGGACACCGAGCGCGAGCACGATCAACGTCACCGCCCAGACCGCGATCAGCGGCCACAGCACCCCGGGCACGAACGGCGCGGCGAATCCGGGTTGTTCGGCGATGTGCAGGAAGTCCTCGAAGAAGAACGTCTCCGGGTCGGCGCCCCACTGCTGCCCCACCGAGAATCCGACATAGCGCATCGCCCACGCGATGATCACCGCGTAGTAGACGGCGATGACGAAACTGATCGCCACCTGCCACCACCCGATCGGCTCGGCCGCGCGCGACAAACGCCGGAAGGCCAGCGGTGGTGAGCCACGGAACTTGTGGCCGATCGTGTATTCGAAGATGAGCAGCGGGATACCCGCTGAGAGCAGGGCGACGAGGTAGGGCACCAGGAAGGCGCCACCGCCGTTCTCGTAGGCGACGTAGGGGAACCGCCAGATGTTGCCGAGGCCGACCGCCGAGCCGATCGCCGCGAGCAGGAAGCCCGCCCTCGTCCCCCACTGTTCCCTAGCCGGTGCGGCCATGTGCACTCTCCATCCGCTGACGACGCCGTCTGCTCCGATTCGCGACAAATCGTAGTGTAGGGAGCCGACTGCGCCTCGATCCCGCGAAAATGGTCTCGTCATGGCGTCGATCGGGCCCACTTCGGCGCAGCTGTTGCCGACGACGAGAAGCTCGCCGTCATCCGGAAGGTGCGTGCGATCGACGCGTGTGTCGCGCTGCCGCGCTGACCTGCCCGCGCCGAGCGGGATGTTTGCGCACCAATTGCTGCAGCGGGCAGACTCGATGGTCGGACGCCGATTCCGGCCCGGGTCTGCCGAGGACAGGGGTGACGATGTACCGCACGCTCTCGCTGGCTGCTCTCGCATTGCTGACCGTCGTGAGTTGCGGTGGTGATGATTCGTCTGCCCCCGATCACGCCGACCTGCCACCACCGCCGTCCCCCGTGGTCCCCGCGCAACCACCGGAGTTCTGGTCGACGCCGGCCACCACCGAGGAGCAGCGGGCGATGGTCGCCCAGGCCACCCGTCAGGTCGACGTGTGCGCCCTGCTCCCCCGCGACGTCCTCGACGAACTGGACCACGTGCACAGCGTGACCGTCGGCCTCGACTCCTGCCGGGCCATCCTCGACACCGACCAGCCCGGCCAGGGCACCACCCTGACCTGGCACTCCACCCTGCTCGACTCGCTCGGCTCCTCGGGACGCGGCACCACAAGGCAGTTCGGTGACGCGAGCGTGCGCCTGGTACCCGACCGCGACGCGGGCGAGCCGCGCTCGTGCGGCGCCACCGCCCGCTTCCCCTCGGGCGCCGCGTTCTACCTCGGTCTGTCGACCCCGCCGGGACAGAAC
>JACIXH010000014.1 GCA_014360565.1 Nocardia sp.
TGCCAGCGCTTCAACAAACACAGGCGCGAACTCGAGCGCGCCAGCGCTCAGAAATTACACCGAACTCCAGGCGGCGCCGAGGGGGGTGTCGATCTTGCGCAGGGGGAACCAGCCGAACTCGTCTTCCTGCATGCAGTCGTAGATTTCCACGTCCGCGCCGTTGCCACGGCAGGCGATGGTGGTCGCGGTGCCCTGGGGGCTGATGATGATGTACTTGCCGTTCTCGGCCGCGCTGAGTGCCGCCGGGTCGTTGTAATTGACGAAGCTGCTGGTGAAGTCGGCGTACTTCGTCGAATCGCCGTGGGGTTCGGCGTTGGCCAGGCCGGTCATGGTGAGAGTGGCGCCGAGGACGACAGCCGCCAGGGTGAACGCTTTCTTGGACATGGTCGGCAATCCAACCCGGTCTCGATGACGACCGGATGGCGGGCAGGTGAACCGACCTATTGCGAGGTGCTCACGCCGGACTGATCCGCGCTGGGAGTTCCCGCGCCGATCCGTTCGGCCGCCACCGTCGCCGGATGCACCGCGATCAGGCCGAGGCCCTCGCGGCGACGGCACAGTCGCGACAGTTCTTCGTAGGCGGGCGCGCCGAGCAGTTCGCGCAGTTCCGGTCCATAGGACTGCCAGACCGGTCGCGCGCCGACGTGGGCGTCGGGGGAGCCGGTGCAGTACCAGTCCAGATCGAGCCCGCCCGGACCCCAGCCGCGCCGGTCGTACTCGGTGACGACCGTGCGCAGGATCTGTTCGCCGTCCGGGCGTTCCACCCAGTCCTGGGTGCGCCGGATCGGCAGCTGCCAGCACACGTCCGGCTTCACCTCGAGCGGTTCGATGCCCTTGCGCACGGCCATGATGTGCAGCGCGCAGCCGGGGCCCGCGGCGAAACCGGGGCGGTTGAGGAAGATGCAGGCGCCGTCGAAGCGCCGGGTGCGCAGGGCTGGTTCGTCCTCGAGTTCGTCGAGTTCGAGGTAACCCTTCTTGACGACCTTGCCGTTCTCGGTGGCCTCGCCCATGTGCTGCCAGTCGTCGGCGGTGAGCATCTTCACGGCGCCGGACAGGCGCTTGCGATCGTCCTTGTCGGCCAGGAACGCGCCGTGCGAACAGCAGCCGTCGTCGGGGCGTTCGGCGATGATCCCCTGGCAGGCAGGCGTGCCGAACACGCACGTCCAGTGCGAGAGCAGCCATGTCAGATCGGCGACGATCTGGTGCTCGTCGTTTGCTGGGTCGGTGAACTCGATCCACTCCCGTGGGAAATCGAGCTCGACTTCCGGGGCCGGATCAATCTTTCGCCCAGGTCGGAGCCCGGTCTCCGCGGTGCCAGATGCGCCTTCGGTCACAACCGCTGACGCTAACAGTTCAGTCGCCTGGCCTGTTGTACCGGATCACCAAGTAACGTATTCGTGTGCGGCTTGGTGTTCTCGATGTCGGAAGCAATACCGTCCACCTGCTCGTGGTGGACGCGCATCGTGGTGGGCACCCGATGCCGATGAGCTCGTCGAAGTCGGCCTTGCGGCTGTCGGAGAGCATGGATTCGATGGGCCGGATCACCGAGGAGGGTGAGGCGCGGCTGATCGCGACGATCCTCGAATTCGCCGATCTGGCGCGCAATTCCAAATGCGTCGAGCTGATGCCGTTCGCCACGTCGGCGCTGCGCGAAGCGACCAACTCCGAGGAAGTGCTCACCCGCGTGCGCACGATGACCGGGGTCGATCTGCAAGTGCTCTCCGGCGACGACGAGGCCAGGCTGACGTTCCTCGCGGTGCGCCGCTGGTTCGGCTGGAGCGCGGGCCGGATCGTCAACCTCGACATCGGCGGCGGTTCGCTCGAGCTGTCCAACGGCGGCGACGAGGAACCCGATGTGGCGCTGTCGCTGCAATTGGGCGCGGGCAGACTCACCAGGGAGTGGCTGCGCGACGACCCGCCGGGCAAGCGCAAGATCGCGGTCCTGCGCGATTGGCTCGACGCCGAACTCGTGGTGCCGTCCAAGATCATGATCGACGCGGGCAGGCCCGATCTGGCCGTCGGCACGTCGAAGACATTCCGTTCGCTGGCCCGGCTGACCGGCGCCGCACCCTCGGCCGCGGGCCCACGGGTGCGCCGTACACTGACCAGCTCCGGTCTGCGCCAGCTGATCGCGTTCATCTCCCGGATGACCGCCTCCGATCGCGCGGAACTGGAAGGCGTGAGTTCGGACCGGTCCCAGCAATTGGTGGCCGGCGCATTGGTCGCGGAGGCGAGTATGCGGGCGTTATCGCTCGACAGCATCGAAATCTGCCCGTGGGCGCTGCGCGAAGGCCTCATCTTGCGCAAACTGGACTCCGAACCCAACGGAGGTGGACCGGCCGCGGTGCCGCCGGTAACGCCTGTCGCGGAAGTGGAGTCGGCATGATCGGTCAGCGCCCGGAGACGGTAGCCAAGCGTAGCCACGGAGGGTGCCCGAGCATGCCGGATGTGAACAGCATGATCGGTCAGCGCCCGGAGACGGTAGCGAAGCGTAGCCACGGAGGGTGCCCGAGCATGCCGGATGTGAACAGCATGATCGGTCAGCGCACTGAGGCGGTAGTCGGCATGGCTGTTTCGAAGGCGGTGGCTCGCGTCATGTCGCGGGGCAGTAGAGCGTGCCGGAGGGCCGCAGCATGAGTGGCGAGGATTCCAAGCAGCTATCGGTGGCCGAGCTGTTGGCGCGCAATGCCGCGCAGGGGGCCGCGCCGACGACTACGGGCGGCGGTGGACGACGCCGGCGCAGTGGCCGCGGGGTCTCCGTCAACGATCTGACCGGTGAGAACGCGGCCGTGAAGCCGAACTCGCATGCCGCCCCGGCACCGGAGCCCCCGCCCTCCTACGCCCCCACCCCGACCTACGCTCCCGAGCCTGCGCCGAGTTACGAACCGCAGGCGAGCTACCAGCCCGCGCCCTACCCGCCGCCCGGTCCGGCCGAGCCCGCGTTCTCGCCGGCCTCCGGCCCGATCACCCGTTTCGACCCCGCCGCCGGATATTCCGCGGCAGATCCGCTCGGTCTTGCCGAACCGCGACCGTCGTCGGATCCGTTCGGGCCGTTCCGTGCCGAGGCACGCGACACCGCTTCGCGCGGCGGGCGCGGCCCGGATCGGCTCGGCGTCCCCGGTGGGTCCGCGCAGCCGGTCGATCCCGGTATCGCCGAGATGTTCGGTTCCGGCGCGCTACCCGCTGTCGGTGGAGGCAGGCGGCATCGACCGGACGAGGCCGAGGTCGCGCCGTATCCCGAGCCGCCGAAGCCCCCGCAGGCCACCGGTGGGCGGGCGGCGCGCAGGCGGGCCGCCGAAGTCGCTGAGGAAGCCGTGCAGGCCGTGGAGCCGATTCCGGCGCCGGCCCGGCCGTCCTTCGACGTTCCGCTGTACGAGGCGGGCATCGAGGCGCCGCAGGCGTTCATGGGCAGGCCGGGACAGTCGCGTGGATTGGACGATCTCGCCGATATCGGTCCTGGTTTCGGCACTCCGCCCAGCCCTTCCTTCGACGAACATCGGGGCGCCTTCGACAGCCGTCCCGGGCCCGGCTTCAACGGGCGACCAGGTGAGTCGTTCGACGGCAGGCCCGCGCCCGGCTTCAACGGGCGGCCGGGCGAGCCCTTCGACGGCCAGCCCTTCGACGGGCGACCGGAGCCCGCGCGAGGATTCAACGGGCCGGGCCGTAACGGCGCGCCAGGGTTCAACGGGCAGCAGGCGCCCGGCCCCGGTGACGGGGCGCCAGGGTTCAACGGATATCCGCCGAACGCGGACGCGACACAGGCCTACAACCTCGCGCCCGGCGTGGACGCTCCGCCCGCGCGCGGTGCGGATCAGCGACCCTCGCTGGATCGCAGGCGCGGCGAGCCGAAGTCCGGTGGGCTGCCGTCGTGGTCGGCGCGTAGGCATCGTCCGGACAAGACCGCGCCCGCACCGGAGAGCGGTGGTTTCCCGACGGCCGCGTGGTCGCCGGTCAGCCAGGAGCAGCCGCTGGTGTCGGGCCAATCGGTGGCCGGGGATCTGCTGCGGCAGCGGGCCGATCGCGGTCCCGGCGCCGACGCGCTCACCGAGGTGCATCGCATCGGCGTCGACCCCGCCGATGACGACGAGCCGGACACCGACGACTATGCCGAGTCCGATTATGTCGACCGCGATTACGTCGACAACGACTACTCCGATGCCGACTACGCCGAATCCGATTACGACGACCCGGCTTTCGACGACGATTACGAAGACGACTACGAACCGAAGCCGACCAGGGCAGGTAGGCGAGCCGCGACCAAGGCCGCGGCGGCGAAGGTAGCCAGCCGGGCCAGGTCGAAGGTGGCGCGCCGGTCCGAGTCGAAGGCCGCGAGCCGGGCCGAGTCGCGAGCCTCGGGTCGGCTGTCGGGCAATCGGGCGGGCGGATCGGTGGCCGCCCGAGCCGCACGCGTGTCGAGCATCGCGCGCGGCGGCGACGGCGACAACGCCAACCGTCGCCAGTGGATGATCCTGGGCGCGCAGAGCGCAGGCGCGGCAGTCGCCGGAATGTTGCTGTTCAAGGGTTTCGAGACGATGTGGGAGACGCTGCCCTGGGTGGCGCTGGCACTGGCGATGGTGGTGATCCTCGGTCTGGTGGCGCTGGTTCGCATCCTGCGCCGCACCGACGACATCTTCAGCACTGTGATCGCTGTCGTCGTAGGCGTCTTCGTGACGCTGGGACCGCTAGCCTTTCTCCTCAGTACCAGCTGAATCCAGGGAGTGGGCTGTGGGGAACGCACGAGCGGACATCGCGATCGGGCTTTCGACGGCCTCGGTGTATCCGGAGAACACACAGGCGGCGTTTCGCTATGCCGCCGAATTGGGTTACGACGGTGTGGAATTGATGGTCTGGGCCGAACCGGCCAGTCAGGACATCGCGACCGTGCAGTCCTACGCCAAGCGCTACGGCGTGCCGGTGCTGGCCGTGCACGCGCCGTGTCTGCTGATCTCCCAGCGGGTCTGGGGCTCGGACCCGGTGGCCAAGCTCGAACGCAGCGTGCGCACCGCGGAGGCGCTCGGCGCCGACACCGTGGTGGTGCACCCGCCGTTTCGCTGGCAGCGCCGCTACGCCAGGGGGTTCGCCGAACAGGTCGGTGAGCTCGAGGCGCACCACCCGGTCGAGATAGCCGTGGAGAACATGTTCCCCATGCGAGCCGACACCCTGTTCCGCGACGGTGCGGTGCGCAGGCTGGAACGCCGCGCGGGCCCCGGCCGCGCGGTGAGCGCGTTCAGCCCCTCCTACGATCCGACCGACACCGGCTTCGACCACTACACCCTCGACCTGTCCCACACCGCGACCGCGGGCGCCGACGCGCTCGAGCTGGCACGCCGGATGGGCGAGGGCCTGGTCCACCTGCACCTGGCCGACGGCCGCGGCGCCGCCCACGACGAACACCTGGTACCCGGCGACGGCACCCAGCCGTGCGCCCAGCTGTGCGAACACCTGGTGCACACCGGTTTCCGTGGTCACGCCGTCGCCGAGATCAACACCCAGAACGCCCGAACAACCGCAGAGCGCTCGACCCAGCTGGCCCGCACCCTCGAATTCGCCCGCCGCCACCTAACCGGCGCCACCCCCGACCCGAAACCCCACCACGCCGACCTCCCGTGATCGCAGGGCGTAATCCCCGATCGCCCAGCAGCGCCCTGCGCCATCACCAATGCAGACACCCTGAGACGGCTAGCCCCGTATGTCTCTACCCAAAGGGGCCGGCCCCGATCTGGACTGACCGGAGGGTGCGACGAAGGAGTGCCCGCAGGGAGGGAAGATCGGGGCCCAAGGGGCCCCGCTCGAGCGCGCCAGCGCTCCAAAAACACAGCCACCGAACCACCCCGCTGCGGGCAACCCTGAAGTGTCACCACCCGCTCGATTTCCGGAGTAGGCAGCCCTGATGGCTGACCACCGCGCTCGTATTCTGGGGCGAGCAACCTGATTGCGTCCGTACCCCGCTAGATTTCCGGAGTAGGCAGCCCTGATGGCTGATCACCGCGCTCGTATTCTGGGCCGAGCAACCTTGATGCGTCCGTCCCCCGCTAGATTTCCGGTGCGCCCAACCCCGACGTGCCAGCGCGGAATACCTCGCCCCCCACCAAGCTTGTACGCTGTACGAATTGCTGTGCCCCTCGACCAGGAGTGACGATGACGCGAGAACTCGCGACCGACGCGCCGTTCAGCCAGGTCCTCGACCTGACCGAGCTCACCACCACCGATGCCGAGACCGGGCGGTACGCCGGTGTCATCGCCCCCACCTGGACCATCGGCCCCAAGGTGCACGGCGGCACGATGGTCGCCGCCACCGCCGCCGCGGCGACCCGCTGGCTCACCGAAGCCGACGAATCGCTGGCCCGGATGGCGCCCATCGCGGCCAGCACCGACTTCCTCGGCGCCCCCGACCCCGGCGAGGTCGAGTACGCGGTACACATCCGCAAGAAGGGCCGCCAGATCTGCCTGGCCGACGTCGACCTGATCCAGAACGGCCGCACGCTCGTGCGGACCGCGTTCACTTTCGGTCACCTCGACTCCGCGCAGACTCGCTGGAGCGACCCCGGCACCGACATGCTCGCGGAGCCGAGCGATGAGGCCTTCCAGTACACCGCCGATTCGCCGATGGGCAAGATCGTGCACGTCAGCCAGGGTGCTCACATGATGATCGACCCCACCTGGGGAGAATTCCTGCGCGGCGAGACCGGCCCGCCCCGGCTGCGGCTGTGGATCCGCCCGTTCGACGGTGACGAAGCCGACCCGCGGGCGCGCGCGGCCTTCGCCATGATGGCGGCCGATATCAGCCCGCCGGTGCCGATGAACCTCGGCCACTTCGGTTGGTCGCCCACTGTGCAGATGACCACCTATCTGCGCCGCATCCCCGCTCCCGGCTGGCTGCGCGTCATCGCGACCGCCCACGAGGTCGGTGAGCGGATGTTCGACGAGGACCACCTGGTCATCGACTCCACCGGCGCCGTGGTCGCGCAGAGTCGCCAGCTCGCCTTGATCCCGGCGGCGCGCTGAGCACCCAAGTCCCACTAACCTTGTGCGCATGACGAGAATTGCGGTAGTCGGTGGCGGTCGGATCGGTGAGGCGCTGGTGGCCGGATTGCTGGAATCCGGCCGAGCGACCAAGGATCTGGTTGTTGTCGAGCCCGTCGCCGCGCGCGCCGCGCAGCTGGCCGAGCGGTTCAAGGTGCGGATGAGTGGATCGGTGGCCGACGCTGTCGTCGGCGCCGACATCGTGGTGATCGCGGTCAAGCCCGGTGCGGTCGACTCGGTACTCACCGACCTGTCCAAGGCCGACTTGGACAGCGGTCGCGAACAGGTGCTGGTCTCGTTGGCCGCGGGTGTGTCCACCGCTCGGCTCGAGTCGAAACTGCCCGCCGGTTTTCCGGTGGTGCGAGTGATGCCGAACACGCCGATGCTGGTCGGTCAGGGTATGTGCGTGCAGTCGCCGGGCCGCTACGCCAAGCCCGAGCAGCTGGAGCTGGTCGCCGACATGCTCGAAGCCGTCGGCAAGGTGGCCACGGTGCCCGAGGCGCAGATGGACGCGGTCACCGCGGTGTCGGGTTCGGGACCGGCGTACTTCTTCCTTGTCGTCGAGGCCATGGTCGATGCCGGTGTCGGCCTCGGTCTCACCCGCGAGGTGGCCAACGAACTGGTCGTGCAGACCATGATCGGCGCGGCGGCCATGCTCGACGAAACCGGTCAGAGCGCCGTCGACCTCCGGGCCGCGGTCACCTCGCCCGGCGGTACCACGGCCGCGGCACTGCGCGAACTCGAACGTGGTTCGCTGCGGTCGACTTTCGTGGAGGCCCTACACGCGGCCAAGCGTCGCTCGGCCGAACACGGTGCATCGAACGAGTGACGATCGGGTACTCGATTTGAAAACCGATTTCTCACACCCGTCGCAGTAATCCCACTGGTCCCGCTAAGCTCGTAGAAGCACGTGCGTGTCTGTTCCGCTGGTGGGGAAGCCGGCGGCGCGGGCGTGCCGGAGGTCAATGGTGCCATGATGTCTGCGAACAGAATGTCAAGTAATCCATCGGCGTCGGGCGGTGGTTCGGGTACGCCCGGTCCGCGGGTCGGCGCCACCCCGCAAACGGTGATCGGCGGTGGCACGCAGTTCCTGACCGTCGCCGAAGTCGCCGATCTCATGCGGGTGTCGAAAATGACGGTGTACCGGCTCGTGCACTCGGGTGAACTGCCCGCGGTGCGGGTCGGACGCTCGTTCCGGGTGCACGCGAAGGCGGTGCACGACTACCTGGAGACGTCGTACTTCGACGCCGGATAGGTTCTCGACCGCCTCGATCTGGACTGACCGGAGGGTGCGACGAAGGAGCGCCCGTAGGGAGGGAAGATCGAGGGAACAGGTCGAGAACCCGCGGGCGCCAGCCCGCAGGCGGCTCTGTAGCATGGACAACTGGTTCGTGTCCGCCTGCCGGTGGCACCGTTCGTGGTGTCCGGTTGCCCCGGCGGCGCGGACGCCAAACGACGCACGTGAACCGCGTGTGTATGCCGAGTAGAGAGAACGCGAGGAAACCCTATGGGTTCTGTGATCAAGAAGCGCCGCAAGCGTATGTCGAAGAAGAAGCACCGCAAGCTGCTTCGCCGCACGCGTGTTCAGCGGCGCAAACTCGGCAAGTAAGCCTGCGTGCCCGCGACGAGCCCGTCACCTTTCGAAGGTGGCGGGCTCTCGCTGTGAAAAGCTCCAGTTTGTGAATCTCGCTGTGCACGAACGAGTCGCCAGTGTTAAAAGCTTGTAGATCGTGACGGCGAGTGGCGTGAATGCGGTTACTCTGGTACGCGAAACACGATGAGCAGGGGGCTTTGAGTGGGGTCAGGTTCGAGTTCCGACACACGGGAACGACACACGCCGAGAGTTGTGCTGGTCACCGGTGCCAGCCGCTTCTTCGGTGGCAATGTCGCGGCACGTCTGGCTGCCGAACCCGGCGTCGAACGTGTCATCGCGGTCGACACCGTCACCCCCAGCCGTGAGCTCCGCCGCAAAATGGGCGCCGCCGAGTTCGTGCGCGCCGATATCAGGAACCCACTGATCCGCAAGGTCGTCGAGGGCAACGACGTCGACACCGTGATCCACCCAGCTGTGCTCACCCGTCCGCCCGCGGGCGGCGGTCGCGCGGTGATGAAGGATCTCAATGTCCTCGGCACGATGCAATTGCTCGCCGTGTGCCAGAAAGCGCCGTCGGTGCGGCGCGTAGTCGTGCGGTCGTCCTCCGCGATATATGGGTGCAGCGCCAAGGACCCGGCGAAATTCACCGAGGAAATGGGTGCGCGCACTCCGCCCGCGGGATGGTTCGCGCGCGACATGATCGATATCGAGGCGCTGGTACGCGGAATGGCGCGCCGCAGGCCCGATATTTCCGCGTCGATTCTGCGTTTCGCGCCGATTGTCGGTCCGCGATTGGCCGATCGTGGCGTGCAATACCTGCGCTCGCCGATCACCCCGACCGTGCTCGGTCGCGAGGCCAGACTGCAATTGCTGCACGAGGAGGACGCGGTCGCGGTGCTCGTGCACGCGGCCCAACGTGCACACGGTGGCACGGTCAACATCGCCGGTGACGGCGCGCTGGCCATGTCGCAGGCGATCCGGCGGGCCGGGCGCATCGTCGCGCCGGTGCCGTTCTTCGTCTTCCGCACGGTCGGCCGCTCGCTGATGGGCCCGATCATGCGTGGATTCAGTGGCGAACAACCCGACTATTTCTACTTCGGCTGCGGGCTCGACACCACCCGTATGCGAACCGAACTCGGTTTCACCCCACGCTGGACCACGGTCCAGGCGTTCGACGACTTCATTGCGGGCGCAGCGTTGCGGCCCGTCTTCGATCCGGCTTGGATCGACGCCGCGGAACACAAACTGCTCGGCCTCATCGGGGCCGGTTCAGGAGCGCATACATGAACGAGGGAGCGAAAGTCATTCGTCTCGACGTGAATGTCGAGACCCGACAACGACCGCAGACCCGGCGATGGCCGGATCAGCCGGTGCAGGCGATGCCGGTCACCTCCCTGAGCGAACGCCGACCGGGAATGCCCGCGCGGCCGCCGAAATCGCTCACCGACATCGTGCGTGATGCTGTGGGCGAGCAGATCGAGCGGACCGCGGAGTTCGCCCGCCGCCGGCTCACCGGTGACTACCAGGTCGACGAGTTCGGCTACGACCGGCACCTGCTCGAATCGGTCATCCTGCCCGCGCTGCGGCCGCTGTCGGACTACTGGTTCCGGGTCGAGGTCACCGGCATCGAGAACATCCCCGCCGTCGGTGGTGCCCTGCTGGTCGCCAATCACGCGGGCACCGTGCCCGTCGACGGGCTGATGCTGCAACTGGCCGTGCACGACAAGCACCCGCATCATCGGGCGCTGCGGCTGCTGGCCGCCGACCTCATCTTCGAGATGCCGCTGCTGGGTGCGCTGGCGCGCAAGGCCGGGCACACGCTGGCCTGCCATCCCGATGCCGAGCGGCTGCTGCGGTCCGGGCACATCGCCGGAGTGTTCCCCGAAGGATTCAAGGGCGTCGGTAAGAACTACGCCGACCGGTACAAATTGCAGCGGTTCGGGCGCGGAGGCTTTGTCTCGGCGGCGGTGCGGGCCGGGGTGCCGATCATCCCGGTGTCGATCGTCGGCTCCGAGGAGATCTACCCGAAGCTGGCCGATATCAAGCCGCTGGCACGTCTGCTCGGTCTCCCGTACTTCCCGGTGACGCCGCTGTTCCCGCATCTCGGCCTGTTGGGCGCGGTGCCGATGCCGTCGAAGTGGTACATCGAATTCGGTGAGCCGATCGCGACCACGGCGTTCGAGCCGGAAGAGGCCGATGATCCGATGACGATGTTCGAGGTGACCGACCAGGTTCGGGAAACCATTCAGCAGACTCTGTACAAGCTGCTGGCCAAGCGCCGGAACGTGGTGCTGGGGTAGGTCTGTCAGTGTTCGCGGTGGCGGGCCACGACTGCTGCTACCGCGCCGCCTGCGGCGCCGAGGGCCAGGGCGGTGGGGACGCCGATCTTGGCCGCCTTGCGGCCGGTGCGGTAGTCGCGGATTTCCCAGCCGCGGTTCTTCGCGACTTCGCGCAGGTCGGAGTCGGGATTGATGGCGACCGCCGTGCCCACCAGCGACAGCATGGGGACATCGTTGTGGCTGTCCGAGTAAGCGGTGCAGCGCTTGAGGTTGAGGCCCTCGCGGATGGCCAGGGTGCGCACCGCGTGTGCTTTGCCGAGGCCGTGCAGGATGTCACCGACCAGGCGGCCGGTGAATTTGCCGTCGACGCTTTCGGCGACCGTGCCGAGCGCGCCGGTCAGGCCGAGGCGTTTGGCGATCACATTGGCCAGTTCGACCGGGGTGGCGGTGACCAGCCAGACCTGCTGGCCGGCGTCGAGGTGCATCTGGGCCAGCGCACGGGTGCCGGGCCAGATCTTGTCGGCGATGATCTCGTCGTAGATCTCCTCGCCGAGCGCAGCGAGTTCGGCGGTGGGGCGGCCGGCGATGAAACTGAGCGCCTTCTCCCGGCCCGAGACCATGTCGGAGGAGTTCTCCTTGCCGGTGACCCGGAACTTCACCTGCTTCCAGGCGACATCGACCAGGTCGGAAGTCTTGAAGTACTTGCGCGCGGCCAACCCTCGGGCGAAGTGGACGATCGAGGCGCCCTGCACGAGAGTGTTGTCGACGTCGAAGAACGCCGCGGCGGTGAGATCGCGCGGGACTTCGGGGCCTGCGTCGCCGCCCTGCTCGGCGAGCTCGGCATCGTGGAGCTCGAGCGCGGCGTCGGCGCTGGCCTCACCGGCCAGGTTGGCGCGCAGCTCTTCTTCACTCGGCCCGAACGGGCTGCGTGGCAGCCGTGCGAACTGTTCCTGTAGTTCCTGACCGAGGCGGCTTGGCTGCCACCGCGCAGGGAACTCCCCGAATCGCCCTGCGACGAATCCGGCCCTAGTCACCTTCGAACGTTCCGGCACCAGTACCCTCCGCTAGTCGCGCGAACCATGTCCACAGTAACCGGCGGCACCGACAACCCGCTGGGGGCTCGGGATTAAATAGACTCATGATTGATCCCACACCGACGGTGACCCTGTTGACTCGCGCTGGTTGTGGCCTGTGCAGCACGGCGCTGAGGCAATTGCAGACGATCTGTGGTGATTTCGGTCTCCCGGTCGCCACTGTAGACGTCGACGAAGCCGCGGTCAGCGACCCGCAACTGCGCGCCGAATACGGGGATCGCCTGCCGGTGGTCCTGTTGAACGGCCGTGAACACAGCTATTTCGACGTCGACGAGCCCCGTTTACGGGCCGACCTGAGCCGGATCGCTGGTAGCGACGGAAAATGAGGCCGAATTCACCGACTTTGTGAACGCCTGCACAAGCGGTTACGGTGGTGACACGCAATCCGCACCGCCGCTCCAGCGGCGGCGGTAACCGGGTTTGTACCGCCCCTATGGCACCGGTCGCGCTCTCGTAATTGCAGCGACCCACACCGGTGAACGAAACAGAGGAACCGGACCGCGATCAGGCCCGGAACGAGGAGCCGACGACGTGACAGAGCAGCACGAGACGCCGAGTGGCGTCTCCGGCAAGGCTCTCGTGCGGGACATTCCGCAGGCCACGGTGACTCGTCTCGCTACCTATCTCCGGGTTCTCGACGGGTTGGCCGACGAGGGTGTAGCCATCGTATCGAGTGAGGAACTCGCTGTCGCGGCGGGTGTCAATTCGGCGAAGCTTCGCAAGGATCTTTCCTTCCTCGGACCCAACGGTGTGCGGGGTGTCGGCTATGACGTAGCCAAGTTGCGCACCAGGATCGAAGATGTGCTCGGACTGTCGCAGGGACATCGGGTGGTGCTGATCGGCGCGGGCAATTTGGGCCGCGCGCTGGTCGGTTACGGCGGATTCGGGGTACGAGGCTTCATCGTGGTCGGGATCTTCGACAACGACCCTTCGGTGATCGGCCAGTCGTACGCCGGTCTCGTCGTGCGTGATGTCGAACACCTGACCTCGCAGATTCCGGCGCTGGCGCCGACGATCGCCGTGGTGGCCGTGCCCGACGAGGCCGCCCAGGACGTGTGTGACCGGCTGGTCGACGCCGGGCTGCCCTCGATTCTGAGCTTCGCGCCGCTGGAGCTTCGCGCCCCCGCCCACGTCCAGGTCCGCCGCGTCGACCTGGCGATGGAGCTGCAGATGCTGTCGTTCGACGCCGCCCGCAACGACGCGCCCGCGCTGCCCGAGATCGCCGAAGCCGGTTCCGGCCGGATCGCGCGCCGGGTACCGCCACCAAGCCACCTCACGCACGCCGCACCGGTCGAACCGGCTCGCGGCAGGCCGACGCGTCGCACCGCGCCGCATTCGGCCACGCCCCACTCGGCAACGGAGCCAAGCACCAAGGGATCGGTGATCACGCCATGAGCGAGCGCCAGCGAGCAAAACAGCGACACGGCGTGTGGACGCGCATGACGCGACCGGCCATCGGCGAGGTGCGGTCATGAGTGTTCTGCTGGTCGGGATCTCGCATCGGAGTGCCCCGGTTTCGGTACTGGAGAAGGTCGCCATCAGCGAGGCCGACCGGCCGAAGCTGGTGGATCGGCTGCTCGCCTCCAGCCATGTATCCGAGGCGATGATCGTCTCCACGTGCAACCGGGTCGAGGTCTACGCCGTGGTCGACGCCTTTCACGGCGGCCTCGGTGAGGTGAGCGACCTGCTCACCAAGCATTCCGGGTTGCCGCTGGGCGATCTGACCAAGCACGCCTACGTGCGCTACAGCGAGGCCGCGGCCGAGCATCTGTTCGCGGTCGCCAGCGGCCTGGACTCGATGGTCGTCGGCGAGCAGCAGGTGCTCAGCCAGATTCGCAGCGCCTACGCCAGTGCCGACGGTCAGCAGGCGGTCGGCCGCACGTTGCACGAGCTGGCCCAGCACGGGCTCCGGGTCGGCAAGCGGGTGCATTCGGAGACCGGAATCGACCGGGCAGGTGCTTCGGTGGTGTCGGTTGCGCTGGATCGCGCGCGCGGGGTCGTCGGCGATCTCGCCGGGCGCACCGCGGTGGTGGTCGGCGCGGGCGCGATGGGCGGGCTCGCTGTCGCGCATCTGTCACGGGCCGGGATCGAGCGCATCATCGTCGTCAACCGAACCCTCGAACGAGCACAGCGTCTCGCCGAGACCGGGCGCGCCATGCACGGCGTCGACGCTGTCGCGGTCGAGATGTCGGGGCTCACCGAGGCCATGGCAGGCACCGATGTGGTGATCACCTGTACCGGCGCGGTCGGTTCTGTGGTGACCCTGGCCGACACCCATCGCGCGCTCGCCGAGCGAGCCCGAACCGACGTCGCCGAACGGCCTTTGGTCTTCTGCGATCTCGGGCTGCCCCGCGATGTGGAGCACGCGGTGGCCGGACTGCCGGGCGTCGCCGTCATCGACATCGAATCGCTGCAGCGCGATCCGGCCGCGGGCGCCGCGGCCGACGACACCGCCGCCGCGCGCGTCATCGTCGCCGACGAACTCGCCAAATATCTTGCCGGGCAACGCATGGCGGAGGTCACCCCCACGGTGGCCGCGCTGCGTCAGCGTGCCGCCGATGTGGTGGAGGCCGAACTGCTCCGCCTCGACTCGCGGCTGCCCGACCTGGCCGACCCGGCTCGCGACGAGGTGGCGCGCACTGTGCGCCGTGTCGTCGACAAGCTGCTGCACGCGCCGACTGTGCGCGTGAAACAGCTGGCATCGACCCCGGGCGGCGACAGCTACGCCGAAGCGTTGCGTGAGCTGTTCGAACTGAAACCCGGTGCGGTACAAGCGGTTGCCGCTCCGATGGAGGTCGCCGCGGGCGAGTCCGCGCTGGCCGACGACTTCACCGCAAGCCACTTCGGCGATGGGCCGTCACGCTTGACCGAGTCAAGACCCGACACAGGCAGCATGCGAAACCACGCAGCGCCGCTCGGGCATGCGCAGGAGGAAACCGCATGACCACGACAGTGCAGGAAGAGGACACCGTGACCGCAGGCAGCACCAGTGCGCCGTGGCGGATCGGCACGCGCGGCAGCCTGCTCGCGCTGACACAGGCGGGCACCATCCGTGATGCGCTGATCGCGACGGGGCAACCCGCCGAACTGGTGGTCATCAAGACGCCGGGCGACTTGTCGTCGGATCCGGTGCAGAAGATCGGTGTCGGGGTGTTCACCTCCGCGCTGCGCGACGAGCTCGCCGCAGGCAGCATCGACATCGCGGTGCACTCCTATAAAGACCTCCCCACCGCGCAGGACCCGCGCTTCACCATTGCCGCGATCCCGCCCCGCGAGGATCCGCGCGACGCGCTGGTCGCTCGCGACGGATTGGTGCTCGGCGAGCTTCCCGCCGGTGCCCGCGTGGGGACTTCGGCGCCGCGCCGCGCCGCCCAGCTGCGCGCGCTCGGTCTCGGCCTCGACATCCTTCCGCTGCGCGGCAATATCGACTCCCGCCTGCGCAAGGTGAGCGAGGGCGAACTCGATGCGATCGTCATCGCCCGCGCCGGTCTGTGCCGGATCGGGCGCACCGACCGGATCACCGAATCGCTCGAACCGGTGCAGATGCTGCCTGCTCCCTCCCAGGGCGCCCTCGCGGTCGAATGCCGCAGTGACGACCCGCAATTGATCGAGGTACTCGCCGGTTTGGACGATCCCGCGACCAGAGCCGCGGTGCTCGCCGAGCGTTCGCTGCTCGGTGAGCTCGAGGCAGGCTGCACCGCACCGGTCGGAGCGCTCGCCGAGATCGTCGAGTCGATCGACGAGGACGGCCGGATCTTCGACGAACTTTCGCTGCGCGCCTGTGCCGCCGCGATCGACGGCTCCGACGTCTTGCGCGCCTCGATCGTCGGCGCGCCGAAAGACGCGGCCGAACTCGGTCGCACGCTGGCGCGCGAACTGCTGGACCTGGGCGCTCGCGAATTGCTGAGCGTCGCAGACGAACCGGCGCCCACCGACTTCACTAATTCCAGCCCGATGGAGAACAACCGATGAGCAGCAGCCGAGCTACCAAGAAGCAACCAGGGCGGATCCTTTTCGTCGGATCCGGCCCCGGCGACCCGGCCCTGCTGACCGTTCGTGCCCGTGAGGTGCTCGAGCGGGCGATGCTGGCGTTCACCGACCCCGATGTCGACAAGGGCGTGCTCGCCCTGATCGGTATCGCGCACGAGGTGGGCGAGGACGGCGTGAGCCCGGTCGACGTGCGGCCCGCCCTCGGCGAGCCCGCCGAGGTGGCCAAGACGCTGATCGCCGAGGCGCGCAACGGTCACGACGTGATCCGCATCGTCACCGGCGACCCGCTGACCACCGATTCGGTGATCAGCGAGGTCAACGCTGTCACTCGTTCGCACATGGTGTTCGAGGTGCTGCCCGGTCTGCCCAACGGCTCGGCCGTGCCCAGCTACGCGGGCATCGCGCTCGGCTCCGGGCACACCGAGGCCGACGTGCGCGGCGAGGTCGACTGGTCGGCCCTGGCCGCCGCTCCCGGTCCGCTGGTGCTGCACGCCACCTCCGGCCACCTGGCCGAGACCGCGAGCGCGCTGGTGGAACACGGCCTCGCGCCGCAGACTCCGGTCGCGGTGACGGTGCGTGGCACCACCCGCCAGCAGCGCACCATCGAGGCCACGCTCGCCTCGCTGAACAACGCCGCCTCCGAGCTGGTCGGCCCGCTGGTGGTGACGGTCGGCAAGGAAGTCGACAAGCGCGCCAAGATGTCGTGGTGGGAATCGCGTGCCCTCTACGGCTGGACCGTGCTGGTGCCGCGCACCAAGGATCAGGCGGGGGAGATGAGCGAGCGGCTCGTCACCCATGGCGCGATCCCGATCGAGGTGCCGACCATCGCGGTGGAGCCTCCGCGCAGCCCGGCCCAGATGGAACGGGCCGTGAAGGGTCTGGTCGACGGTCGCTACCAGTGGGTGGTGTTCACCTCCACCAACGCGGTGCGCGCGGTGTGGGAGAAGTTCGCCGAGTTCGGCCTGGACGCGCGCGCGTTCTCCGGTGTGAAGATCGCCTGCGTCGGCGAGGCCACCGCGGAGAGGGTGCGCTCGTTCGGCATCAACCCCGAGCTGGTGCCGAGCGGCGAACAGTCCTCCGAGGGCCTGCTCGCCGACTTCCCGCCCTACGACGACGTGTTCGACCCGGTGAACCGGGTGCTGCTGCCCCGCGCCGACATCGCCACCGAGACCCTCGCCGAGGGCCTGCGCGAGCGTGGCTGGGAGATCGACGACGTCACCGCCTACCGCACCGTGCGCGCGTCGCCGCCGCCGGCGGAGACCCGCGAGATGATCAAGACCGGCGGTTTCGACGCGGTCCTGTTCACCTCGTCCTCCACGGTCCGCAACCTGGTGGGTATCGCGGGCAAGCCGCACGCGCGCACCATCGTGGCCTGCATCGGCCCGAAGACCGCCGAGACCGCGATCGAGTTCGGTCTGCGCGTGGACGTGCAGCCCGAGTCGGCGCAGGTGGGTCCGCTGGTGGAGGCACTGGCCGAGCATGCCTCGCGCCTGCGTGCCGAGGGCCTGTTGCCGCCGCCGCGAAAGAAGAGCCGCCGCAGCAGCAGCCGCTGATTTCAGCAGATACCCCGAAAGCCCGCCCGCAACGGCGGGCTTTCGGCGTATCCGGGTCATCGGCTGTAGCGCAACAGCGTGCGTACCAGCCGGCAGGTGGCGTCGGAAGGCGGGCGGATATCGATCTTTTCGGCGGTGCGCCGGATCGTCTCGTTGGTGGCCTGATTGGGTAGGTACACACCGGAATCCAGCAGCGCGATCGTCAACCGCATGGCCTTGAGCCGGCGATTGTGAGCGACGTACCAGCGGCGTGGCCGACCGGCAGGCAGTCGCTTCTTCTCCAGCGGCACGTACGGCGCGGTGATGAAAATGGACTTGGCGGCAATGGCGTTCATGCGGTGTCCTCCCGTCGCGTGTGGGTTCCGCCCCCGTTCGTCGGAACCCTCGAACACGCTTTCGATTATAGCGAGGGGTACCGACAAGTTTCGGGCTGTGCGGGGGCTCGGAGCAGCCGGATTCGGTTGGAGCGCGGGCTCTTTCGAACTCCAGTATTCTGCTGGCTGACGAACCGATTCCGAGTGGGGGTCACGGGCTGTGAGCAGGTTCGAGGTCGAGATCGGTCAGCTGCGAGATGCCGCCGATGCGGCGGGATCGGCCGCCGCCCAAGCCGCGGCGGCGTATCCGGGCACCGGTGTGGATGCGGTCGCGACGGCCTTGCCCGGCGGCGATGCGGCTCGGCGCGCACCCGCGCTGGCGTCGACGTTCGACGAGCGCGCCAAGGGGTGGGCAGAGGAGATCGGCCAGTGGAGCGCGCTGGTCAGGTCGGCCGCGAAGGTGTACTCCGACAATGAGGAGTCCGCGACAAGGGCTTTCGGCGGATGACTGTCGGCTACCACGACGTTCGCGCATGGGACGCCGAGGCGCTCGATACGTCGGCCACCGAGCTGCTCGAGCGGCGCGACACGCTCATCGGGCTGCAGGACGAACTCGATGACGCCAGGAGATTGCCCGAGTGGCACGGCCCCGCCAGCGAGCACGCGCGCGATTCGCTGGGCGATACGCGCAACAAGGCCGAGATCCTGACCGCGGAGCTGTCCGCCGTCGGACGAGCCCTGCAGACGGCGTCGGACGACGTATCCGCCCTGAAAAGCAGAGTCGCCAACAACGATTCCCTCGCCGACACTTACCAATTCGGCATCGCCGCCGGTGGCGCGATCGTGGACAACAAGCCCGCCGACCCCCTGCCACAGTCGTGGTTGGAGGCTGACGACCGCGCGCAGGCGCGACGGCACCGCGACTCCATCAGGAAGCAGTTGGAGCGCGAGACCAAGGCGATCCTGAACACGGCGAACAACATTGATGCCGCCGTCGCCCGAGTAATGCAACTCGCCCAGGACCGCAAGATCAGCGACCACGGAGCCACCACCCTGGCCGCCGCCAGAGAGGGTGGAGTGATCGACGCTCGGGTGGTCGAGATGGAGCAGGCGCTGCGCGAGGCCGGACTGCTCAGCGGACCGCCGGTCGCCGGTCACTACCGGCAGTGGCTCGAGAACGCGGTGCGCCGGGGCGTGTCGATCGACACCATCACCGAGATCGTCGCCGAACACCACATCACCCCGGCGGACTTCGAGATCCTCGACGGCATGGAAGAGATCCGCGAGGACGAGGACGGCGACGGGATCTTCAAGTCGTATTTCCTGCTTCCGGCCGGCATCAGCGGGGCCGACGCCGCCCAGGCGATTCGGATGACCTACCTCATGAACGCGGGCACCGACTACGGCACCGAAGCCGAAACGACCGACTTCGCGCCGACCCCGTACGGATCCGCGGAACTGCGGCGAATCAGCGACCGGCAACAGGAGAACTCCTGGAGCTACACCGAAGACGTGGGATTCGTGCACGGCAACGGCGGGCGGTTGGTGACCACCCCGAACGGCATGATGATGGGCTTGGGCGGAAACGTCGTCCAGGACCAATTCAGCCAAGGCGGTGGAACAGCCTGGGGCGACACCTACATGATGGACATCGACGATCCGCAAGATCCGGCGCAGCAGCTTCGCGAGGTGGCGACCTCGGGCCACGTGTGGGGCGAGGGCGATGACGGCCCCTACCGAGGCGATCTCGACTTGGACCGGTTGCTGCACCACGAGGAGCGCCACTCCCAGCAGTGGGCGGACGAGGGTCATCCGGGCTTCCTCGCTTCCTACGTGTGGGAGCGGGCTACCGGCGGCAACGAGACCGAGGAAGACGCGGGACTTTCCGATGGCGGATATCACTAGGTGGCCACGGCTCGCCTGCGCCGCCCTTGTGCTGGCGGCGGTGACCGCGGCGTGCGACACCACACCGCAGTACGCGCCGTCGCTGCCACCGGCGGCCGGGTTCCGGGTCGACGACGGTGTCCTGAAACTGTGGACGGGTACCCCGTGTGCGGGTGTCACCGGGCTGAGGTTGATTTTCGACTCCGGCACCGCGGAGAGCACGGATCAGCTGTGGACCGCGCCGCGGCCGGGAGTGCTGGTGGAACGCATGAACCTGGTGCGAATCGCCGGCGAAATCCCCGCGGACTTCGATGCGCCGCTCCAGGTCCGGAAACCGCTGCCCCTGGACTACGACTGGACCGAGGCAGATTCGCTCTCGTTCACTGTCGACGGACCGAAAGCGTACGGCGCCAGGGTCGACGTCGCCCAGGTGCTGCGTGAGTCGGCCCAGCACCCGTCCGGCAGTTATCTGTTCGGTCGTCGCGGCTGGATGGACGCCGCGGATGTCGGACGCGAGAACCGGAAATCGTTCCTGACCGTCTGCACTCCCGACCCGCGATGAGGTGTCGCGTTGTCGGACCGTTGTGGTCTAGTAGCGCCAACGCGAATCCGAGGAGGGTGATGAGGATGGACGAGATCGACAAGCGGCTCGGCGTGCACGTCGCGGCGGACGAGCTACTCGGCCTGGCCTGGCTCGTAGCGACCGGAGACGACGTAACCGCCGGCGCCGCAGGCCATCTCGATGCCGCACGCAACGCACCGGTGCGCACCGACACGATCTTCCGGATCTCCTCGATGACAAAACCGCTCACCGCGGCAGCGGCCTCGATCCTGATCGACGACGGCGTACTCGATCCGGCCGAACCGGTCGACCGGCTGCTTCCCGAACTCGCCGGCTTACGCGTCCTCGCGCACCCAGCCGCCGACATCACCGACACGGTCGCGGCGAACCGTTCGATCACCGTCGACGACCTCCTGACCTTCCGCCTCGGCTGGGGCATGGATTTCGCCGACTTCGCACCGAAACCATTCGACGCCGCCTGGAGCGAGGTGGGCCTCGGGTGGGGCCCGCCGACCCCCGCGCAAATGCTGCCCCCCGACATCTGGCTGGAACGTCTCGGCACCTTGCCGCTGCAATATCAGCCGGGCGAACGCTGGCTCTATCACGTCGGCGCACAGATCCTCGGTTTCCTGATCGCCAGGGCAGCGGGCACATCGCTCTCGGAATTCCTCGCCGAACGCCTCCTGCGCCCCCTCGGCATGACCGATACCGGTTTCTCGGTCCCACCGGAGAAACTGGCCCGATTCGGTCCGCATTACACAGAGCTCGACGGCGCCCGCACCGTTTTCGACCCGGCCGTCGGCCAATGGAGTAACCCACCCGCTTTCGAAGGCGGCGGTGACGGCCTGGTCTCCACCCTCGCCGACTACCACCGCTTCGCCCGCATGCTCGGCAACGGCGGCGAACTCGACGGCACCCGCATCCTGTCCGAACAAGCCGTCGCCACCATGACCACCAACCACCTCACCCCCGAACAACTCGCCCGCGGCGGACCGGGCCCCGACGACAGCGCGGGCTGGGGCTACGGCGTCGGCGTACAGCTGCGTGACCAACCCGACGGACCCCGCGCAGGCGCCTACGGCTGGGCAGGCGGCCTCGGCTCGATCTGGTCCAACGACGGCGACGTCACCGCGATCCTGCTCACCAATCAGTCCTGGAGCGAGGCCGGTCCCTTGCCGGTCTTCGCTACTTTCGAGCAGATTCTGGGCGAACTGGCTCGCGGCTGCGACCCCGTGTAGGCGCTGCGGCGACCAACTGACGACAGGCGTATTCTGCGGGCTATGACCGCTTTCGACCGCCCGCGGCGGTTGCGCAGGACACCCGCATTGCGTCGACTCGTCGCCGAAACCACGTTGCAGCCGCGTCAGCTGGTGCTGCCGATGTTCGTGGCCGACGGCCTCGACGAGCCGCGAGAGATCAGCTCGATGCCGGGGGTGTACCAACACACGCTGGACTCGCTACGCAAAGCCGCGGCGGAGTCGGTGGCCGCCGGAGTCGGCGGGCTGATGTTGTTCGGAGTGCCGCTGCCCGAGGACAAGGACGCCACCGGTTCGCAGGCCAGTGATCCGAACGGAATTCTCAATCGTGGCCTGCGCGCGCTCGCCGAGGAGGTCGGGGACGCGACGGTCATCATGGCCGACACCTGCCTCGACGAGTTCACCGATCACGGCCACTGCGGCGTGATCGGCACCGACGGCGCGGTCGACAACGACGCCACCCTGCATCGCTACGTGGAGATGGCACTGTCGCAGGCCGAGGCAGGTGCCGATCTGCTCGGGACCAGCGGCATGATGGACGGTCAGGTGGGCGCCATCCGGCGCGGCCTCGACGCGGTCGGCAGCACCGACACCGCCATCCTCGCCTACGCCGCCAAGTACGCCTCGGCCTTCTACGGCCCGTTCCGGGAGGCCGTCGGCTCGTCGCTGGAAGGCGATCGGCGCACCTACCAGCAAGATCCCGCCAACCGCCGGGAATCGCTGCGCGAACTCGACCTCGATCTCGCCGAGGGCGCCGACATCGTGATGGTGAAGCCCGCGATGTCCTACCTCGACATCCTGCGCGACGTCGCCGATCGCTCGACGGTCCCCGTCGCGGCCTATCAGATCTCCGGCGAGTACGCGATGATCACCGCCGCCGCCGAGCGCGGCTGGATCGATCGCCGGGGTTCGATCATGGAGTCGCTGATCGGCATCCGGCGGGCAGGCGCGGACATCGTGCTCACCTACTGGGCGACCGAGGCAGCACACTGGCTGTCGTGATCGTTCCGCCGAACAAACCCGAAACACCGCCCATGCCCGAGGACGTCGGCACCGCTCGTCAGCTGTGGTGGGGAGTCGCCGGCCTCGGCGTCATCTACGCCGGCGCCGGCGTGGCCTCCCTGACGGGGGAGCGCGACGAGCTCAGCAAGCAGTTCCTCGACGAGATGCACAAGGCGGATCCGAACTTTCCCGCATCGACCGTCGATGTGATGGTGCTGGTGGCTTTCGCGTTGACCGCGCTGGTCGGCGTGCTGCTGGCCCTTGTCACCGTGGCGATCGCGCATCAGCTCGGTCGCGGTAAGTCCTGGGCGCGCACAGTGCTCACAGTGGTCGCGATCTGGCTCGGACTCGGTGCCGTCGCCACCATGTTCAGCTTCTCCGCCGTCGCGAATCCCGCGACGATCGTGGCGGGTGGCGCATCGATCGTGCAGGGGGTACTGGCCGCGGGCGCCACGTTCCTGAGCTACCGGCCGGAGTCGACGAAGTACTTCCAGTCCCACCGGAAGCGACCCTGATCAGTGTATGGTGAGGATTATCACACCGGTTGAGCGCCGGGGGAGCGGAGGCAATGATGCGCGTGGTGATCGAGCAACCACACAGCCTACGACGCGACCTGTTGGTCATCGGGTTGATGGTTGTGCTCACCATCGTTGTCATCGCCCTGATTCTGCTCCCGAGCCTGGTCGGCTGATTCGCTCTCGCCCCTGGCAGGATCGCAGGAATGAGACGCTGGATCGCGCTGTTCGAACTCGGTTCCGCCGTGCTCTTCCTGGCCTGCGCGGTCGTGAGCTGGCGGGCCGCACGGCGCTCGACCGAATTCGCGGGCACCGATGAGCATCCCGGCTTCGAGGCGGTGCGGTATGTGCCGCCGTTGCTGTTGCTCGCCTGCGCGCTGGTGACGGTGAGTGGGTTGCTTGTCATCGACGCGGTGGCCAGGATCTACGCCAGGTCTGTAGCGCGGCGGCGCCTCGAACCGATGATCTAGAGGAAGCCGAATTCCGATGTGCGCGTGGGGGTTCGGGACACGAGCTCGCACCGCGGGCTCCCCGAGGAGGAATCGATGACCAGACTGACCGCAGGAATCTGTACCGTCGCCGCCGCCGTGGCGACGATCGCCCTGGCCGCGGCGCCCGCCCAGGCCGCTCCCGGCCTGCCGCTCACCCCGATGATCGCCGAGCCGGCCGCCGACGGTCTCGTCCCGGAGACCGGCTCGAGCGCGATCTACAACGGCATCATGTGCCAGCTGCACACGATCTCCGCCGAAGTGCCCTGCATGTACACCTGATTCAGCTGTTCCACTGCTGATAGACGTCGACGACGCGGCCGCCGCGCGTGCCGGGTGCGTTCAGGAAGACGGAGACAGTGCCGTCCGGATGAGCCGCTGCTTCCATCACCACCTGACGCAGGGTGGCGCGGATGCCGCCGTCGGCGTCGCGGTACAGCTCGGTGTCGGCGTGCAGACCCGCGCCGATCCGCTGCGCGGGCACCAACATCACCGCGATCGCCGGAATCGGTCCCGACCCGAGCGCCACGGTCTGTTCGTGACTGAGCTGGACGCCGATCCGATCGGGCTGGATCTGCGGTGCGAAGGCGGTGGCCGAACCCGCGCCGAGTAGCACTCCCGCCGTGACGAACCCCGTGCCAAGGGCAGTACTGGTGACGCCGAAACGCATGAAATACCCTCTCGCTGACAGCTGATTTCTCATCGGCCCAGGTGCTGAGCCGCCCGGAGCGTAGTCGCAGGCCAAGAGGGCTAGATCGAATTCTCTCGCCGATAGGGGCGGCGTGTCGGGCGTGTCGTCGGTGGGTCGCTGCGGTCTGGGTCACTGTGCTCCACCCTGTCGTCCGGCGTGCCGGAGCGAACTGAGACACTGGAATCCGTGAGTCTTACGCAGGTACCGGTGTCGGCCCAGCTCTTCGAGCGGGCGGCGTCCGTGATCCCGGGTGGCGTCAATTCCCCGGTTCGTGCGTTCAATTCGGTAGGCGGTACGCCGCGGTTCATCACCTCCGCCAGCGGCTACACGCTGATCGACGCCGACGGCAACGATTACGTGGATCTGGTGTGTTCGTGGGGTCCGATGATCCTCGGTCACGCCCACCCCGCTGTCGTGGAAGCTGTGCAGAAGGCCGCGACGAGTGGGCTGTCGTTCGGCGCGCCGACCGAGGCCGAGATCGAACTCGCCGAGGCGATCGCCGCCCGCGTCGATCCCGTCGAACGGGTCCGCCTGGTGAACTCCGGTACCGAGGCCACGATGAGCGCGGTCCGGCTGGCGCGCGGTTTCACCGGTCGCTCCAAGATCATCAAGTTCTCCGGTTGCTACCACGGCCACGTCGACGCCCTGCTGGCCGACGCGGGCTCCGGTGTGGCGACCCTCGGCCTGCCGACCTCGCCCGGCGTCACCGGCGCGCAAGCCGCCGACACCATCGTGCTGCCCTACAACGACCTCGCCGCTGTCGCCGCCGCCTTCGAGGCGCACCCCGGTCAGATCGCGTGTGTCATCACCGAGGCCGCCGCGGGCAATATGGGCGCGGTCGCACCGCTGCCCGGCTTCAACGAAGGCCTTCGCACACTCGCCACCGACAACGGCGCGCTGTTGATCATGGACGAGGTGATGACCGGTTTCCGCGTCAGCGCGGCGGGTTGGTTCGGCCGCGAAGGCGTCGCCGGCGACCTCTACACCTTCGGCAAGGTGATGAGCGGCGGCCTGCCCGCCGCCGCGTTCGGGGGTCGCGCCGAGATCATGAACCACCTCGCCCCGCTCGGCCCGGTCTATCAGGCGGGCACCCTCTCGGGTAACCCCGTCGCCGTCGCGGCCGGCTTGGCGACACTGCGCGCGGCCGACGCCCAGGTGTACGCGGCGCTGGACCGCAACGCCGATCGGCTCGGCTCGCTCTTCGCGAAAGCCCTGACAGAGGCCGGTGTCGAGCATCAAGTCCAGTTCGCAGGCAATATGGTGAGCGTGTTCTTCGCCGAGCGCCCGGTGACCGACTACGCCGCCGCCAAAGCGAGCCAGACCTGGCGTTACCCCGCCTTCTTCCACGCCCTGCTCGACGCGGGCGTGTACGCGCCGCCGAGCGCGTTCGAGGCATGGTTCGTCTCCGCGGCGCTCGACGAGGACGCGTTCGACCGTATCGCCGCCGCTCTGCCCGCCGCCGCCCTCGCGGCCGCGGCCGCAACCCCCGAAGGATCCCCAGCGTGAGCTCCGACCAGCCCGACGCAGCATTCGCCCCAGTCCCGGCGGATGGCGACGAGGCGCCCCATCCCGCGCCCGCCGCCGCTCCGCCCGTCCTCGACGACGACCAGTCGAGTGTCGAAACCATCGTCCACGTTCTGCGCCACGGCGAGGTGCACAACCCGAACGGCATCCTCTACGGCCGCCTGCCCGGCTTCAGCCTCTCGGTAGCCGGGCGCTCGCAGGCCGGTGCGGTCGCGCGCTCGCTGGCCGACCACGACATCTCGATGGTGATCGCCTCCCCGCTGCAGCGCGCCCAGGAAACCGCGGCGCCGATCGCGGCCGCCCACGACCTGATCGTGCGCACCGACGAGAACCTGATCGAAGCGGGCAACACCTTCGAGGGCCTGCGCGTCTCCGTCGGCGACGGCGCCCTGCGCAAGCCGCGGCACTGGTGGAAGCTGCGCGACCCGTTCACCCCGTCCTGGGGCGAGCCGTATCTGCAGATCGCGCACCGCATGCTCGCCGCGGTGAACAAGGCCCGCGTCGAGGCCACCGGTCACGAGGTGGTGCTGGTTTCGCATCAGCTGCCCGTGTGGACGCTGCGCCGGTTCCTGCAGGGTCAGCGGTTGTGGCACGACCCGCGCAACCGGCAGTGCTCGCTCGCGTCGCTGACGTCGCTGGTCTATCACGGCGACACGCTCGTCGACATCGTCTATTCCGAGCCGGCGGGCGCGTCGGACCCGTCGGTACACGGCGCATGATTGCCTCGACTGCATCGGGATCCATCCGCGGCCGCCGGCCGCGGGTGCTGACCGCCGTACTGTCCGCCCTGTTGGTGATCGCCGCCGCGGCGGGCTGCTCGACGGGTACCGATGCGGTTGCCACTGGCGGCGGGACCTTCGAATTCGTCTCACCCGGTGGTAAAACGGATATCTATTACGATCCGCCCGCCACTCGCGGGACGATCGGCACGCTCTCGGGGCCCGATCTGATGAACGAGGGAAAGACCATTTCGGTCGATGATTTCCCAAACCAGATCGTGGTCGTGAACCTGTGGGGGCAGTGGTGCGGTCCGTGCCGCGCCGAGGCGCCCGCTCTGGAAAAAGTCTTCGCGGCGACCAAAGATCAAGGCGTCGCGTTCCTGGGGATCAACGTCCGCGACCATCAGCGCGACAAAGCCCAGGACTTCGTAGTGGACAACAACCTCGAATATCCGTCCATCTACGACCCGTCGATGCGAACCTTGCTCGCCCTCGGCGGAAACTTTCCCACCAGTGTTATTCCGACCACGTTGATCCTGGATCGTCAGCACCGGGTCGCCGCGGTCTTCCTTCGCTCGCTACTGGCAGAAGACCTACAGCCCGTGGTCGAGCGCATCGCCGCCGAGGAGAAGCAGTGAGCCGTCGTCGTCCTGGAAATCTGACCGCGTGTCGCCCCCGTCAGGGTGCACGCCGAATGGGTGCGGGCTGGACGGTCGACGACCGTTGGGCCGGCATCGCGACCGTGCCGCGCAGTGTCGCCGGTGCCGGTCTGTTCGATTTCGGCCCTGCTGAACCGGCCGAGACCGAGCGCACCTTGTCGTTGCCGCGTGACGAGCAGCAGGACAACGACAACGGCACCGACGAGTGATACCGCTCGCCGCAGTCGGGGATTCCTTCCAGCAGACAGCGGCATCAGGTCCGCTGCTGCTGGCGCTGGGAGCCTGCCTGCTCGCGGGCCTGGTGTCGTTCGCTTCACCCTGTGTCGTACCGCTGGTCCCCGGCTATCTGTCCTATCTGGCCGGGCTGGTCGGAGCCGAGGCGCCGCCCGCCACCAGCACCCAGGCCACGCTCACCGCGCAACGTCGTAGCGCGAAGATGCGCGTGGCCGGTGCCGCCAGCCTGTTCGTCGCCGGGTTCACCGTGGTGTTCGTGCTGGCCACGGCCACTGTTTTCGGCGTGATCCAGACCCTCAACGTGAATCGGGAACTGCTCCAGCGCATCGGCGGTGTGGTGACGATCCTGATGGGTCTGGTGTTCATCGGCCTGGTCCCCGCCCTGCAACGGGACACGCGGATGGAGCCGCGCAGGCTCACCAGCATCCTCGGCGCGCCACTGCTGGGCGGGGTGTTCGCACTCGGCTGGACCCCGTGCCTGGGCCCGACCCTGTCGGGCGTGATGGCGGTATCGGCAGGCACCGAGGGCACCACCGCCGCGCGCGGGGTGACGTTGATCGTCGCCTATTGCCTCGGCCTCGGGCTGCCGTTCATCGTGCTGGCCTTCGGGTCGGCCAATGCTCTGCGTGGGGTCGGTTGGCTGCGGCGCAATTCGCGCACCATTCAGGTAGTAGGGGGTGTTCTGCTCGTCGCCGTCGGCGTCGCGCTGGTCACGGGGGCATGGGATCAGTTCGTCGGCTGGGTGCGTGACGGGTTCGTCTCCGAGGTGACTCTCCCGATCTGATGACTGACACGTTGACAACCGCGACCACCCCCACTCCGCCCGTCCGGCAGTCGCTGCCGGGCCGGGTCTGGGCCATGGTCCGTAATTCCTGGCGCGGCCTGACGAGCATGCGCACCGCGCTGGTGCTGCTGTTCCTGCTCGCGCTCGCCGCCATCCCCGGTGCGCTGCTGCCGCAGCGCAGCCTCAACACGCAGAAGGTCGAACAGTACATCGCCGATCGCCCGACGCTGGGCCCGTGGATGGACCGATTCGAACTGTTCGATGTGTTCGGCAGCTTCTGGTTCACCGCCATCTACGTGCTGCTGTTCATCTCGCTGGTCGGCTGCATCCTGCCGCGCTGCTGGGATCATTACCGGGCGCTGCGCACCCCACCGGTGCCCGCACCGCGCAACCTCGGCCGGTTGCCGCACCACTTCAGCGAGACCGACGATCGCACTCCCGACGAGGTGATCGCGGCCGCGAAGGAGTCGTTGCGCGGCTGGCGGACCGAGGTTCGCCCCGGCCGGCGCGAGGGCGAGGTGACGCTGTCGGCGGAGAAAGGTTATCTGCGCGAGTTCGGCAACCTGGTGTTCCATCTGTCGCTGGTCGGGCTGCTGATCGCGATCGCGCTGGGCAAGCTGCTCGGGTACGAAGGCAATGTCATCGTGATCGCCGACGACGGTCCCGGTTTCTGCACCACCTCGCCCGCGGTGTTCGACTCGTTCCGCGCGGGAAACACCAACGACGGCACCGGGATGACGCCCCTGTGTGTGAAGGTGCAGGATTTCAAGGCCGACTACCTGCCCACCGGCCAGGCCGAGATGTTCCGTTCGAACATCGAATACCAGGCGGGCGCCGACCTGAGCACCGATACGTGGCGCAGCACCGAGCTCCGGGTGAACCATCCGCTTCGGGTCGCCGGTGACCGCGTCTACCTGCAGGGGCATGGTTTCGCGCCGACGTTCACCGTCACCTTCCCCGATGGGCAGACCCGCACCGAGACCATCCAGTGGCGGCCCGACGATGCCCAGACCTTCCTGTCCAGCGGTGTGCTGCGCTTCGATCCGCCCGGCGGGATGTACGCCACCGACGAGGAACGTCGGCAGAACCAGATCGCGATCGAAGGGCTGTTCGCGCCGACCGCGCTGTTCCACGGCAGCCTGCTCACCTCGTCGTTCCCCCGGATGGACGACCCGGCCGTCGCGGTCGACATCTATCGCGGCAACACCGGCCTGGACACCGGACGCTCGCAATCGCTGTTCGCGCTGGATCCGGAGATGATCAAGCAGGGCCGGTTGTCGAAGGAAGCGCGGGTCAACCTGCGTCCGGGCGAGTCGACCACGCTGCCGAGCGGAGCGAAGGTGACCTTCGACGGCGCAGAGGAATTCGTCAACCTGCAGGTCTCACACGATCCGGCCCAGCAGTGGGTGCTGGTGAGCGCGTTGACGATGATGGCCGGTTTGCTGGTGTCGCTGTTGCTGAAACGGCGCCGGATCTGGATCCGGGCATACCCGGTCGACGCCGCGGCAGGTAACGTGGGTCAACGACGCGCCGTAGTAGAAATGGGCGGCCTGGCCAGAAGCGATCAAGCGGGCTGGGGCGCCGAATTCGATCGACTGCGCACACGGCTGCTCGGACCGGAGAACTGATGCGGACCAGGGCACAGGCACTCGACATGGAGACGGAATCCTGATGCAGATCGACGAGACGCTGGCACGGTACAGCGACTTCGCTTTCATGTCGGCCATGGCGGTCTACGCGCTGGCCACGGTCCTGCTGATCGTGCAGTACGCCTCGGTACGAGCCAAGCAGGTCACCGCGCGCGAACTCGTGCCCGCAGGCGACCCCGGCTTGCCCGGCCGGATCGAGACCCCGCAGGCCGTACCGCTCGGCGAACGCCTGGGCAACATGGCCTTCTCGGTGCTGGTGGTGGGCGCGGTCCTGCACATCGGCTCGATCGTGCTGCGCGGTTTCGCGACCCACCGCTTCCCGCTGGGCAACATGTACGAGTTCACCACCATGGCCACCGCGGCCGCCGTGGTGATCGGCCTGATCTTCCTGCGCGACCAGCGCTATCGTGCGATGTGGGCGTTCCTGCTGGTCCCCGTCCTGATCCTGATGTTCCTGGCAGGCACGATCCTCTACGCCGACGCCGCCCCCGTGGTCCCCGCACTCCGGTCGTTCTGGCTACCGATCCACGTCACCATCGTGAGCATCGGCAGCGGCGTCTTCCTGGTCTCCGGCGTGGCCAGCCTGCTCTACCTGTTCCGCATGCGCCAGCCCGCGGGCGAGGAATCCACCAACATCCTCGGCACCATCGCCCGCCGCCTCCCCGACGCCCGCACCCTCGACCAGCTCGCCTACAAAACCACCATCATCGGCTTCCCCCTCTTCGGCGCAGGCGTAATCCTGGGCGCCATCTGGGCCGAAGCCGCCTGGGGCCGCTTCTGGGGCTGGGACCCCAAAGAAACCTGCTCCTTCATCGCCTGGGTCCTCTACGCCGCCTACCTCCACGCCCGTGCCACCTCCGGCTGGCGAGACACCAAGGCAGCCTGGATCAACATCGCCGGCTTCGTCGCCATGCTCTTCAACCTGTTCATCATCAACATGGTGATCAGCGGTCTGCACAGCTACGCGGGCTTGACCTAGCGCCGACGGAGCTGATCGACCGCGCTCGTTGCTGGTGAAGCGCCCATGGAAGTGTGGGCGTTTCATAAGTGCTGGGCGAGGCTACCGTTTCCGGTACCGATTGGTTTGCCGGAGAGGTTTGAGAATGCGTCGTTTGAGTGTGGTTGTGGCCGTGGTGATTTCGCTGGGTTATGGGATGGCGGGTGTGGCGAGCGCGGCGGCGGGGGCCGGGGTGATACTCGAGCCGGTTGTTGCGGATATGGGGTCGGCGACCCCGTTCACGGCGTCTGCGGATCCGCAATCGGGATCAGCCGCGATTCCGCGTGTGCTGCTGGAATGCCTGTCCAGCGGTTCCAGTCTGTCCATGGGTATGCCGTTGTGCGGCTGACCTGAGGTCGCCGCGGGCTCGCTAGGGCGCAGGGTGCGGCCCGAAGGTCGGAGTCGACGTTCGGGCCGGGCGATTGCCGGGCAGATCAGCAGTAGTAGCAGACCTTGTTGGCGGGCAGTTCTACGTGACAGGTCAGACAGACCGGTTTGCGCACCGGTTCGGTCTTGGGGGCGACCACAGGGGTGCGGGCGGCGGAGGGGCGTTTGACGGCTGCCTCGGCGGCTTCGGCGGTGGCCAGGTCCTGGGAGGTGGACTGGCGGATCGCGGCGACCTTCGGGGGGAGGGTGGGCAGGCCGCCGTCGGCGGGGAGATCGGTGGCGTAGTGCTGATAGCACTGCCAGCGGGCGGCGGCGGCGTGCATTTCGAGGTCGTCGGGGATGGGCAGGCCCGCGAGTTCGAGGATGTAGCGGTAGCCGGTGCCGACGGTCTGGTTCTTGCGCACGCACAGGGCGCTCAGCGGCGGCTCGTTGTTCTTGTGACAGTGTTCGGCGACCTTGTCCAGCACGACGGGCAGCCAATGCTGCCATTTCACCTGGGTGCGGATGCCGGATTCTTCCTGGACCAGGTCGGCCAGCTCGGTGTTGACGATGAAATTGTTGAACCGGCTAGCTGTCGCGACCAGCACTTCGTGTGCGGCGCGAGTCCACTCCGACCTTGCCTCGGTGAACGTCACGGCGCTGCCGTCGGATGCGCGCCAAGTAGTCGGGACAGAAGCCTGCTGCACATCGATCACCGGAATACGTTATCTACCCAGCTCTTTCGTCGCACACCGGGGGTATGTGCCTCAGCTCACGGCCACGCACAGCACTGGTCACTCGGTGGGGCCGGAGTCGTCGCGGGGTTGTTTACCGAGGCGCCAGAGGAATTCCGGATCGTCGTCGGGGCCGAGAATCGGTCGACGGCCGGAACTCGGGCGGGGCATTTCGGGGCCGAACGCCTTCCAGCACAGCACCGCGATGGCCACGATCGCGATGAGTGCCAACAGGTACGTCACGTCGCTCACCTCCTGCTATCGAGGGTAGCCGTGTTCGCACCGTGTGCGCATGCGCAACGGGAGGGAAAATTTTTGGCGAACGCGAGCCCACGACGGGCTCGCGTCGGCCGTGAGTCAGCGGGGTGCTGCCTCGGTGGTGAGCGATTTGAGCAACTGCAGAACCTCGGACTCGCGGAATCGGCGATGTCCGCCCGGCGTGCGAAGCGAGCCGAGCCTGCCGGCATGGGCCCACCGAGTGACGGTCTTGGGATCTACGTGGAACATGGCGGCCACTTGGCCTGGTGTCAGCAGAGTGTCCTGAAGGCCGACGGTGATCGCAGTCATAGCTAACCTCTCCGTTCTCGACAGTTCCCTCATCAGTGGCGTCATCGTCGCACTGCGACCCCTATGTAGTCGAACCACCTACTGTTGGTAAAGGGGAAGTAATAGACAAAAGCCGCGAACGGGGCCGTATCGAAGACAGTTCCACCGTCCCCGGGCCCACCTCGGCCTGCGTCGCGGCCGTATGCGGCTGATGAACGCGGTCGCACCGGCGCCCATTAGGCTGTAGTCGTGAGTGAAGCAACAGGTCAGCAGGGTTCCGGCGCCGGGAAGCGGCTGGTCCGCAATCTCGCGCTCTATACGCTCGCCCGTCTCGGGCTGGTCATCGTGATCGCCGCACTGATCGTAGGCGTGGCCAAGCTGATCGGTGTCGAGGTGCCGGTGATCGTCGCCGCGCTGTTCGCGTTGCTCGTCGCGATGCCGCTCTCGCTGACGTTGTTCAAGAAGCTGCGGGTGAAGGTGAACGAGGACATCGCCGTCGTCGACGCGCGCCGCCGCCAGGACAAGGCGCAGCTGCGGGCCCGCTTGCGGGGTGACGACGACAGCACGTCGGCATGAAGTACCTCGACCGCAGCGCCCCGCGTGACTGGGTCGACAATGCCGTCCGGTTGATCGACGCCGACACCCAGCGCTCCGCCGACACTCACCTGCTGCGGTACCCACTGCCCGCCGACTGGCCGGTGCAGCTGTATCTGAAGGACGAATCGACCCACATCACCGGCAGTCTTAAGCACCGGCTGGCACGGTCGCTGTTCCTGTACGCGATCTGCAACGGCTGGGTGACCGAGGGCACGACCGTAGTGGAGGCGTCGTCGGGTTCCACAGCGGTGAGCGAGGCCTATTTCGCCAAGCTGCTCGGCCTGGATTTCGTCGCGGTGATGCCTGCGAGCACCTCGCCGCAGAAGGTCGCCCTCATCGAAGCCCAGGGCGGCCGTTGTCATTTCGTCGATCGTCCGCCGGACATGTACACCGAGGCCAAGCGTCTCGCCGCCGAATCCGGCGGGCATTTCATGGATCAGTTCACCCACGCCGAGCGGGCCACCGACTGGCGGGGCAACAACAACATCGCCGAATCCATCTTCGAACAGCTGGCGCTGGAGAACCACCCGGTGCCGGAGTGGATCGTGGTCGGCGCCGGTACCGGTGGCACCAGCGCGACGATCGGCCGCTACATCCGGTATCGCCGACACGCGACGCGACTGGCCGTGGTGGACCCGGAGCACTCGGCCTTCTACGGCGGTTACGAGACGGGCGATGCGGGCTACGAGACCGGAATGCCTTCGCGCATCGAGGGAATCGGGCGTCCTCGGGTGGAGCCGTCGTTCGTCGGCCAGGTGGTCGATCGCATGATCGTGGTGCCCGACGCGGCCTCGATCGCCACCGCCCGGCACGCCGGCATCGCGCTCGGCCGCCGTGTCGGCGGCTCGACGGGCACGAATCTGTGGGGCGCCTTCCATCTCGTCGCCGAGCTGGTCGCGCAGGGCCGTAGCGGCAGCGTGGTCACGTTGCTGTGCGATGGAGGCGACCGGTATGCGGGCACCTATTTCAACGATGACTGGGTGGCCGCCCAGAACCTCGATCTGACCGCTCCGTCCGCGATCCTCGCCGAGTTCGCCGCTACCGGCCGCTGGCACGGCTGACGGTTCCCCCACCTGTTTGCGGGCTTGTTCGCGCTCAGTGATGTCAATTTTGGTTGACAAACAGCGCTGTCGTCAATCAAAATTGACGACATGACCGATGCGACAACACTCGCCTCAGCGGCAGGCAACCCCGACCCGGCGGTCGGGCTGCGTGCCGTGCTCGCGCTACGCCGACTGGCCGACCGGCTCGAAACCGTCCAGGTGGCCAATGCCAGAGCCAACGGCTGGTCCTGGCAGGCCATCGCCGACGCGCTCGAGGTGAGCAAGCAAGCGGTCCATCAGAAACACAACCGGAAAGGTGGAACCCGCTGATGTTCGAGAAATTCGGTAAGAACGCCCGGGTGGCGGTGATCGCGACCCAGCAAGAGGCCAAACAACTGGGAGCGAAACGGATCGGCCAAGAGCATCTGCTGCTCGGCGTGCTCGCGCACGCGGAGCCGAGTCTGGCGGCGGTGCTCACCGCCCGTGGCATCACCGCCGACGACGTCCGCGCCGACCTGGCTCAGCGTGCCACGGCGGGCCCGCTCGGCATCGACGATGCCGAGGCGCTGCGCTCGGTCGGCATCGACCTCGACGCCGTGCAGGCCAGCGTCGCCGAGAACTTCGGAGCGCAGGCCTGGGATCAGGCAGAGCCGCAACCCGAGCTCGGCGTGTTCGGCCGGCTGCTCGGCGCGGGCCGGGGCCACATTCCTTTCACCGCCGAGGCGAAGAAGGCGCTCGAACTCGCGCTGCGCGAAGCGGTACACCGCAAGGATCGCGAAATCTCCTCGACGTACCTGCTGCTCGGGATTCTGCGCGCGCCGAACCGGGTCGCCACCGACGTGCTCGGCGGGCGCGACGCGGTGTCGGGTCTACGCGCAGACCTCTACGCGATGCTCGACCGCGCCGCGTGAATTCCGTGGCGGGTGTGTGTCAGACCCGCCTCAATGTCCGTTTCCGGGCATAGCATTGCGTGTATGCAACTAGCAATACGGTTGGTCATCAACGCCATTGCCATCTGGGCTGCGGTCGCGTGGATCGACAAGATCGATGTCATCGTGCCATCCGACTGGCAATCGGAATGGGGTAACTGGGCCAAGGCGCTGGTCCTGCTCATCGTCGCCGTCGTGTTCACGGCGGTCAACGCGGTGATCAAGCCGATCGTCAAACTTCTGTCGTTGCCGTTCGTGATCCTCACCCTCGGGCTGTTCCTGCTGGTGGTGAACGCGGCGATGCTGTGGCTCACCGCCAAGATCACCGAGATCACCGACTACGGTCTGCGCGTCGACGGCTTCTGGGCCGCCGTGTGGGGCGGGGTGATCATCATGCTGGTCAACTGGGTGCTCGGGATCCTGGTCCCGGACGGCGACGACTAGTAGACGATGCCCCGGACAGCCACGCCCGGCTTCGGCTCAGCCGAGCCCGACGGCCAGTGCGCTCAGCGCTGACCAGGCCAGCAACGCCAGCCCGGAATCGCGAAGGGCGGGAATCAGTTCCAGGCCGCCTTTGCCCGTACGCACGGGGGCGTTGGCCCGGATCGCCAGCGGCAACGCCAGCAGTCCGGCCAGCGCCCACGGCGTGCTCGCCGCCAGCGCGAGGCTGATCACGAACGGCGCCGCGAGCAGCACCACGTGCAGGGTACGGGTGCGTGCGTCGCCGAGTTTCACCGCGAGAGTCACCTTGCCGGACTCGGTGTCGGTGGGGATGTCACGCAAGTTGTTGGCCACCAGCACCGCACTGGAGAACGCGCCGACGCCGATCGCGAGCAACAGACCGACCCAGTCGATCCGCAGCGCCTGCACATACTGGGTACCGAGCACCGCGATCAACCCGAAGAACACGAAGACCGCGATCTCACCGAACCCGCTGTAGCCGTAGGGCTTGCTGCCGCCGGTGTAGAACCAGGCACCGGCCAGGCACACCGCCCCGATCAACACCAGCCACCAGGCCGTGGTCACGGCCAGCACCAGGCCGGCAACAGCGCCGATCGCCAGGCTGAGCACCGCGGCAGTACGGACAGCCGTGGGGGAGGCCAGCTTCGAACCCACCAGCCGCAGTGGGCCGACCCGTTCGTCGTCGGTGCCGCGGATCCCGTCGGAATAGTCGTTGGCGTAGTTCACTCCGACGATCAGCGCCAGCGAAACCAGGAGCGCCAGTGCCGCTTTCCACCACACGGCACCGTCGAGCGATGCGGCGGCGCCGGTGCCCGCGAGTACCGGCGCGATCGCGTTGGGCAGCGTCCGCGGCCGGGCGCCCTCGATCCATTCCGCTGCTGTAGCCATGGATCGAAGCCTAATCCGACGCCGACCCTGCGCGCCCTCCAGTCCCTTGTGCACGGCGGGACAGGGCTGCCCTTCGCACACGATCCGCCCGCGGGTGGCGTCAGCCGGGGGTGGACTCGGCGATTGTCTTGAGCCGGGCCAGACCCTTGTCGAAGTCCTTGCCGATCAGGTTGTCCATCGGGAACACCTTGCCGAGCACACCCATCAGGCCGGAGTGGGTGCCCGTCATCTTCCAGACCACCTCGGTGCCACCGGCGACCGGCGTCAGCGAGAACGTGACGAAGTTGGTGGCTTTGAACGGCTTCTCGAAGGTGAGCTCCACCCCGATCTCGCGTTCGGCATCGGCTTTGATCTCCATCACGCCCGCCCCGGCTTTACGGTTGCCCCGCCAGGCGTAGCGGGCGCCGACCCCGGATTCCGGGCCGGTGTAGGTGCGGGCGAGCTGCGGGTCGGCGTCTTCCCATGGCGACCACAGCCGCCACTGATGGAAGTTGTCGATCAGTGCGCGGATTCGTGCTGGTTCGGCGGCGATGGCGGTGCGCCGCGACACCTCGAAGTTGCCCATGTGCGTGAGCCTAAGGCGAGGAGGGGACAAAATTCGCGGGACACTTCGACGGTGGTGCGGCGGTGTTCACCAACCGGGAACCCGGCGCCGCGCTCGCCTACGATGACAGCGGCATGTCTGCACAGCACCGCGGTCCGGAAGGGCCGCCATCCGAGGCCCTCTCCCGCGTCGTCGTGGGGGTGCTCGGCCTGATCGCGATCCGCCGCGACGATGCCATGATCGCGCTGCCCGGCGCTCGTGCCAGGTTGTTGCTGGCCGCCCTCGCGGTGCACCCCGGCCGCGCCCGCAGCGCACCCTCGCTGATCGACGAGGTCTGGGGCGACCAACCGCCTCGCACGCCGATCAACGCCCTGCACACCCAGGTCTCGCGCCTGCGTGCACTGCTGCCGGAGGGCGCGCTGGAGATCGGTCCGGCCGGCTACCGGCTGACGCTGCCCGCCGACACCGTCGACCTCACCGCCGTCGCGGCGCTCGCCCGCAGAGCCGACGAGCACCTGGCCGCAGGACAGACCGCCGTCTGCCTCGCCACGATCGCCCTGGCCCGCACCCTGTGGCGCGGCGAACCGGGCGCCGACCTTCCCGATTCCACCCCCGCCGACGACCTGCGCGCGGCCGCCACCGAGCTGCGCCGCCACCTCGATCAGACCGAACTCACCGCCCACACCACCGCACGCGACTTCAGCGCAGCCATCCCCCTTGCCCGCGCCGCCGCGGCCGACCCCTTGGACGAATCCGCCCACACGACCCTGATCCGCCTGCTCGCCCTCGCGGGCCGAACCAACGAAGCACTCGAAGTATTCGCCGCCTTCCGCCTACGCCTGATCGAAGAACTCGGCGCAGATCCCGGCCCCGCCCTGCTCGCGCTCAACGCCGCCGTCCTGCGTGGCGAACCGGTCGAGCTCCCCGGAATCCCCGCCGCAGGCCCAGGCGCGCCGACGCCGAGCGACTCCGGGTCGCCGACGAGTCACACGCCGATACCCCGCACAGCGATAGGCCTGCGCGCCGCGCCGAATGAACTGCTCGGTCGCGCAGCTGATCTCGATGCGATCACCGACCTGACGCGGCGTTGCCGGGTGACGACCGTGCTGGGACCGGGCGGCACCGGCAAGACCCGCGTCGTCAATGCGGTGGGTGAACGAATGGCTCGTTCAGTACCGGTGGTGCTGGTCGAATTGGCTTCGGTGCAGGCCGAATCGGCGGACGGGGGCGAGTCACGCACCGATATCGAGGCCGCGATCGGGCAGGTGATAGGCCTGGGGGAGGTGCGTGAACCCGGTGCGCTGCGACCGGGCAGGCACGTCGATGCGGGAGCACGCTTGCGTGAAGCGCTCGCGGAGCGGCCGATGGTGCTGATTCTGGACAACTGTGAGCACGTGATCGATGCGGTCGCCGAGGTGGTCGCCGATCTCGTCGGCAGTTGCGCCCAGCTGACCGTGCTCACCACCAGCCGATCACCGCTGGCGATCACCGCCGAATCCGTCTATCCCCTTGCTCCGCTGGCGATCCACGCGGCCGGTTCGCCTGCGACAGCGCTCTTCTCGGCACGCGCACGGGCAGTACGCCCCGACGTGCGCCTCGATCCCGACACCGTGGTCCGGCTGTGCCACACCCTCGACGGGCTACCGCTCGCGATCGAGCTCGCTGCCGCGCGAGTCCGCACGATGAGCGTTGCCGAGATCGAGACCAAGCTCGAGCATCGTTTCGCCCTGCTGCGCAGCGGTGATCGGTCCGCGCCGCACCGGCATCGCACGTTGCACGCGGTGATCGCCTGGAGCTGGAACCTGCTCGACTCCGATCAACAGGTGGCCCTGCGCAGGTTGAGCCGGTTCCCGGCCGGGTTCTCCCTGGCCGCCGCCGAGACCGTCGTGGCGGGCCCGGATGTAGCCGCCGCGGTCGAGGGGCTGGTCGGCCAGTCGCTGCTCACCGTTCTCGACGACCCGGACGGCGCAGGCATCCGCTATCGCATGCTCGAAACGGTTCGTGAGTTCGGCGCCGAACAGATCGCCGCCGTCGACGCGGTGAGCGGGGGCGCTGAAGCCGCGCTCGTTCTCGACAGGATGACCTGCTGGGCGCGGGAATTCGCGTTGGAGTGGGCGCGTGTCTATCGCAACGGCGATCAGGTGGCGGCCGTGCTGGCGGTGACCGCCGATTTGGACAACCTGGTCGCTGTGCTGCGGACCGCCGTCGATCGTGGCGATGCACACACCGCGTACTCGGTCTTTCCGGTGGTCGCGATGGTGTGGGTGATGCGCGGCGCGCATTTGGAATTCACCGGGTGGGCAATGCGATTGGTCGACTTGGCGCCACCGTCACCGGCTTCCGGCGAGACCGCCGACCTGCAGATGATCGCCCATCTGCTGACCTGCCTGCACATGCTGTTCCTCAAAGACGGTGGCGCCCGCGCCACGGCGATCGTACGCATGCGTGCGCGCCGGCTACTGACGCATCCCGATCTCGATCCGGGGCTGGTCTTCCTCGGTTCCGTGATCACCGTGCAACCCAGCTCTTTCCGGGTGGGCAGGCTCTTCGCGTGGGGCACGCGCTCACCCCATCGGCAAGTTCGGATCGCCGCGCTGGTGGCCCGCGCCAACTTCTGGGAGAACGCGGGCAACGTCGAAGGTTCGACCCACGACTCCTTGCGCGCACTCGACGACATGGACCCGACAGAGGTGTGGGGCATGGCAACGGTGTGCCAGCACCTGGCACAGCTGTGCGGCCAGTCCGCGCGCTACGGCGAGGCCGTGACGTACTACCGCCGCGCGCTGGAGCTGATGGGCAGGCTGCGCGTGCACGACGAGATCATGGAGAGCCGCTGCTATCTCGCTGCCGCGCTGGTCGGCGCGGGCAGACTCGCGCAGGCCCGTGCCGAACTCGACTTAGTCGTGCGACCGGATGATTCCGGCGTCAGCCCCGTCGACGACCCCACCGTTGTCCGCAACCATCGGCTCGCCAACGCCGCCACCGCCATCGCCGAACTCGAGCTCGCCGAGGGCGACATCGACGCCGGGCTCGGCCACTATCGCCGCGGGCTCGCGCTACTCGGGTGGCCAGATTTCGCACCGACCCCCGGCCCCGGTTCGCTGATGGTCGCGGCGGCCACCGTGAGCGCCCATGTGTTGCACGGCCGCGCGGGCGTCGCCGCCGCCCTGGTGACGGAGATGATCGAGACCGCTGAACAACGGCTCGCGCAGTACACAGACCTGCCGCAGATCGGCGCGGTCGCGTGCGCGCTCGGCTCCTACCTGCTCAGCACCGGCGACGAGGGCGCCGACGGTCTCGAACTGCTCACCCTGGCACGGACATCGATGGCCAGACAGGACAGCCCTTCGATGGAACTGGCCGCCCACCTCGCGCTGCATCGGAGCGCGGTGGGCGATGCCGCCATGGATGCCGCATTGCGGCGTGCGGCGGGGATGCGCCGTCCCGACGCGGCGAAGCGCGTCATCGAGATCATCACCGACCTACACCGCCACGGCAATGGCACCCGAGCCATGGACCGGATGCCGTTGCGGGAGGACAGCGTTCAGGCGCGGCGCATATAGGCCCGCACCGCGAGCGGCGCGAACACCGCGATCACCACCAGTGAACCGATCAGCGACCAGACGAGATCGCTGCCGTAACTGTTGGCGTTCATCAGTTCCCGGCACGTGTTGACCATGTAGTACACCGGGTTGGCATGGTTGAGTCCCTGCATCCAGCCGGGCATGGTGCTCACCGGGGCGAACGCACCGGACATGAACGTCAGCGGGAACATCACCATCATCGAGATGCCCTGTACCGACGCGGCGCTCTTACCGGTGACACCCACCAGTGCCCAGATCCAGCTGACCGCGAACGAGCACACCACGACCATCAGGCAGGCCGCGACCACGCCGACCAGACCGCCGCCCGGCCGGTAGCCCAGCGCCAGCCCCACCAGCACGGTCAGCGTCGAGGCGATGGCATAGCGAACCATGTCGGCCAGCAGCGCGCCCGACAGTGCCGAAACCCGGGCGATGGGCAAGGATTTGAAGCGATCGAACACGCCCTTGTCCATGTCCTCGCGCAATTGCGTGCCGGTGACCACGGAGGTCAGCACCACGGTCTGCACGAGGATGCCCGGGATCAGCACCGGCAGGTAATCGGAAACACTGCCCGAGATCGCGCCGCCGAAGATGTAGGTGAACAACGCGGTGAACAGGATCGGCTGCACGGTCACGTCGAAGAGCTGTTCGGGATTGTGTTTGATCTTGAGCAGGCCGCGATAGGCCATGGTGAACGAGGTGGAGATCGTCTCGCGCAGGCTGATTCGGTCGCTGGCCCGGGGGCGGTCGGCGATGGATTCGGGAACGGTGAGTACTGCGGTCATGCCGCGCTCCGTTCGGTGTCGTCGGATTCGTCGGCCGGACGGCCGGTGATGGTGAGGAAGACTTCGTCGAGCGTGGGCTTGCTGACGGTGATCTCGGCGACGCCGATCTCCCAGTCGCGCAACCGGATCAGCAGGTCGGCGGTGAGATTCGCGTCCGGCAGCGGCGCGGTGAGCCTGCCCGCTTCGGGGCTGATCTGCGCGCTCACGCCGAGGAAGTCGCCGACGATGCGGCGGGCCTCGTCGAGCTGGCCGGGTTCGACCAGTGTCAGGTGCACCGATGCGCCGCCGATGGATGCTTTGAGCTGGTCGGCGGTGCCGTCGGCGATCACCTTGCCGCGGTCGATCACCGCGATCCGATCCGCGAGCTGGTCGGCCTCGTCGAGGTATTGGGTGGTGAGTACCACCGTCGCGCCCTCGCGGACCAGCCTGCGGATGGTTTCCCACATCTGCGCGCGGGTGCGCGGATCCAGGCCGGTGGTCGGTTCGTCGAGGAACAGCAGCGGCGGGGCGGCAATGAGGCCGGCGGCGAGGTCGAGGCGCCTGCGCATGCCGCCGGAGAAGTTCTTCAGCGGCTTGTTCGCGGCCTCGGTGAGGTCGAACTCCTCGAGCAGTTCGGCGGCCTTGCGGCGAGCGGCACTGCGGCTCAGCCCGAGCAGCCGCGCGAAGATGATCAAGTTCTCGGTGGCGCTGAGCATCTCGTCGACCGAGGCGTACTGCCCGGTCACACCGATGAGCGAGCGCACCGCGTTCGGTTGGGCCACCACGTCGCGGCCGAAGATCCGGGCGCTACCGCCGTCGGGACGGAGCAGGGTCGCCAGCATCTTGATGGTCGTGGTCTTGCCCGCGCCGTTCGGTCCGAGCACGCCGTACACAGTGCCGCGCGGCACCGCCAGGCTCACGCCGTCGACCGCGCGCTGCTTGCCGAACACCTTGACCAGCCCGTGCGCCTCGACGGCGAGGGATGAAGTGGGTGTGTAAGTCATGAGCACCACCGTGCCCACCCCGACTTGCACGCCCCTTGCACGGCACTGTCGCCGGCTTGCGCCAGCAGTGTTCTACGACCTCAGGTAGAGAGCGCGGGCGTGCCGATCATTCAGCCGACAGGAGCTTGCGCAGCGCGACGCGGTCGGGTTTGCCGGGACCGCGTAACGGGATCTCGGACAGCACCGCGAGTTCACGCGGTGCGGCGATCGAGTCGAGTTCGGCGACCACGTGCGCACGCAGTTCGTCCAGTGTCGGCGCGGCGCCGGGGGCAGCCACGATCGCCACCGCGACCCGCTGACCCAGCCGCTCATCGGGCAGACCGAGCACGATGCACTCGCGAATACCGGGATGATTGGCCAGCACAGCCTCCACCACCTGCGGAATCACGAGCAGCCCGCCGGTCATGATCGCTTCGTCGAGCCGCCCCGAAATCGACAGCACACCGTCGTCGAACGAGCCGGCGTCCTCGGTCCGGAACCAGCCGGGCTCGGCGAAAGCCGGATGATCGGGCAGATTGCGGTAGCCGCGCGCGATCATCGCCCCGCCGAGGATGACGCGACCGTCCTCGATGCGCACCTGGGTGCCGTCGAGCGGGACGCCCTCGTAGACGCACCCACCACAGGTCTCACTCATCCCGTACGTCCGGACAACGGTGATACCGAGGTCACGCGCGCGGTCGAGGACCGGTGCGGGTGTGGCCGCGCCGCCCACCAGGACACCGTCGAGTTCGGCCAGCGCCTTGGCCGCGATCGGCGAATCCAGGGATTTGATCAGCTGCGTCGGCACCAGCGCGGTGTAGCGACGAGGCCCACGCATCGCGCCGACGGCCCCGGCCAGCGCCTCGGGCAGGAACCCGCCCGAGACGTCGAGCACTGTGGGATCGGTGCCGGCGAGAATGCTGCGCAGCAAGACCTGGATACCGGCGATGTGATGGGTCGGCAGGGCCAGCAGCCAGCTGCCCGGCCCGCCGAGGCGATCGTGGGTGGCGTTGCCGCTGGCCCGCAGGGCCTGGGCGCCGAGCAGCGCACCCTTGGGGATACCTGTGGTTCCCGAGGTGGTGACGACCAGCGCGACGTCGTCGTCGATCGGATCGCCCGGCTTGAGCGCGTCGGAAAGCCTGCGCGCCTCGCGGCGATCGGTGGTCGGGATCGGTAGCCACGCCGGGCCGCCGCCGTCGAGGGCTTGGCGCAGGTGGGGCATCACTTCGCTGACCCCGGAACCGGTCGGCATCTGCAGCGTCCGCAGGGTTCTGCTCACGCGCGGGCCTCGCCGGCGCTCGGCGGTGGCGTACGCAGGCACGCGATTCGCTCGCTGCGCTCCCTCATGCCCACCACCTCCGGATACAGCTTGCCGCGCGCCCTCACGGCTTCGATCGTGTCATGCGACCGACAAGACCCGGCCAACGGGTCGGTTTGCCGGGAAACGGTGGGGGAAAGCCAGACATAGCGACTGCGATTCAGTAGACGGACACCACTGGCACTGCGGTCCGGACGACGTCGGTCGGGCGCTTGCTCGCAGCTATCGTGCGCGGCCGAGCCGTGATCGGCAACTCGGCTCGGCCACCGGCACCGGTCCTTCACTCCGCCGACCAGCGCGGATCCCGCCGGATCGGATGTTCGGCGGGAACCTGAACGAGCACGATCGCGACCCCGTCCGGGTCGCGCACCCACATCTCCCACAGACCCCATGGTTCGAGCTGCGGCGCGCGCTCGATCGCGATTCCCTTCAGCGACAACTCCGCCGCGGCATCCTCGACATCGCGCACCTGTAACCAGATCGCGCCGTCGAAGGTCCCCGGCTGCCCGCTGCCGCCGTGTGCGGCGACCTCCAGCAGCGACTGCCCCGCGTAGAACACCGTGCCGCCCGGGTACTCCCGTGCGATCGCCAAGCCGAGGCCGTCGCGGTAGAACGCCAGCGTGTGCCCGTAGTCGCTGGGCCGCACGATGATCCGGCTGTTGAGAATCTCCATGGGGTGTCCGTTCTCAGAAGTGCCAGGGTTCAGAAGTACCAGGGGTAAGGCGTCCAGTCGGGCTTGCGCTTCTCCAGGAACGAGTCTCGGCCCTCGACCGCTTCGTCGGTCATGTACGCCATGCGGGTCGCCTCGCCGGCGAACAGCTGCTGGCCGACCAGACCATCGTCGGCCAGGTTGAACGCGTATTTCAGCATGCGCTGCGCCTGCGGCGATTTGCCGTTGATCTCGGCGGTCCACTCGAGCGCGACGTTCTCCAGCTCGTCATGATCGACGACCTTGTTCACCGCACCCATCTGGTGCATCTCCTCGGCGGTGTAGGGCCTGCCGAGGAAGAAGATCTCGCGGGCGAACTTCTGGCCGACCATCTTCGCCAGATACGCGCTGCCGTAGCCACCGTCGAACGAGCCGACATCGGCATCGGTCTGCTTGAAGCGCGCGTGCTCGCGCGAGGCCAGGGTCAGATCGCAGACCACGTGCAGGCTGTGCCCGCCGCCGGCCGCCCACCCGTTGACCAAGGCGATCACGACCTTGGGCATGAAGCGGATCAGGCGCTGCACCTCCAGGATGTGCAGCCGGCCCGCGCGCGCGGCGTCGACCGTGTCGGCGGTCTCGCCGTCGGCGTACTGATAGCCGTTGCGGCCGCGAATGCGCTGGTCACCACCGGAACAGAACGCCCAGCCACCGTCTTTCTCGCTCGGACCGTTGCCGGTGAGCAGCACCGCACCCACGTCCGGGCTCATCCGCGCGTGATCGAGCGCGCGGTAGAGCTCGTCGACAGTGTGTGGGCGGAACGCGTTGCGTACCTCCGGTCGGTCGAACGCCACCCGCACCGTGCCCTGTTCCAGGTGCCGGTGATAGGTGATGTCGGTCAGGTCCTCGAACCCCGGGACGGTCTGCCACAGCTTCGGATCGAAAGTCACGAACACGATTATCGCCCTACGGTTCGACGGCGCGGTACGAGGTCGTAACACCGCAGCTCGAGCGGTCGCCGCATGCTCTGCGCACCCGATGCGTATAGTTGCGCCTGCTCGTACATCGAACCGATCCGGAGGAACCTGAAAGTGGTTGCAGCACTGTCTGAATCCCTGCTCGACGACGCCAAGCGTCCGGCTTTCCTTGCTGACGCCGTCGA
>JACIXH010000140.1 GCA_014360565.1 Nocardia sp.
GGAGACGGCGGTGGTCGTCATGTCACGAGGTTCCTTGCTGGTGTGCGGGTTTCGCGGCGTGGCCGCGCAGGAATTCGTCGAGGACCTCGCGCACATAGTCGAGGTCGAAGGTGCGGTTGGCGACGAGCCGCCGGAAGAACAGTGGGCCGTGCAGTTGATCGACAGCCAGGTCGACATCGAGGTCGGCCGGTAGTGCCCCACCGGTGACGGCCTCGGTCAGGCTCGCGCGCACCGCCCGGGTTCCCGACCGGTACAGCGCCTCCTTCACTGCCGCGAATTTCGGCTGTTCGACTTCGGGAAGTGCGGGACCTAGCTCGGGCGGTGGTGGATGGGGCCGTCCAGGTCCGACAGCGGTCGCGCGGTGGCGTTTCCTCGGGTGGCGAGGATTTGGGCGAGGATGGACACGGCGGTCTCCTCGGGCGTCGTCGCGGCGATGTCGAGGCCGAGCGGGCTCCGGACGCGAGCGATGTCGGTGCCGGGCACGCCGATCTCGCGCAGGCGAGCGGTGCGATCCGCGTGGGCCCGGCGGGAACCGAGGGCGCCGATGAAGGCGGCGGCAGGCAGGCGCAGTGCGGTCTCGAGGAAAGGGACGTCGAATTTGGGATCGTGGGTCAGGACGCAGAGGACGGTGCGCTCGTCGACGCGGCCGGCGACGTGTTCAGCTGCCAGATAGCGGTGCGGCCAGTCGACCACCACCTCGTGCGCTGCCGGGAAACGCGATGAGGTGGTGAAGGTTTCGCGAGCGTCTACGACGGTGACCTGGTAGCCGAGGTTCGTCGCGGCCACGGTCATGGCTCGGGTGTAGTCGCTGGCGCCTGCCAGGATCATCCGGGCGGGGGAGCGGAAGACCTGGACGAAGGCGCGGGGGCGGTCGGCCTGGGCGGGGGTGCAGTCCTGAGCTCCGATGAGGCCGTTGTGGCCCGCCGCGAGCAGTGCTGCGGCATCGCGGTCCAGCCCGCGCCACGGCCGGTGATCGCCGGAGCGCAGGAGCCTTCGATCGGGGGTCGACTCGAGGGTGGTGGCGTAGCCGATCGGGTGGTGGGCCTCGAGCGCGGTGTGCAGGGCGCGCAGGGTGGGCAGGTCGGTGTGGTCGAGGCGTTCGACGAAGACTTCGATCTCGCCGCCGCACGGTAGGCCGACGGTGAGTTCGTCGGCGGCGGCGAAACGCTCCAGGGTGGACTGGCCGTCGAGGAGAACCTGCGCGGCGGTGGAGAGCACCGCCGACTCGACGCAGCCGCCCGACAGCGAGCCGAGCACCTGCCCGCGCGCGGTGACCGCCATCGCGGCCCCGGTTTCCCGCGGACCCGCACCGGTCCGGTCGACGATCCTGGCCAGCGCCACGGCCTGATCCGCAAGCGCTGGGAGCATCTGTCCGAGAAGATCACGCATCACGCACCGACCTCTCCGCGATCACCGTCGTGAGCGGTGGTCGCGCTGACCAGCTTAATAGGCGCAGGTGAGAGGCGTTCCTGAGTCTTTCGCGCACAGTCGGCGCCGACGCGCCGACGCGTCCGGCTATCTTCTGGCAATCTTTCTTGCCGAGAAGCTCAGTCGAGGATCTCGCGCTGCTGGAGCCCCGCGGGCACGGCGCCGGTATGGAAGAAGGTGCGGAAGATCTCCGCCGCGTTGTCGGCGGTGAACACCTCTTCGGGATAGACGTAGGTGTCCTCGTCGCCGTGCGGCAGGTACACCGTCGGCAGGCCGAGTCGCCCGCCCGGCAGGCCGAGGGTGAAGCGCCGGGTGACGTGATCGACCGTCGTGCGCAGCTGCAGCGTCATCGCGTCGGCCGAACCGGCGCAGCCGAGTGCGAGATCGCCGCGTGCCGAACTCACCGTCGTGGTGACGTCGGTGGCGGGTACGGGCTCGGGGAGCACCGTCAGATCGAGCGCGTAGCGCTGATGGCCGTCCATCCGGCGCAGAGGGCGCAGAAAGCTGTCAACGTCCTCGTGTGGGCCGATGAAGACCTTCAGGCGATCGCTGTAGGTCACGCGATGGGTGGTGACGATGACGTCGCCGGTGGCCGGCTCCGCATCGACGGGGGAAACGGGCCGTGGGTGGCCCGCCGCGTACACGGGCAGAACCCGGCACGCGCCGGCCTCGGGAGACGAGAACACGTGAAGCTCACCTACTCACACTCGGTTACTCGCTAGCAATCTAACCATCGCGGACTACTTGTGATCCATAACAGTACAGTGATGCAGATCACTAAGCACGGCGAGTTTAGTTCAGACTACGGACGAACCCGGGTCGTAACCAACTTTGGGTCTGTTTCATGGCGGTATACCGGGGTCAGAAGATCGGCATCGACCGGTTCGCCGGTGGCGCGGTCGTACCGAACTGCGATGAGAACCGAGAACAAATGAGTGCTCGCACGCTCGTGCAGGGTCGCCAAACGGGTCGCCAGCAATCGGATCGCACCCAGCGAGCCGGGCGGGTGCAGGCCATCGATCAGCATGATGCTGCCGCGGCGGTCGGGCCGTGGCAGCCGGGCCAGGTAGGCGATGTCGTGCGGTTCGGTGCCGCCGGGCCGGTAGACGCGGCGCGCGGCCCGGTCCTCGATGCCGCGTCGGGTATCGCCCGCTCTCGTGACGGTTCGGCGCAGACGTGGATCGGCCACCACGAGCTGGCGCAGGCTGGGCGAGAGCTCGGGGCCGCCCAGAATCACCAGGCCGTCGCGATTGAGGTCGATCGGCCTGCCCGGCATGAACGTCTCGACGTTCGCGGCGAAGCCGAGCTGTCTGAGCAGTTCGGCCAGGCGCTGGGCGGCCTGCGGATCGGGCGCGCCCAGCAGCCGTCCCGAGCGGACCTCGGGGGCGAGCACGGTCAGCGTGCCGTGGCCGAAGAACAGTCCTTCGGGAACGGGGCCCTGCGTGCTCACCTGATGGATGCGGGCGCGGGACAATCCGGCGGCGGCGCCGATCCGAGCGAACGTCCAGCCGTCGGCATGGAGTTCTCGGATCACGGCTCGCCGGATCCTGGTTAGTTCGTTGATGGTCTGCTGTGCAGCCGCCACCCCGTCGGTGGCTGCTTTGAGTCTCTCGACCTTGTCTTCGATCGCGAAAACTCGTGCCACGTCATCGGCCGACATGTGCGAAGTCTAGACAGCTCGACACTGTTGTGTGTCTATAACAGTTGACATCGAACTGTCTTGCGACACAACACTCTCGGGCGCGGCTTGTCGGCAAATCACCGACACGCGAGGTCGTCGCCGCAGTGTCCGCGCGGCGCGATCTCGCAGCAAATGCCGACCGTCCGGTGTCTTTGCTGGTCAGGTGGCGTCGTAGTCGACCGGGGGTCGCTCGTTGTGCTCCAGCGACTTCTGCGTCGAGGGCGTCGACGGCGTGCCCGGCATCCCGCTACTGGTGCCGAACAGCTGCTTCTTGTCGGGCACCGCGCTCTCCAGATCGCGCAGCACCGAGTCGTCGCCGCCCAGCAGGTGCTTGGTGACCACAGCCCGCGGGCTCATGCCGCGCAGTTCGTTCAGTTCGGCCAGCGGCTTGCGCAGGTCGTCGAACTCCGGCCCGAGCTCCTGCTTGAGCTGTGAGGTGGCGCCGCTGGCGTAGTCGCGCGCCTGCCGCAGCGCACCGGTGGTCCAGCGGACGGCGCCGGGCAGTCGCTCCGGGCCGAGGATCACGAGGGCGGCCACGAGCAGAATCATCATCTCGCTCCACCCGATGCTGCTGAACACAGATCAAGGTTACCTGGCGCGGGCGCCCGCGGCTCAGTCGGATTCGAGGGTGACCGGCACGTCCACCTGCCTGCCATCGCGGATCAACTGCACGTTCACCGTGTCGCCGATCTTGTGCTGCTGCACGGCCACGACCAGTTCGTCGGGGCCGGTCACCTCGCGGTCGCCGACCCTGACCACCACGTCGCCCTCGACGATGCCCGCCTTGTCGGCGGGACTGCCCGGCGCCACATCGGCGACAGCGGCACCGCTCATCACCTCGTTGGCGACGGTCTTGGTGCGCGCGCTCAGGCCGATCACCGGGTGGTGCATCTGGCCGTCGCGGATCAGGGTCTGGGTCACCGTGGTCATCACGTCGACCGGGATGGCGAAGCCAAGGCCCACCGAACCGCCGGTCTCGCTGCGGATGGCGGTGTTGATGCCGACCACCCGGCCCTCCATGTCGACCAGTGCGCCACCGGAGTTGCCCGGGTTGATCGCGGCGTCGGTCTGCACCGCGTCGATCACCGCGTTGGTGTCGCTGCCCTCGCCCGCGAGCTTCACGGGGCGGTGCAGAGCGCTGACGATGCCGGACGTGACGGTCTTGCTCAGGCCCAGTGGTGACCCGACCGCCAGCACGTCGTCGCCGACCTGCACATCGGCGGACTTGCCGAGATTGGCCACCGTCAGGTTCTTCGCCTCGACCTTGAGCACCGCGAGGTCGGTCTTGGGATCGCGCCCGACGATCTGCGCGGGCACCCGGGTGCCGTCGGAGAACTGCACCTGGATGGCGGCCCGGTCGGACTTGTCGGTCGCGGCCATCGAGATCACGTGATTGTTGGTGACGACATAACCGCCACCGTCGATCACCACACCGGAGCCCGTCGCGCCGTTGTCGCCGACGCTGACCCGGATCGAGACCACCGAGGGGAGTACGGCATTGGCGACGGCGGCGATCTGGCTGTGCGGTGTCTCCTGGCCCGCGCTCTGATCCAGCGTCACCTTGCGTGAGGTGAGGGTGGACGCGGTCTCGGCGGTGACCCGTCCGACCAGACCGCCCACGACGGCGATACCGAGCGCGAGCGCGGCCAGCATCGCCAGCGCCTTGGGCGCCACCCGGGAACCGAACAGCACCTCGCGAGCGCTCAGCTTGTCGGCGACCGGCAACCGGGCCGGCGGGGGAGTGTCGACGGCGGGCGCACCGAGTCGCGCCGCGGCGTCGGGATCACGCCACGGGTCGACCGGGCCCGCGATGACAGTCTTCGGCACGTCGGCGCCGGGTTCGCGTTGCAACAGCTCCGAAGAGCCTTCGGGCCGGGCGAACGCCTCGGCGAGCACCCCGTCCGGCGGGCGCTGGGTGATTCGCTCGTCGGCGCCGTCGCCGGCTGTGCGCTTCGGATCGTGCGGCGCGAACGAACCGGCCTGGCCGTTCGGGCGGCGGAAGGCGCGCGCGGTGTGGCTGTCGATGTGGGGCCGGTAGACCGGGCGAGGACCGAGGCTCGGTGCGTCGGCGGGCCGCAGCGTGCCCCGCGCGTCCCCCGATGATTGCGCCCCCGAATCCGAGTGTTCGGCCGATCCGGAATTCGTCGATTCGCCTGTCACGTCCGAGACTCTACTTGCGCCGCCAGGTTGTCCACCGGGTCGCGGTGAAGGAATCGGTGATGAATCCGAGAAATGCCTCGTTACGGCGCTGCGGTTCGGGTGCGTTGCCGGGGAGATCGGCCAGGGGGATGCGCGAGAGGCTGTCGTGCAGACTGCGCGGAATCGCGACCTCGGCGGCCCGCCGCAGGGCGATGCGAGCCTGCTGCTGGGCGTCGACCTCGGCCGCGCATTCGGTGCAGACCGAAAGATGCTGGGCCGCACGCAGATAGGCGTTCATGCGCAGTTCGCCGTCGACGAAGGCCGCGACCGCCTCGCTGGCCAGGTGCTCGGTGGGCTGAAAGCGCGGCGGACGACCCGCGGCATGGGGGTCCAGGCTCATGCCCGCACCTCGCCGATACTCGGTGCCGACACCGCTGTGTCGGACTGCCGCTCGCTTCGCTCGCTCACGCGGAATTCTTCCTTCCGAACCGACATCACCAACCCACACCGGGCGACGTCGAACACCCGTCACACTGTGTGCGCTTCAGCGGAGTACCGCTGCTCACTTCCATTATGCGCAAGGTACTCGCGCAGTGCCTGGCGTCCGCGGTGGATCCGGCTGCGCACGGTGCCCAGTTTCACACCGAGCGTGGCGCCGATCTCCTCGTAGGACAGACCTTCGATGTCACAGAGCACGACCGCGGCGCGGAATTCCGGCGCCAGCGAATCGAGTGCTTTCTGCAGGTCGGGGTCGAGGCGGGAGTCGTGGTAGGCGTCTTCGGGGGTGGGGCCTTCGGCGGGCACCCGGTCGTAGTCCTCGGGCAGCGCTTCCATGCGGATGCGGTTGCGCCGGCGGACCATGTCGAGGAAAAGATTGGTGGTGATGCGGTGCAGCCAGCCCTCGAAGGTGCCGGGTTGATAGTTCTGCAGCGATCGGAACACCCGGATGAACGTGTCCTGGGTGAGGTCTTCGGCGTCCTGGGCGTCGCCGGAGAGGCGGTAGGCCAGGCGATAGACGCGATCGGCGTGCTCGCGGACCAGTTCGTCCCAGGAAGGCATGGCGGCCCGATCGCCCGTCGCATCGAAGGCGGCGGTGCCGGTGAGTTCGGCGTCTTCGGCTACTGCCGCGATGAGATCGGCGGGCAGAGTCTGGTCGGTGGCGTCTGAACGCGCCGTGTCTACCATCGAGATGGGACACCTCCTACTCGGGACCGCTGGTACGAGACCTGGCCGGTCCGGGTCAGCGAACCTTGCTTATCGACAATCAACCAGCAACTGTGTGCGGTTGTTCCCGAGCCTCGTGCCCGCCGCGATCGGCTGGCCTTGCGTAAGGCAACTATTTCCTGCCCTGATATGGGTCAGGTGTGGAGATCCTGAGTGTGACCTGAGAATTCTGGTCCGATTCGACCCTAGCCCTGCCGGCAACGGAGAACCAGCAGTTCGGGGGCTGTTGTGACCGATCCGCAAACCTTCGGCAATTGATCGCGATCTGTGCGACACAGTGCCGGATCGGTCCCTTCGCTGAATACACAGACCCCTTCTGTGACATAGCCTCATAAGCGTGGCATCGAACGTGGAGCGGAACCTGGCCTATGTGGAGGAGTCCGTCGTCGAGGACGAGGTCCTGCTGGAAGCGCGTGAGCGGGCCACCGAATTGGGCGCGGCGCCGGTGCCCGCTGCGGTCGGCGCGCTGCTGAGCATGTACGCCCAGATGCTGGGCGCGCGCTCGGTCGTCGAGGTGGGAACCGGGGCAGGCGTCAGTGGGCTCTGGTTGCTCGACGGGATGCGTGAGGACGGGACGCTGACGACGATCGACTCCGAACCCGAGCATCAGCGCGCGGCCAAGGAGGCGTTCCGGGCCGCCGAGATCACCCCCTCGCGCACGCGGCTGATCAACGGGCGCGCGCTCGACGTGCTGCCCCGGCTCGCCGAGGGCTCCTATGATCTGGTCTTCATCGACGCGGCGCCGATGGAACACCCGAACTATGTCGAACAGGGTGTGCGATTGCTGCGCGCGGGCGGTGCGTTCATCCTCAACAACGCGCTGCTCGGTGGGCGGGTGCCCGATCAGTCCCAGCGCGATCCGGCCACGCAGGCGGTGCGGGCGGCGACCAGGGCGATCGCGGAAAACCCCGAGCTCACCAGCGTCCTGATCCCGATCGGCGACGGGCTGCTCTGCGCATCGCGGGGCTAGGTTCGCGGCGACCTACCGGCCGCCGGAGACTCAGCCGACCCAGATACCTTTGCCGACGGTGACCACACCGCCGTTGCTGACGGCGAAACGTTCCCGGTCACGGTCGAGATCGAGGCCGATGATCTCGCCCTCGCCGACCACAACGTTCTTGTCGAGGATCGCGTGGCGCACCACCGCGCCGCGCCCGATCCGAACACCGGGCATCAATACACTGCCCTCGACCGTGGCGCCGTCGTCGATCACCACGTTCGAGCTCAGTACCGAGTTGCGGACCGTGGCCGCCGACAGGATCGACCCGGCCCCGACGATCGATTCCTGGGCGAGCCCGCCCTGGGCGAATTTCGCGGGCGGCAGGTTCTCGGCCGCGCCGCGGATCGGCCAGTGCTTGTTGTAGAGGTTGAACACGGGGTGCACCGAGACCAGGTCCATGTGCGCCTCGTAGAAGGCGTCGATGGTGCCGACGTCGCGCCAGTAGCCGCGGTCGCGCTGGGTGGCGCCCGGGACGTCGTTGTCGGCGAAGTCGTAGACGGCGGCCTGCCCCGCGGCGACCAGCGCCGGGATGATGTCGCCGCCCATGTCGTGGTCGGAGTCGGAGTTCTCGGCATCGGCGCGGATGGCGTCGACCAGCACGCGCGTGGTGAACACATAGTTGCCCATCGACGCGAACGTCACGTTCGGGTCGTCGGGGGTGCCCGGCGGGTGCGCGGGCTTCTCCAGGAACTGGGTGATCTTGCCGGACTCGTCGGTGTCGATGCAGCCGAACGCGCTCGCCTCGGCCCGCGGCACCCGGATGCCTGCCACGGTGACGCCCGCGCCCGAGGCGATATGGCTGGCCACCATCTGCTCCGGGTCCATCCGGTACACGTGGTCGGCGCCGAACACCACGATGTAGTCGGGGTCCTCGTCGTAGATCAGGTTGAGCGACTGCATGATCGCGTCGGCGCTGCCGGTGTACCAGCGCGGCCCGAGCCGCTGCTGCGCGGGCACCGGGGTGATGTATTCACCGGTGAATCCCGACAGCCGCCAGGTCTGGGAGATGTGGCGGTCGAGTGAATGCGACTTGTACTGGGTGAGCACGCACAGGCGCAGGTATCCCGCGTTCACGAGGTTGCTCAACACGAAGTCGATCAGCCGGTACGCGCCGCCGAACGGAACCGCGGGCTTGGCCCGATCGGCCGTGAGCGGAAACAGTCGTTTGCCCTCGCCACCGGCGAGCACGATCCCGAGTACGTGCGGCTGGCTCCTCACCCTGCTCAAAGTACAGTGCCTGCGCCGTTGCGGTGGCTCATGTCGACCCGAGGGTCTAATTTGGACCGGTGAGCAATGGCACCGACAGCGAGCAGGCGCCGGCGGACGCGCTGCGGGTCGCCATGCTGACCCGGGAGTATCCGCCCGAGGTGTACGGCGGTGCGGGAGTTCATGTCACCGAACTCACCGCGCGACTGCGTGAGCTCTGCGAGGTGACGGTGCACTGCATGGGCGCGCCGCGCAACGGCGCTGTCGTCCACCGTCCCGATCCCGAGCTGTACGCCGCCAATGCCGCGTTGCAGATGATGTCGGCGCAGCTGCGAATGGCGGATGCCTCCGGCGGCGCGGATGTGGTGCATTCGCATACCTGGTATGCCGGGCTGGCCGGTCATCTCGCGTCGATGCTGTACGGGATTCCGCATGTGCTCACGGCGCATTCGCTGGAGCCGCGCAGACCGTGGAAGGCCGAGCAGCTCGGTGGCGGATATCGGCTCTCGTCGTGGTCGGAACGCAATGCCATGGAGCATGCCGACGCGGTGATCGCGGTGAGCGAGGGCATGCGACACGACGTGCTCGACGCCTACCCCACGATCGACGCCGGTCGAGTCCATGTGGTGCACAACGGGATCGATGCGGGTGTCTGGCACCCCGGTCCGCCTGCCGGTACCGACGAGCCGGTGCTCGAGCGGCTCGACGTGCGCACTGACCTGCCGATCGTGTCCTTCGTCGGGCGGATCACCCGCCAGAAGGGCGTCGGGCATCTGCTCGCCGCGGCCGCCTCGTTCGACCCTGATATCCAGGTGGTGCTGTGCGCGGGCGCGGCCGACACCAAGGAGCTCGAGGTAGAAGTCGCCGCCGCCGTCGACGGGCTACAGCAGCAGCGCGGCAACGTTTTCTGGGTCAAGGAGATGCTGCCCCCCGAGCAGGTCCGCCAGATTCTGGCCGCCTCTTCGGTATTCGTGTGCCCGTCGGTGTACGAACCGCTCGGCATCGTGAATCTGGAGGCGATGGCGTGCGCGACCGCCGTCGTGGCCTCCGACGTGGGGGGGATCCCCGAGGTGGTCGAGGACGGGGTGACCGGGCGACTGGTGCACTACGACCCGGCGGCGACACGGGACTACGAGCAGGGACTCGCGGCGGCGGTGAACGAGGTCGCGGGGGCCCCGGCGCAGGCCGTCCGCTACGGCGAGGCCGGGCGGGCGCGCGCGATCGCGGAGTTCGACTGGGCGCGGATCGCCGAGCGCACACTCGAGGTGTACCGCAGTGTGATCCGCTGAGCCACTCGGCCGACCGTGCGGAATTTGCGAGCAGGCACGCTCGGTGCGTGATGTTCGAGAGGTTGGCGGGGAACTAGGGATCGCGGCGCGACGAGCTCGGGGTCGGCAGATACGTCGACACCGTCACCGAGGCCGTCACTTCGGTGACGTCGGGCAGCGCCGCGATGCGTGGATCATCGGCGGGTGTGCCGTGGAAGGCCGAGGGGCCCATGGCGACGACGTTGATGACGTCGGTGCGCGTCAGCGTCATCCGGAACTCGACGAGGGTGTGCTCGGCGCGCGTGAAGGTGGCTGCCAGTGAGTCGGCCAGGCGGCGGTCCTTGTCCGGGTCGACGCCGACCATGCCGAGGGGGCCGACCAGTTCGCCGAGGTGGCGGGCCGTCGGCGTGACCACGACGAAGCGTCCGCTCGGCGCGAGCACACGGGCGACTTCGGCAGGGTTGCGCGGAGCGAACACCGAGAGCACGGCGGTGAGCGCACCGTCGCGAATCGGCAGGCCGCGCCAGGCGTCGGCCAGGACGGCGGCCGAACGGGGGTGCGCGCGGGCAGCTCTGCGTGCAGCGGGCTTGGCCACGTCCAAGGCGATGCCGAGCAGGTCGGGGTGAGCGTCGAGCACACCGGCCAGGTAGTAGCCCGTCCCAGCGCCGATTTCGAGCACAGTGCGACCGGGCCCGGTGCCGCCGCCGGACGGGTGTGCGTCAGCGTGCGACCCGGCATCGAGGGCACGCGCCAGCGCCGCGGCGATCGGGGCGAAATGGCCCGCGCCTTGGAAAGCGGCGCGGGCGTCGAGCATGTCGGCGGTATCGCCGGTCATTTTCGTCGATGCGCCGGTCAGCAGTCCGACATAGCCCTGGCGGGCGATGTCGAAGCTGTGACCGGTACCGCATCGCAGCGCACGATCGTGCGGTTGCAGTTCTTCGCCGCACTCCGGGCAGGCCAGAAGTGCGGCGACCTCGGTCAGCGCATTCAGCTGGTGACGCTCTTCAATTCGTCACCGAGCGCCGCAGCCTCGTCCGGTGTGAGTTCGACGACCAGACGCCCGCCACCCTCGAGTGGAACCCGCATGACGATTCCACGACCTTCCTTGGTTGCTTCGAGGGGACCGTCCCCGGTACGGGGCTTCATGGCCGCCATCCTCTGCTCCCTCCAGATCTGCGCGGTGGTTCTGCGCACTGTTTTCTCGTCTGCCAGTTGTCGCCAACCAGCGGGCTCGCCGGGTGTTCGGCGGGCCACACCGGTCCTATTCTTCCCTATTGCCGTCGCGGGCGGACACCTGAGTACGAAATGTGACTGCCGAGTCGGTTCCATTCGGTACCGCGCTCACCCAGCAAACATCCAGGTGATCGTCCACCATGCCGGTTGCCTGCATGAGGGCATATGCCGTCGTGGGGCCCACGAAAGCGAACCCGCGGCGCTTCAATTCCTTTGCCAGAGCAATGGATTCGGGTGTGGTGGCGGGCACATTCTCGATCGATGCCGGCCGTGGGCGTGGCGCGGGTGCGAACGACCACACCAGCTCGTCGAGGCTCACCGGCAGGTCGCGAGCAACCCGGGCGTTGTTGATCACAGCGTCGATCTTGGCGCGGTTTCGCACGATGCCCGCGTCGGCGAGTAGCCGGGCGCGGTCGTGCTCGCCGAACTCGGCGACTTTCGCGATCTCGAATCCGGCGAACGCGGCGCGAAAGGCCGGTCGTTTTCGGAGGACGGTGATCCAGGCCAGGCCCGACTGGAATGCCTCGAGGCAGAGCCGTTCGAACATGGCGTCGTCGCCGTGCAGGGGCTGACCCCATTCGGTGTCGTGGTAGTCGCGATACAGCTGCGAGCCGGTCGACCAGTCGCAGCGGACCAGGCCGTCGTCGGCGAGCTCGCTCACCCGCGCTCCTGACCCGCCGCAACCTGCGCCTGCCACTGCCGGGCCTGCGCCAATTCGAACTCGAGCTCGTCGATCCGGTCGGCCAGCCTGCTCAGCGCCCAGTCGACCTCACCGGCCTTGTAACCGCGCACCACCTGCTGGAACCGCAACGCCCGCACATCGGCCCCGGTAACGCTGTCGGCGGGCAGCACGGTAGCCGTGGTCCCCGCGGGCAGCGGCCCGAGCTCCTCTGACCGCCCGAACACCGCGCTGGCGACAAGGAAGAGCATCGCCGCGACCAACCCGACGATGAGCACGTACAGAAGCAGCGTCAGCATGGAATCAGCCTAGGCAACGCCACTGACAAGTCTCTAATCAGAGATGACGCGTGGTGTCGATTCCCAGTGACATGCCTGCCAATCCACGCTTGCGCACGGCGAGCCTGTCGGCGACCTCGAGCAGGGCGACGGCGGCCGGGTTGGCCGGGTCGGACAGCACGATCGGGGTGCCCTCGTCGCCGCCTTCGCGCAGGGCCTGGTCGATCGGGATCTGGCCGAGCAGCGGCACATTCGAGCCGACGGCGCGGGTGAGGCGGTCGGCGACGACCTGGCCGCCGCCGGAGCCGTAGAGCTCCATGCGGGAACCGTCGGGCAGGTCGAGCCAGGACATGTTCTCCACGACGCCTGCGATGCGCTGGCGGGTCTGCAGGGCGATCGCACCCGCGCGCTCGGCCACCTCGGCGGCGGCGATCTGCGGGGTGGTGACGACCAGGATCTCGGCGCTGGGGATGAGCTGGGCGATGGAGATCGCCACGTCGCCGGTGCCGGGCGGCAGGTCGAGCAGCAGCACGTCCAGGTCGCCCCAGAACACGTCGGCGAGGAACTGTTGCAGCGCGCGGTGCAGCATCGGGCCGCGCCACACCACCGGGGTGTTGCCCTCGGTGAACTGCGCGATCGAGATCATCTTCACGTCGTGCGCGACCGGCGGCATGATCATCCGCTCGACCTGGGTGGGGCGGGCGTCGGTACCGAGCATGCGCGGGATGGAGTGGCCGTAGATGTCGGCGTCGAGTACCCCGACCGACAGCCCACGCTGGGCCAGCGCCACGGCGACGTTGGCGGTGACGCTGGACTTGCCGACGCCGCCCTTGCCGGAGGCCACCGCGTAGACGCGGGTCAACGAACCGGGCTGGGCGAACGGAATGATCGGCTCGGCGGAATCCCCGCGCAGCGACTTGCGCAGTTCGGTGCGCTGCTCATCGCTCATCACGTCGAGATCGACGCTCACCGCGCCCGCACCGTTGACATCGGCGACGGCCTTGGTGACCCGCTGGATGATCTCGGTCCGCAACGGGCACCCGGAGGTGGTCAGGTAGATCTCGATGTGCACGTCACCGCTGTCGGCGATGGCGATGGACTTGACCATGCCCAACTCGGTGATCGGTTTGCGGATCTCCGGGTCGTCGACCTTCGCGAGCGCCGCCCGCACATCCGCTTCCGTAATCACTGACATAAGCCCGATGTTATCCCCCCGCGTATGGCAGGCGGTCCTGGGTCCGGCCCCGCTTGCCCGATGTTATGCCCCCCGGATCGGCAGAGATCCGGGGCAGGTGGTCGACGGTCTCTAGTGGATCTGTGGGAGATCCTGGGGCTTGGGGGCGAGGCCACTGGAATAGGAACCCGACCACGCCATCACATTGGCGACGTAGGCCATCGAGTTGTTGTAGCGCAGGATCGCCTTCGACTGCTGTGACCAATCGCGCATATCCAGGCCGCCGTCGCACAGATATCGGCCCGCGGTGAGGGCCGCGTCGAACAGGTTCTGTGGGTCGGCGACGCCGTCGGCGTTTCCGTCGGCGGCGTAGCGGTGCCAGGTTTCGGGCAGGAACTGCATCGGGCCGATGGCGCGGTCGTAACTGCCGAGGCCGTCGAGCTCGCCGCCGTCGCTGTCGTGGATCACGTTGTTGCCCGAGAGGCTGCCGTCGAGGACCGGTCCGTAGACCGCCTTGATCGGATTGCCCTGTGCGTCGGCCTTGCCGTAGGCGTGGGTGGACTCGACGCGGCCGATGCCCGCCAGCAGCGACCACGACATACCGCAGTGCGGATTCTCCACGGCCAGTTGCTGTTCGGCGGTCTGATAGGCGGCCACCGCGATACCCGGTATGCCGAGCGGGCCGGCCGGCAGGTCGGCGGACGCGCGATCATTCGGCAGCGCAATGGTTTTCACGACCGGCTTGGCCGAGGGCGACTGGCGCGCTTCCGCGTGGACGGCCTCGACGATGTCGGCCTGTGGCGAGGCGACCAGATCCGCCGTTGCCTCCGGCTCCGCGCCGGGCAGCAGGTCGTGCTCGACCGCTGCGTTGGTTGCCGTGGTCGCCTCGGTAGCTGCCGCGGTAACGGCTACCAATCCAGCGGGGACCAAACCGGTCAGTGCGATGAGCGAGCTACGGCGAACTGTCGTAGCAGGCTGTTTCCGATGACGACCCACTGTGTGGTGCCCTCCTCAACCGTGTTGGATGAGAAGAGATTACCGCACCCGAGACCTTTTTGTTACCCCTCCGTGATCTGTATTTCGGTTTGATTTCTACGGAGCCGGTGCGGGGGCGGGCGGCAGCGGGATGACGATGCCGAACGGCAGCGTGATGCCGGGCTGCTGGGTGGGCGCTACGGGCGCGGGCTCGGCAGGCGCCGGTTCCTCGGCCGGCGCGACACCCGGTTCCGGCGTCTTCTCCGGCGTGACGGGGGCGGGCTCTGGCGGTGCGACGGCAGCCGGGGCACACGCGGCGGGCTCCACGAGCGGCTGCTCGGGCGCGGCCGGATCCTTCGGCGCGGCGGCGCCATAGGTCTGCTGGGCGGGTTGCGGCGCCGGTTCGAGCGGGTTCGGCATATCGGCGGGCAACGGCTCGCTGACGCAGATCTCGGGCGGCGCGACCGGTGCCGGGCAGAAGATCCCGCAGGGGATGGGCGGCAGACCGGGCAGGGTGATCATCACCTGGGTCGGGGTGGTGGCCCTCGGCGTGTTCGGCGTGGCCGGTGTGTTCGGCGCGGGCGTGGTCGTGGTGGGGGTGTCGGTCGACGCGGCCAGCACGTTCGGCGCCACCAGCGGTCCGCTGCCCGGCGGAATGATCTCCGGCGAGATGGCCACCTGACTCGGTGCGCCGCCGGTCCGATACGCCGCCGACCAGCTCAGCACGTTGGCCGCGTAGGACATGGAGTTGTTGTAGCGCAGCACCGCCCGCAGTTCCTGGGCTGCCTCGCGCAGGTTCATGCCGCCCGAGCAGAGATACTTGCCCGCGGCCAGCGCGGCGTCGAACACATTGTGCGGGTCCGACGCGCCGTCGCCGTTGCCGTCGGCGGCGTAGTGCACCCAGGTGCTCGGCAGGAACTGCATGGGACCGAGGGCCCGCACGAATCCGCCGTCGGCTTCCTTGATGATCTCGTTGCCGGGCAGCGTGCCGTCGAGGGCGGGCCCGAAGATCGGGGTCGTCGTCGTGCCGGCGGGGTCGGTGCGGCCGCTGCTGGCGTGCCCGGACTCGATCCGGCCGATGCCTGCGAGGAGGTTCCAGGTGAGCCCGCAACCTGGCTGCGCGGATTCCAGGGCCAGTTCGGCATTGCGGTAGGCGGCGAGCACGATCTCCGGGATGCCGAGCGCCCCGCTACCGGTGGGTAGTGAAATGCTCTGCAGTGGGACCGTTCCCGCGAACGGCGTGGCGGTGTTGGCATTGAGCGCGCGCAGTCTGCGCGGCGCCTCTTGCGCCACCGGCAGTAGGCCGACGATCTCGGACGGATCGGTTTCGGGTGTGTCCTCGGTGGTGCTCGCCGTCGCGGCCAGGAGGGCTTCCGGCGCGGTCGGCGCGGTGCTCGGGTCGCTGGTGTGCACCCCCGAACCCGATGCGACGAGACCTGCGACTACCAAGGCCGACATCGTTATCGGAGCAGAAATTCGCACGGCCACACCCTTTTCGTCGAAAAGCAGCGGTGCCGCAGAGTCCCCATCCGGCCCGCCCGGAACAACGTGATCCAGGTTACCTACCGGTCAGGTAGTTGTTGAGCATTTCCGGTCATGCGTCTGGAGCACCAGGCGAAATCGGGGCGGAAGAGGGCGTTTGACCGGAGGTTTTCTTGCGTACCGCTTTCCGCTTCTTGTCCGACTTCGGCGCGCCGTCAGGTGTGGTGACCGAGTCGATGTGGTCGAGCATGTCCTTGATCTCCTCCAGCTCACGGCGCAGATAATCGCGCGTGGCGACCTCGCCGACCGCCAGCCGCAGCGCGGCGAGCTCGCGGGCGAGGAACTCGGTATCGGCCTTGGTCTGCGCTGCCCTGGTGCGATCCTCTTCGAGGGAGACCTTGTCCCTGTTGTCCTGGCGGTTCTGCGCCAGCAGGATCAGCGGCGCAGCGTAGGCGGCCTGGGTGGAGAAGGCCAGGTTGAGCAGGATGAACGGGTACGGATCCCAGCGCAGCGATACCGCGAACACGTTGAGCAGCACCCACACCACGACGAGCACCGTCTGGATCGCCAGATAGCGGCCGGTGCCGAGGAACCGCGCGACCCGCTCACTGCTCCGCGCGAAGGC
>JACIXH010000141.1 GCA_014360565.1 Nocardia sp.
GTCCTCGCCGGTGCGCTCAGGGAGCCGGATGCCGCCTCTGCGAATTGCGTGGCGCGTTCGGGCGCCCCTGTCGTGTCGGCAGTCCATCCGCCGGGCACCGCAGCCGGTCCGGTGACGGGGTTGTGCCCGGCCGAATCCGCGGTCACTTCACGCCGCCGATCTCGCGGGGGACACCGGCGCTGCTGCGCAGCTGGGTGCCCGGGATCGGGCTGGTGCGGCGATAGGCGAGCAGGACTATCAGCACCGCGACGATGATCAGCACCACCGAAAGGGCAACGGCCGCGTCGGGATCGGCCTCGCGCTGGAGATAGATCTCCAAGGGCAGGGTGCGGGTGCGGCCCTGGAGGCTGCCCGCGAAGGTGAGCGTGGCGCCGAATTCGCCGAGGGCACGGGCGAAGGCGAGAACCGCGCCGGAAATCAGGGCTGGGCGAAGCAGTGGCAAGGTGATGCGCCACCAGACGGTGCCCGGGCCCGCACCGAGGGTGGCTGCGATCTGCTCGTAGCGGCTACCCGCCGTTCGCAGCGCGCCCTCGATGGTGAGCACCAGAAACGGCAGCGCCACAAAGGTTTGCGCCACAACGACGGCGGTCGTGCTGAACGCGATTCGAATCCCGGCGGCTTCCAGATGTTGCCCGAGCAGTCCCTGCCTGCCGAAGGTGTACAGGAGCGCGATGCCACCGACAACGGGCGGTAAGACCAAGGGCAGCAATACAAGTGCCCGCAGCACCGGCAGCCCGCGCCATCGCGCTCGTGCCAGCACCGCGGCCATCGGCACTCCGAACACCAGACACAACACCGTGCTCGCCGTCGCCGTTCGCAGGCTCAACCACAAGGCATCCCTTGATGCTTCGGTACTCACCAGCTCGACGAACCGGCCCCATTCGACACCAGAGGCCAATGCGCCCAGCGGCAGCAACACCAACGCGAAGCCGGCAACAGCAGGCACCCACAGCCAGCGAGGCAGCCCTGCATTCATGCGGTGCTTCCTTGGCGCGATCACGGTGCGCCGAAGCCCGCGGCCGCCAAGGCCGCGCGGCCGGTGGGACCGGACACCAACTCGGTGAACTTGCGCGCAATCGCGGCTTGTTCCGAATCCGCCACTACCGCTATCGGATACGTGTTCACCGCCGCTGACGCCTCGGGGACGGCAACCGTGCTCACATCTTTACCGGCGCCGGACGCGTCGGTGACGTACACGAAGCCTGCGTCGGCCTGGCCCGAAGTCACCTTGGTGAGGACGTCGGCGACCGAGGATTCCTGGCTCACGGGTCGCAGAGTGGTCCCCGCGGCCTCGGCGAACTGCTCCGTCGCCCGGCCGCACGGCACCTGAGGAGCGCAGACGACCAGGGCGGCATCGGCCAGGTCGTTGATTCCGGTGATGCCCAGGGGATTTCCCGGCGCGGTGATCAGGGTGAGGACGTTGGTGGCGAAGGTGACCGGTGCGGCGGTGATGCGGCCACTTCGGACGGCCTTGTCCATTGTCGGCTGGTCCGCTGCGGCGAAAACGTCAGCGGGAGCGCCTGCTTCGAGCTGGGCAGCCAGGTCGGACGAGCCGGCGAACGAGAACTGCACGTCCACACTGGGATTGGCGTTCTCGAAGTCCTGCTCCAGCCCGGTGAAGGCGTTCTTCAACGAGGCCGCGGCGAACACCGTGAGCGTGGATCTCCCGGTATCGCCACTGCCGCAACCACTGACGGCGAGCACCACCAGTGCCGCACCCAGCGCCGCCGCGCGGATCATCCGGCGGCTTTCTCGACCACCACTGTCGTGGCCTTGACGCTCGCCAGCGCCACGCTGCCCGGCTCCAGCCCCAGCTCGCGTACCGATTCGCTGCTCATCAGCGAAACCACCGTGAACGGCCCGCATTGCATCTCCACCTGGGCCATCACCGTGTCGCTCACCACGCGGGTGACCAGACCGGGGAATCGATTTCGGGCCGAGCTGGCACTTCCCACCTGGGTATGCGGCGTGCGCGCCTGGCCGACGGCGTGTTCGGCCAGCTCCCGGCCGTCGAGTACCAGGCGGCCCGCGGCGTCCTTGGTCGCGGTGAGCGTGCCCGTGTCGATCCAGCGGCGCACCGTGTCGTCGCTGACGCCGAGCAGATCGGCCGCTTCCTTGATTCGCAGTTTCGCCACGCCATCATGTTATGTCCGTAGATTCGGTCACAACAACCCAGAAGATCCGTATTCTCGGAAACATCTGCACGGGATATCCCATTGTCCGGTCACACTTCATGGTCTCCGGTGATCCGGCCAAGTACGCTCGGAGCCATCATGGCCACGTATTTCGATCCGAAGTCCTGGTCACTGGCGGGCGCTGTCGACATGGGCAAACGTCTGCTCGACCCGTCATGGATCGACCAGTGGCTCGGCTTCACCACGTCCTGGGCCGACCCCGTCGCCGATCTGGGTTCCGGAACCGTCACCGCGCTCATGCCCGATGTGCTGATGACCGTGCTCAGCGAGGGCATCCTCAGCCGTTTCGGCGGCCAGCAGATCAGCGCCACGCTGCTGGGACACGAGCTCACCGCCACTCTCGACTCGTTCAAGGTGCGCAGACGCGGCGCTCACTTCCAGAGCAAGACGGTGCTGTCGAACCTCGTGTGGGACTCACATCCGTTCGACGCGGTCACCGTGGTCGCGCACGGCGTGCGACTGATCCCCGGTGTGCCGACCAAGGTTCGGGTCCAGCAGCTCGATATCGAGGGCGCCATCGGGATCGGCGCGATGGCCGATTGGGTCGACGCCCAGAATCTGGACTGGCGGGTGCGCCTCGACGAGCGCGGACACATCGTCGCCACCCATCGCACACGCAAGATGCGGGCTGTCGTGGACGGACAGGTCTACGACAACCTGCTCACGCTCGACATCCGCAAGGCGAGTTGGTACGGCATCCGGCTGCCTAAACGCGTCGTGCCCGCGCCCGCGCTACTGCTCGACGACCTGCCCAACCGGGCCAGCATCTCCTACGCGCACCGTCGCGGCGACGTGGTGAAATTCCGGCTCGAACTGCCGGAGACCACCGGCTCGTTCGACCTGACCCAGATCCGCGACGCCATCATCGCGGGCACAACGCTGATCGTGTTCTGATCAGGACTGCTGCGCAGACCACCACTCCCGCAGCGCCGTTTCGGCCTCTTCCCTGGTCATCGGGCCGCGGTCCAGGCGCAGATCCTTCAGGAACTTCCACGCCTTACCCACCTGCGGTCCCGGTGGCAGATCGAGTAGTTCCATGATCGCGTTGCCGTCCAGATCCGGCCGCACACGGGCCAGATCCTCCTGCTCGCGCAGCACCGCGATCCGCTCCTCCAGCTCGTCATAGGTCGCGCGCAGGGCGGCCGCGCGGCGCTTGTTGCGCGTGGTGCAGTCGGCGCGCACGAGCTTGTGGAGACGATCGAGCAGGTCGTCGGCATCGGTGACGTAGCGGCGCACCGCCGAATCCGTCCACTGTCCCTTGCCGTAGCCGTGGAAACGCAGGTGCAGGAAGACCAGGCGCGCGACCTCTTCGGTGAACGCCTTCGGATACTTCAGCGCCCGCATCCGCTTGCGCACCATCTTGGCGCCGACCACCTCGTGGTGGTGGAAGCTCACCCCGCCCGCGGGCTCGTTGCGTTTGGTGTCGGGCTTGCCGATGTCGTGCAGCAGCGCCGCCCAGCGCAACACCAGGTCGGGGTCGCCGTCCTCCTGGTCGATCGCCTGCTGCAGCACCGTCAGCGAGTGCTGGTAGACGTCCTTGTGCTGGTGGTGCTCGTCGATCTCGAGTTTCATCGCAGGCACCTCGGGCAGCACCCGCTGCGCCAGACCGGTGTCGCACATCAGGTTGATGCCGTCGATCGGGTGGTCGGCACCGATCAGCTTGTCGAGTTCGGCGCGTACCCGCTCGGCGGTGATCCGGTCGATCTCATCGGCCATCTCGATGATGGCCGCCCGCACCCGGGGCGCCACCTCGAAACCCAGCTGGGCGACGAAACGTGCGGCCCGCAGCATCCGTAGCGGATCGTCGCCGAACGAATCCTGCGGCGCCGCAGGGGTATCCAGCACACCATCGAGCAGCGCGTCGATGCCGTTGAGCGGATCGACGAATTCCAGCGACCCGTCCGCGGCGATCTCGACCGCCATCGCATTCACCGTGAAGTCCCGGCGCACCAGGTCACCGTCGAGCGTGTCACCGAAGGTGACCTCGGGATTACGCGAGACCCGATCGTAGGTATCGGCCCGGAAAGTAGTGATCTCGAGCTGCTGATCGTCCTTGGCAGCGCTGACCGTCCCGAAAGCCAAGCCACCGGTGTCCCACAGGTGGTCGGCCCACCCGCGCATCAACTCCTGCACAACCTCCGGCCGCGCATCGGTGGTGAAATCCAGATCGTTGCCGAGCCGCCCGAGCACCGCGTCCCGCACACTGCCGCCGACCAGATAAAGACTGTGCCCCCGCTCGGCGAATAACGCCCCCAAGGGCTGCAAAACATCATTGAGCTGCCCCAACGTCACCGCCGCCCCCGCCAGCAGGCGAGCACGACGATCCGCCACAGCATCAGGGACAACATCAGGAGAAACCACACAGGCACCTTACCGACCCCGTCGAATCGTTTCCCACCGTCCGCCGCCCACCGCCCTCCTGACCCCACCGTGCAACAAAGCCCGACCCCGCACCCTCGACAGCGCCCGCACTCGATCCGCACCGCTAAGCTGGGCGAGTGTCTCCTCCGGCCGATCGCGCGAACAGTCGACGCCGCCAGCCGCGGCGGCGCGGTTCGGCGAACAACGCCGGCAAACCCCGCATGCGCACCGTCCGGGAAACCTCGGCAGGCGGCCTGGTCGTAGAGGGCCTCGACGGCCCCAAAGAGCAGCGCACCGCCGCCTTGATCGGCCGTACCGACAGACGCGGCCGGCTGCTGTGGTCACTGCCCAAAGGCCATATCGAAGAGGGCGAGACCTCCGAGCAGACCGCCATTCGCGAAGTCGCGGAGGAAACCGGCATCGACGGCGAGGTGGTCGCCGAACTCGGCAGTATCGATTACTGGTTCGTCACCGAGGGCAGACGGGTACACAAGACCGTGCACCATTTCCTGCTGCGGTGCCTGGGCGGTGAGCTGTCCGACGCCGATGTCGAAGTCACCCAGGTTGCGTGGGTTCCGTTGAGCGAGTTGGATTCCCGATTGGCCTACGCCGACGAACGCCGGTTGGCGGAAGTGGCGAATCGATTGATCGACCGGATGGAGACCGGCAAGCGATGACGGGTGGACTGTTCCGGCTGATCACGGCGGTCCTGACCCTCCTGGGTTCGTTGACGCTGCTGCCCGCGGTCGCGCACGCTCAGGCGGACGGGTCGGGAACGCCGAAGTTCCTCAAGCTCACTCTGGACGCCGTGGCGCCGGGCACTGTCACCACCGGCAGCGACCCGAAACTGACCGTGTCGGGCACCGTCACCAATATCGGCGATCGGGTCGTCGACGACGTGAGTGTGCGGATCCAGCGGGCGGCCGCGATCGGCACCCCGAGCGGATTGCGCAGTTCGCTGCGGCTGGACCAGGTGAACTACGAAGTCACCGGCCCGTTTCATGATGTGGCGCCGCAGCTGAGTCCTGGCCAGCGTAAACAGTTCTCGGTGAGTATCGCGTTGCGCGCCGGGTCGGAGGCTTCGCTCGGGCTCACCGATCCCGGGGTGTATCCACTGCTGCTCAACGTCAACGGTGAGCCCGCCTACGGCACCCAGGCCAGGCTCGACGACGCGCGCTTCCTGCTGCCCGTGCTCGGGCTGCCCGGCACCGACGAGACGAACCCGCCGGTGTCGGCACCGCCGGAGGCGACGCCGATCGCGACCACGATGATCTGGCCGCTGGCCGACCGGCCGCGGATGGTCGCGGGCAGGCCCGGCTCGGTGAACGGCCAGGTCGAACTGCTCGACGACGAACTCGCGGCCTCTGTCAGCAAGGGCGGACGCCTCGAACAGCTCGTCGCGGCGCTGAAATCGGTGGTGCCCACCGCAGGCAAAGACAAAGGTGTGGCCGGGTCGGTGTGTATCGCCGTCGATCCCGACCTGATCTCGACCGTGCAGACCATGACGCACGGCTATCGGGTGCTGGCGAGTCCGTCGGATCCGGGCGGGGCGACCAGAGAGGGGACCGGCGCGGCGAGCGCGCAGGCGTGGCTCGACAGATTGCGCGCACTGGCCCGGTCGATGTGCACGGTGGCCTTGCCGTTCGCCCAGGTAGATCTGCCGGCGCTGGCCGCGGTGAACGATCAGGGACTGTCGGCGCGCGCCCTGCTCGCACCCGCCGATGTGGTGGACTCGATTCTCGGCACCCAGTCGTTGCGCGGAGTGAGCCTGCCCGATTCGGGCAGCATCGACGATCCGGCCGGACAGTTGTTGCGCAAGCACGGGTACGGCACCGCGGTGCTGGCCGGTTCGGCGGTGTGGAGCGACGAGCTACCCGCCGATACCGACAACGCGCTGACCAGCGCGCCGACCATGCTCACGCCCGACGTGGTCGTCGGCGGGGAACAGCAGGCCCCCGATGTCGTCCGGGTGCCGGGTGTGAGCGTCGAACCGCCCCCCGGTGCCGCCGCAGGCACCGATCCCGCGCTGCGCGTGACCACTTTCGATATCTGGTCGGCGACGGCGCTGGCCGCGGTCGGTTCGAGCCCGCCGACGCCGTCGTTCACACCGTCGAAGGTGCGTTTCGATGTCACCAACGACTCGCGCGCGGCCCGGTTGCAGGACGCGCTCGGCGCGATGGCCTGGAGCGCGCTCAATCCGTCGCCGGATCGGCCCCGTTCGCAGTTGCTGATGCCCCCGCAGCAGTGGGGTGCCAGCCGGGAAGAGGGCATCGCGCTGCTCGAACAGGTTGAACTGCTCACCCGCAACAACCTCGCCGGTCCGCGCAGCTTCGTCGACCTCGTTTCCCAGGCTCCCGACCCGCGGCCGTTCGGGCTGGAGTACCTGCCGCGCGCAGCGCACGACGCCACGCCGGAACAGTACGTCGGGCCGATCCAGGCCCAGGGCGCACGAGTGAGCGAGCTGATGCGCGCTGTGGTCGAACTGCCCGAATCCGAACTCACCCCGCACGCGTTCCTCACTCCGGTGCGCGAGGACCTGTTGCGCGCGCTGAGCCTGTCCGATCGCAGGGGCGACAACGACACCTTCGCCGATATGCACGCCCAGCGCCGCATCGACCAGGCGACTCGCGAACTCGACACGATGTTCTCCTCGGTGTCGGTGTTGCCGCCGGGCGGGGTGTACGCGCTGGCCTCCGAGCAGAGCCCATTGTTGCTGGTGGCGCGCAATGAACTACCGGTCGCGATCCGGGTGATGTTCCGGATCGAAGCACCTGCGGAGACGAAGATCACCGATATCGGTGAACAGCTGCTTCCGCCATCCGGGACCCGCTCGTTCCAGATCCCGACCGAGGTGAGCGACAGCCGTAAGCTGGTGATTCCGATCGCCCTTACCACCCCGGACGGGATAGCGCTAGGAGAAGCGACCTCGGTCTCGGTGCGCTCGAACGCCTACGGTCAGGCGCTGGCCATAATTACCGGATGTGCCGCGATACTGCTGTTGCTGCTGGCCGGGCGCCGACTGCTGCGGCGGTTCCGCGGCCAACCCGACCCCGCCGACGAGGGGTTCGCGCCGGCGACGGTCGAACGCGCGGGTCGGCTGCGGCGCGCACGTGAGCGGCTGCAACGGCAGTGAACACCCGCGTCCGACGCGCGGTCAGGGCACCATGACAGACAAGGACGAGAGTGGCACTGGTGAGCAAAACGCTCATCGGACCGGCGGCATTCGCGGGTTACGCCGGGTACAGGAGGCATGATGAGCGACGATGATTCCGCTCATCGGCGCGACCACGACGACGACCCGACCCTGCGCCGGGCCCCGAGTGCGCCGTGGGAACGTGGGATGACGGCCGGTCAGGACGCCGATCGCGACGAGGCAGTGCCACCTGCCGATCCACGCTCCGGTGCACCCGGTCAACGCCCCGACTTCGCAGGTCCTAGAGACGGTCGGCCGCCGGTCCGGCCCGGTGAACCAGGATTCGATCCGCAGGCGATGCCTCGTCACCCGGGTACCGGCGCACCCCGCCATCCGGGGGAGCGCCCCGGGCCCGACGCCTCGGGACAGGGCGGTTACCGACCGGGTGCCGCCGGTCCGAACGCCCCCCGCTCCGACGTACCACCCGGTCAGTCGCCTGGTCGCCCTGAACAGTGGGGTTACCGGCCAGGTTCCGCCGACCCGAGCGCACCCCAACCGCCCTCCGCTCATTGCACCCCCCACGGGCCCGGGCCGCGTGGCCAGCAGGCCTATCGCCCGGAACCGCCGCCGTCCGGATACCGCCCCGGACCGGATCACGCCGACGCTGCCCAACCGCCCGTCCGGCCCCGCTCCGGGCCCGGCCGACCGGGCCCGCCCCCAGCGCAACTTCCGCCGCACGGCGAAGTACCGGGGCAGGTCCCCGATCCGCGTCGGCAGCCACCGGGCCCGGCTGACCGCTCGGGGGAATTCCCGCAGCAACAACGCCCCGGCGGGCCGTCGCACGGTCCCGGTGGAAGAGGTCCTGCCGGTGCTGCACCAGCTGGTCCATCGGGACGTCCCGGCGAGCCACCGCGCCCACCCGCGTACGGCCCCGACGGTCGCCCCCTCCCTGCACCGCAACGCCGTGCGCCTGGTTCCGCCGGGCGCTCGGGAGAATTCCCGCAGCAGCAACGCCCCGCCCCGGGCGGGCAAGCTCCACGCCGGCCCGGCCCGAGCCCCTCGGGCGAATTCCCGCAGCAGCAGCGCCCCGGCCCGGGCGCCGAACCCGATGGATACGCCCCGCGGCGGCCAGCTCCCTCGGGCGAGTTCCCGCGGCAACGACCGGCCCCGCCTCGTGGTGGGCAGTCCGGCGCCATTCCGCGACAGGACCGGCCCGCTCGAGCCGACGGACGCAGGCAAGGTCCGCCCGAGCAGGCGCGACCGAGCGCGGGCTTTCCCGGAATGCCCGCCACGGATTCCGGGCGCGACGGACGTTCGGCAGGTGCCGGACTCGGCGCGCGTGGACAGGCTGCGACCGGCCCGGCTGATCGATCGGCTGAGCGCACCCAGGTCATCGCCAGGCCGAAGAAGGTAGCGGCCGAGCCTGCCTCCCCAGCGGGCGCAGCCCCGATGAGTGCCAATGCGAAGCTGCTCAAGGACTCGGGTTCGATCGCGGTCGCCACGCTGATCAGCCGGATCACCGGATTCGCCAAGCAGCTGTTGCTGCTGACGGTCCTGGGTCCGGCCATCGCGAGCGCGTTCATCTCGGCGAACCTGATCCCGAACATGATCGCCGAGCTCGTGCTCGGCGCCGTGCTCACCGCCATCGTCGTGCCGACGTTGATCCGCGCCGAGCAGGAGGACGCCGACAACGGTGCCGCGTTCGTGCGCCGATTGGTGACAGCGGCCTTCACCGTGCTGTTCGTCGCCACAGTTCTGACCTTGGCGGCTACGCCGATCCTCGCCGGTCACGTGCTCGTTTCCGCCGACGGCAAGGTGAACACGGACCTGACCGTCGCGTTGACCTACCTGCTGGCGCCTGCGCTGCTCTTCTACGGCATGTCGGCGTTGTTCACCGCGATTCTCAACACGAGGCAGGCGTTCAAGCCGGGTGCGTGGGCGCCGGTGATGAACAATGTGGTCGCGTTGACAGTGCTGGCGATCTACGCGCTGACACCCGGCGAGATCACCCTCGATCCGGTGCGGATGAGCGATCCGAAACTGCTGGTCCTCGGCCTCGGCATCACCGCGGGCGTGGCGACCCAGGCACTGTGCCTGCTGCCCGCGATCCGCAGGCACGGGATCAACCTGCGTCCGCTCTGGGGAGTCGACGCGCGCCTCAAGCAATTCGGCAAGATGGGCATCGCGATCATCTTGTACGTGCTGATCAGCCAGGTCGGGTTGGTGGTGGCGAACAATATCGCCTCCCAGGCCGACGAGGCGGGTCCCGCGATCTTCGCCAACGCCTGGGCGCTGTTGCAGCTGCCCTACGGCGTGATCGGGGTAACCCTGCTCACCGCGATCATGCCGAGGCTGAGCCGCAGCGCCGCCGACGACGACACGCCTGCGGTGGTCGACGACCTGTCGGTCGCCACCCGGCTGACGATGATCGCGTTGATCCCGATCGTCACCTTCATGACCCTCGCGGGTCCGGAGATCGGCCAGGCGCTCTACGGCTACGCGCGGTTCTCCGGTGACGCCGAACGTCTGGGCGACGCGGTGAGCTGGTCGGCGTTCTCGCTCATCCCGTATTCGCTCGTGCTCATCCATTTGCGGGTGTTCTATGCGCGTGAGCAGGCGTGGACACCGACCTGGATCATCCTCGGCATCACCACGATCAAGATCGCGATCTCGGCACTGGCACCGGTCATCGCCCGCGACAGCGACGACGTGGTGATCGTGCTCGGTGTCGCCACCGGCCTCGGATTCACGGCGGGCGCGGTGATCGGCGGCGTGCTGCTGCACCGCAGCCTCGGCGACTTGCGGATGGTCAATGTCGGCCGAACTGTGACCAGAGTGTTGCTCGCCTCGATCGCGGGCGGCGCGGTGATGCTGATCGTCGACACGGTGACCGGACTCGACCGCGTCTCCGGCGGCGCGGGCTCGCTGCTGCGTGTGGTCCTCGATTCGCTGGTCATGTTCTCGGTGACCTTCGGTCTGATGCGTCTGGCCGGTATCCCCGAGGTCGTCGCCATCACCGTCGCCATCTCGCGCAAGCTCGGTCTCACCCCGCCCGCGCCGGATCTCGGACTCGATGACACCCCGGCCGACGACATCTACGCGACCACCGTCCTGCGCCGTCCGGATACCTATGGATTCCCCGCATACGGGCAGTCTTTGGACACCCAGACCATGGTGCTCCCCGTCATTCGACCGGGCGCTGTTGACAGCACCGGTAAAGCACAGTTCCCGTACGCTGTTCCGCAGACCGACACGGGTTTTCAGGCCGAAGGAGGACCTAGGGTGAGCGATGACGCGGTGGGCGGCGTCCCAGCCGCTGATTCTGCGGCGCGCGCGGCAGCAGGAATGTCCACCGAGGTCGGGCCCGACGCTCCGAACTCGACTGGACGAGAGCAGGCCGACGCGCCGGACGAACGCGACACGCATGATGAAGACGCGCGTTCGGCCATGCCGCCGCACGATCCGACCTACGACACCGGCATGCTGCCGATCCCACCGCAGGTGCCCCCCGGGGGCGCGGCCAACCGTGCCCAGCGCGGTCCCAAGCTCATCCCCGGGGCGTCCGTGGCGGGTGGCCGCTACCGGCTGCTGGCCGGTCACGGCGGTGCGCGCGGGCTGAAGTTCTGGCAGGCACTCGACATCAAACTCGATCGCGAGGTCGCGTTGACGTTTGTCGACGCCGATCAGACCTCGAGCGAGAACTCCGGCCACGACGGCCCGCAGGCGGTGCTTTCGCGCACACTGCGGCTCGGCCGGATCAATTCGCCCGGCCTGGCCAGGGTGCTCGACGTGGTCCGTGGCAGCTCCGGCGGCATCGTCGTCGCCGAGTGGACCCCTGGCCGTTCGCTGCGGGAGATGGCCGAAACCGTGCCGTCGCCGGTCGGTGCGGCCCGAGCGATCCGGGCACTCGCCTCGGCGGCCGAACTCGCCCACCGTGGCGGCGGTTCACTGTCGATCGACCATCCCGACCGTATCCGGATCAGCGCCTCCGGTGACGCTGTGCTGGCGTTCCCCGGCACGCTCGGCGATTCCGACGCCCAAGGCGACGTCCGTGGGCTCGGCGCGATGCTCTACGCCCTGATCACCGCGCGTTGGCCGATTCGCGTCGGCGGTGTCACCGGCTCGGCAGCCACCACCGGCGGTCTGCGACTGGCCGATTTCGGGCCCGACGGGACGCCGGTGGAACCGCGTCAGATCCGGCCCGAGGTGCCGTTCGAGATCTCGGCCGTGGCGGTTCGATCGCTGGAATCCAACAAGGGCGTGCGCACTGCCGCCACCGTGCAGCACGTGCTCGAGCAGGCCTCGGTCGTCGACCAGAAGACCGATTTCATTCCGGTCTTACGGCTGGGTCAGCGGGCGGTCGCCCCCGGTGCCGATTCGCTCGCCGACCCGGAACTGCTGGCCGCCGAGCGGGAACGCTCGCAGCGGATGATGTGGATCATGGTCGGCCTCGGCGTGCTCGCCGCGCTGGTGGTCGGCGTCCTGATCTGGTGGATGGTGAGTGTGTTCGCGCCCGGCGCGTCGGACAAGCCACTGGACCAGCAGATCAATATCGGGCTCACCTCGAGTGCGGTGCCGCCCGCGGCGTCCGCACCGCCCGCCTCGGAACCCGCGGCGCCGCCGACCAGCGTGCCGGTGCCGGTCACCGGCGCCACGGTGTTCTCGCCGGAGGGCACCCCCGACGGCGCCGCGGCGGCGGGCGCGGTGCTCGACAACAACGCGACGACCCTGTGGCGCACCGACCAGTATTTCCAGCAGTTCCCCGCCCTCAAGAAGGGCGTGGGGCTGCTGGCCACGCTGCCGACGCCGGCGAAGGTGACCAATGTGTCGATCACCTCACCCAGCGTGGGCAGCACCGTCGAAATCCGTACCTCGCCCACCGACGCGCCCACGCTCGACCAGACCCAGCTGATCGGTTCGGCCGAGCTCGGTGACGGGATCACCGATATCGCCGTGCAGACCGATCAGGCAGCTCGTTTCGTGCTCGTATGGATAACCGGACTGGCGAATTCGGGTGGTCAGTTCCAGACCGCGATCGCCGACGTCCGCTTCGACGCCGCGCCGTAGCTCAGCCGCCCGCGTCCCCTCCCGCCTCGCGATCCGTGCAGGTGGTCGATCATTTCCGGTCTTGTCGCCGATCTTCATCGAACTGCGGTCCGGTTGGTGCGCAATTGTTATCGACGATATGATCTTCCCGCGCTCTCGGTTGAGAGTTACCCAGGATTTGTCCACGTCGATCCTGGACGCCGCGTAGTAGCCAGGTGATGGATCGGCCTTGTTTCGCCGACTTGAAGTCGCCGTAACGAGCGCTTTCCAAGGGGTCAGTTTTGTCGCCGGATGTCAACGAGCAAGTCCGCGGTGTGCCACCGCGGCAGGACGCGTCCAGCGTCCGCTCGTTCCTGGAGAACGGCAGCGACAAGCAGTTGCTCGCCGCCCACGTGCGCGGGGAACCGCACGTCTTCGCCGAGCTGCTGCGCAGGCACTCCGACCATCTCTGGCAGACGGCGTTGCGCACCTCCTACAGCCGCGAGGACGCCGCCGACTGCCTGCAGGATGCCCTGTTCTCGGCCCACCGCACCGCCGATACGTTCCGCGCCGAATCCGAGGTGCGCAGCTGGCTGCACGCCATCGTCGTCAATGCCTGCCTCGACCGGATCCGGCGCAACAAGACCCGCCGCGCCGTCTCGGTCCTTCCCGAAACGATGCCGGAGGCAGTCGACCCGCACGATGCCTTCGCTCACTACGAACTGTCGACCGTCGTGAGCGAGGCGCTGTTCACCCTCCCTGACGAACAGCGGTTGGCCCTGGTCATGACAGAAATGGAAGGCCGAAGCGTCGCCGAAACCGCCGCTGCGCTCGGCGTGGCGCCTGGCACGATCAAGAGCCGATGCGCCCGAGCGCGCGTACGTTTGCAAGAACGTTTGGAATTTTTCCGGGATCCAGGGAACCGGACGTAGTCGGGATGCGTCATTAACAATGACGAACAAGTCAGCGATGTAAATCCTGCGATCCGATATCGACAGAACAGGGGAGGTGCGAGGTGGCTCGATCCGTGCCGCAGCCTCCGTTCCCGTCGGAACTGCTGGCCGATCTGCATGCCGGCAACCTCGCGCCCGAATTGCGCGAGCAACTGTGGCCTGTGGTCCGCACCGACGTAGACGCGCTGCACTACCTGAACAAGCTCGACGAGGTGAACACCCACCTCCGCACGCTGGCCGCCGACGAGCGGGTCATGCACCGCATGCCCGACGATGTGGCCGATCGAATGTTCCGTTTCGTCGCCGACCTCGACGCGGGCGAGGAGCCCACCGAGCGCGTCACACCGCTCGCGGTTGTTCCCCGAGCACCTACGGTCGAGCCGGTACCCGCCGCCGAGGCCCCGATCTCGCTGGACCGCTACCGTTCCCGTTCCCGGCGCCGACTCGGGCTACTCGCCGCGGCCGCCGCCACAGTGGCCGTCCTGGCGGGCGCCGGTGCCGTGTTCAGCACGTTCGACACCACCGAAGGCACCCCCACCGCCGCCCCGTACACCGAGCCGGGCGGCGCCGACGAACTCACCACCGCCGCCGCACTGCGCGCGCTGGGCAAACGCGACGTGGTCGGCCCACTGGCCGACGACGCCGCACTCACCCGCTGTGTGCGGGCCAACGGGATCGACCGGGGAGTACTCGGCGCGACGAGCATCACCTTTCGTGGTTCCGACGCCGTCCTCGTCCTGGTGCAAGGCGCGAAGGCTCCCACCATCACCGCCTTGGTCGTCGGCACCGGCTGCGCCACCGGCACCCCCGAACAGCTGACCCAGCGCGACATCGGCTGAGCAAGCAGCACCGACCGCACAACAACAGCCACACACCGCACAGGGAACAACACCGATTAGGGTGTTGTTGACCGAGACGTCCCCAGTTTGCTTTTTCGGAAGGGCCCCATGAGCACGCCAGTTCGCGACCTGATCATCGTCGGCTCAGGCCCCGCCGGCTACACGGCGGCCGTCTACGCCGCCCGCGCGGAGCTATCGCCGCTGGTCTTCGAAGGCACCCAGTTCGGTGGCGCCCTGATGACCACCACCGAGGTGGAGAACTTTCCCGGTTTCCGCGACGGCATCATGGGCCCCGACCTCATGGAACAGATGCGCGACCAGGCCAAGCGTTTCGGCGCCGAGCTGCGCACCGAAGACGTCGACGCCATCGACCTGTCCGGCCCCATCAAGAAGGTCACCGTCGGTGACGAGACCTTCGAGGCCTACGCCATCATCCTCGCGATGGGCTCGGCCGCGCGCTACCTGCACGTGCCGGGGGAGCAGGAACTGCTCGGACGCGGTGTGAGCGCCTGCGCCACCTGCGACGGCTTCTTCTTCAAGGGCCAGGACATCGTCGTGGTCGGCGGCGGCGACTCCGCGATGGAGGAAGCGACCTTCCTCACCAAGTTCGCCGCGAGCGTCACCATCGTGCACCGCCGTGAGGAGTTCCGCGCCTCGCGAATCATGCTCGAGCGCGCCAAGTCCAACGAGAAGATCAAGTTCCAGCTCCACTCCGAGGTCGTGAAGGTCAACGGCGACAAGAGCGTCACCAGTCTGACTCTGCGCGACACCCGTACCGGCGAGGAGTCCGAGCTCGACGCGACCGGTCTGTTCGTCGCCGTCGGCCACGACCCGCGCAGCGAACTCGTCAAGGGCCAGGTCGCTCTCGACGGCGAAGGCTATGTGCTGGTGACCAATCCGGGCACCGCCACCGATGTGGCAGGCGTGTTCGCCGTCGGCGACCTCGTCGACCACACCTACCGGCAGGCGATCACCGCCGCGGGTACCGGCTGCCGCGCCGCGATCGACGCCGAACGCTGGCTCGCCGAGCAGGGCGACATCACCGCCAACACGCTCGAACACGCCGACGGCCCGGCCGCCGTGCACACCAACTGATTTCGAGTTCCACCCCTGTCGAGGAGACACCCCATGGCCGAGAGCGCCAACACCATCACCGTGACCGACCAGTCCTTCGCCGACGACGTCCTGCTCAGCGAAAAGCCGGTGCTCGTCGACTTCTGGGCCGACTGGTGCGGCCCGTGCAAGATGGTCGCCCCCGTCCTGGAGGAGATCGCGGGCACCCACGCCGACAAGCTGACCATCGCCAAGCTCGACACCGAGGCCAACCCCGGCACCGCCCGTGACTACCAGATCCTCTCGCTGCCCACGATGATCTTGTTCCAGGGCGGCAAGCCGGTGAAGCAGATCGTCGGCGCCAAGGGCAAGGCGGCGCTGCTGCGCGAGCTCGAAGGCCTCATCTAACCGAGAGCCGACAAAAGCGCCTCCTACCGGCCGACGCGCCGTAGGATGCCTGCACCCGGGATTGCCGCAAAGCGGCCCGGGTCTGAGACAATCGACGGACGCTCCGGCCGAAGGAAAGGGCTCTCACGCATGCACCGACTTCGTCACGGCGATTCAGGACCAGCCGTCGCAGAGGTTCGGAGCACCCTCGCAAGCCTCGGTTTCCTGCATCTCCCACACGTCGAATCCACTGACGGACCGGAGTATTGGAAAGACACCGAGGTGGTGTTCGATCGGTCCCTCGATTCGGCGATCCGCGCGTTCCAGCAGCAGCGCGGTCTCCTCGTCGACGGGGTGGTCGGTCCGGCCACCTATCGCGCGCTGAAGGAAGCCTCCTACCGGCTGGGTGCTCGCACACTGA
>JACIXH010000142.1 GCA_014360565.1 Nocardia sp.
CCCCCTCGCCGGCGGGCAAGCCCGCCAGCCCCGCCGACTCCCGCCGGCTTTCTCGCTCCGCGAGAAACCAACCCAATCCAACCAACCGACCAATCCACCCAAAAACATTGCTACGCAATGATTTTCAAACCAACCAACCCACCACCCCACCCCGGCTACGCCGTGGTGACAACCCACCTCACCACCACCCCACCCACCCCCGCTACGCGGGGAGAACACACCCCACCAACCCCGCTACGCGGGGAACAACACAATCACACCCAATACCGTTGTTCTACAACAGAATTCAAACAGCAACACGCCAAATCCGTTGTTGTACAACAGCACACATACACCGGTGACCAGCAACCAATCCCATCCGTGCGTTATCTAATTGTTACTAACTCCGTTCTAACCTTATCGCCTATTGGCGGTATAGTCATTGGTATGAGAGACCAAAACAACCAAGCCGTCAGCCTCACCGACATCTTCGGCCCCGTGATCTCCTCCTACACCCGCGCTGATGCCCTCGCCGATGGCACGCTCCACGATCTCAGCGACCTCGCCAGAGAGGCCGGATTTCTCAAGCCCGTGCACATCGCCGCGCACGCTTGGGCTGACGCCGTCGCGTGGCCGCACGACTCAGGCGCGCAGGACGAAACCGGCCGAGCATGGGACGTCCTGATGAACGCCATGCGCGCCATCCGGATCTCACTACGGCAGCGCCGCACACCCGCTCACCGCGACATAGACCGAATCACCTTCACCGTGCTGCGCATTGCCGATACCGATGCCACAGAACCCACCCTTACCGAGCTCGCCATCGAGATCGGCCCCGGAGACGAAGGCGAGCCAGTCTTCACCATCACCGCGCCGCTCGACCGGTAGCCCGTTTCCGAATCTAGCCAGGCACAAAGGATAAGGACACTTCGCGCAATGAAGACCATCACGCTCCGATGGGAAGAATCAGTGCAATTCGAGGTCGAAGTTAACGTACCCGACGATTTCGAACTCGATGACTACAACCTAACCAACGAGGTATCCGAACTCGGCGGATTCGTAGAAGTAGACCGCTTCGGTTTCGAGGCCGAAGACACCGAATTCAACCGCGACGCCATAGAACTTGACCTCTAACCCGAAGAAATGAGGACCCGGTGACAACGTACGAGCAGATCTATTACTCCCTTCCAGCTAGTGACGTGGCGGAAGGAATGTCCACCAATGACGGAAAAGACATTGTCGAAATAACCACCAACCGCCAAGGCTTACTTGTTTTGACTGTCTATACGCCCCGCTCCGACAACCTCCAACAGGACGAAATCAATCGAGAGCACACGGAAAACCGCTGGTACGAACCAAACGAACGCGTAAACCTTGCGGTCTACAGCGACACGAAGACGAACGGTTCCACGCACCCGAATGCAGTAATCATCGGCAGAGAGACCGTGACCCTTTCATAGCCCGAACGGTTTCCGGTCGGTTCGATTCCGATCACGGGCACAGCGCTGGCAACAAGACCTACCGGCGAACACATCGACCTCGCTGACTTTCGTCGGCGGCGAGCACACCCCTCATAACCCGAGATACATGCGGCCACCCGTCGCGAGGTGCGACGGCATCTCACCAGCCCATGCGGCACGAGCAGCCAATCCCAACACAGCTCAGGAGACAGCTATGAGCAATCACCCCACCCAGACCACCGAAATCGCCGACATGGAACAGGCTCTCACCGACTTCGAGCGCGCCTGCACAGACGGCTTAGGCGACGACGAACACGCCGCCGCCGTCGAGCTCGCCCGCGAAGCCGAGGGCCTTCTCGCGAGTTATCAGCGCAAAGTCCCGGACACGACCGTCGCCAACGCGCTCCGGAGCGTCCTCTCCTACAACTGGAACGACGAGCGCCGCGACTACCTCGAGCAGGCCGAGGGCCGCGACCGCCACATCTTCGGCGACCTCTCGGCAGTGGCGCGGTGGCTCGACATCGCCAGCGCGCCCACGACGTGCAGTGCCCCGGCCGAGCTGCGGTCACGGTTGGTCGACGGCTACGACAGCGACCAGATCACCTCGGTGCTCGGCCAGATCAGCGCTGCTTCCGGCCTGGCCGTCGTGTGCCTGTGGAATTACGTCGACAATTTCGGCTTCGGCGGCGACTCCGACTTCCGCATCCTGAGCCCGCACGGCCAGCTCTACTACCTCGACGGCGACCTCTCGGACTGGCTCACCGACACCCCAGACCACGCACCCGCCCACCCCGGCAGCCCAGCCAGCTGGATCGGTGGAATCGACACCGACGCCATCGACATCGCCGGGGGCGACGGCCGCCACAGCCTCGCCCGAGAAAACCGCCTGAACAGGTCCGATGACACGTCCCCCACCCCGCGCGGGACGGCGGCCCCGTCGCGCGCCGAGCGCCTCGACCAGCAACTCGCAGAAGCCATCGCCGCACCCAAGCGAGACGACGCACGGATCAACACCTTGTCGCTGCAACGGATCGCCGAGTACCTGACCAACACGGTGCCCGCCGCGCACACCCTCGAACTCGACTGGGATCAAGGCGGCCTGATCGCGAAAGCGCTGCGTGACGCGACCGGCTCTGTCCTCGACGGCGATATCGCCAAAGACGCCATGACCGAGATCTTCCCGTGGACCTGGAATCTGAACCCGCGCCTGGCCGGACTCGTCACCGACAACGGGCACGGCCCCTTCTTGCTGAACTTGACCCAGATCGCCACCCCGAGGAGGGCCTCATGATCGCTGTCGACTCCCGGACCGGCCTACCCGAAGGCTGGACCGTGCACCTCGAACCGGTCCTCAACCTCACCTCCGTCACCATTCGCGACGAGTTCGACCACCAGCGGATCTCCGGCTACATCAGCGCCCAGATTCCGAAAGAGCGCACGGTGCGCGCGATCCGGTACATCCCCGACGCCGCGATCCGTGACCACGCGAAGGGCCTGCTGCGCCGCCACCTCGCTGACCAAGCCGCCACCCTGGCGAACCTGCGTGCCGTGGCCGCCGCACTGCCCGACTACCAAGCCCTCGTCGACCGGCTCACTGCCGCCGCACCGGGCACCGAGGTCACTTTCGGCGCGCAACACAGCACGGAGCTGACGTTGACTCTCACCGCGCCCGGCCTGGTCGCCTCCGGAACGGTGCTGGCGTTGCTCGCCGACTGGCTGATCGCCCAGGGCCACACCGGCCCGCAGGCCCCCGAGGGGATCGCCGTCGACCTCTACGAGCAGACCCTGACGGTCGACCTCGCCCAGGACCACGGCGTCGACTTCCTGACCTGGTACCGCGACCACGACGTCGACCAGCCCAACCAACCCTCCGACACCGAAGGAGACCGGCCATGACCGACACCCTCACCAACATCCAGCCCACCGAAATCGACCCTGTGACCAGCGAAAACGACACGTCCCCCACCGTCCTCGGTCGGGTGGTCGGGATCCGGGATCTGCGCCCCGGCGACGTGATCGCCCACGAGATCGGCTTAGCCGGGCGCGTGGAGATCGCACGGGTGACCGCCGAACTCGCGCCGGATCTGACTCCGTGGTGGGCCGTGCGCCTCACCGGCGGCACCATCATCCCCGCCTCCGACGACAGCACCTTCGAACTGATCACCACCCCGAACAGGGCTCGCGCAACGCCTGCGGACGCACCGGGAGCCGTGGAATCGTTCGTCGCGCCGCGGGCCATGGCCAAGCTGATCGAGCTCGCCAACCACCACCGCCGGTCCTACATGGTCGGTCACCGCTGCGACCACTACGACGGCAACCCCTCGGTCTCACTCACCGTGCTGTGGTACCCGCACGACTGCGACGTCCAGACCGCCCTGTACCTGGACTGGCACAACACCTCGCCGGGCCGCTACCGGCTGCGCTCGGCCTCCGCACGCGGATACCTGGAAAACCACCGCGCGCTCACCGTGGCCGAGGCCGAGCGACTGATCACCGGCGCGAACTGCTTCTTCCACGGCGAGACCTCACCGCCGTCGCCGCCGAGTTGATCTCAGCGCGCGCTGCGCGAAACCCGCCTTCTACCAGTGCAAATGACACGTCCCACCCCGATAGGAGCACCGCGATGCCTTCACTTCTTTCCCCGACCTGGATCGCCGGCTATGCCGCGGCCTTGACCGAGCTCACCGGTGACATCTGGACCCCGGTAGCCGAGGTTCCCGCGCCCGGCGACACCGCAGAATGGGTCCGCGATGAGCACGGCGCGCTGCTGCGGCTGTACGCGTACCTCGCGACGAGCGAGTTCGGCGAGGAGACCTTCGCCGAACGAGTCGCGATCACCGCCGAGATCGCGCCGGGCCAAGCGCGGCCGCACGCCCACGGGCACGCCGTCACCGCGCCCATGCACCACGCCGCGACGGCCGCCGCGATCACCCACCGCGAACTACTCACCCCTCAGAAACCCTCGAATCCTCCCTCTACCAGGGGAGATGACACGTCCCTCGCTCCGGCTGCCAGTACGAGTGTCGACGACGGCGCCGAGGAGACCGTGGGCCGGCTTGCCGCGCTCGCCGAGCGCCACGGGGTGGATTCCGACGACCTCTACGACCTCGTCCATGACACCGCCAGCCTCGAACCATCGCAGGCCAACAACGACGGCCTCACCGCGCAGATTCGACTACTCCTGCGCCACCTGTCCGAGGCCGAGATCGCCGAACATCTCACCGGCGAAGACGCCGAACGCCCCTGAGCTGAGCGCAGATCGACGACAGCGGTGACCGGCCCGGACACGCCGCGAACCCGCCGGTCACCGCAACCCAACGCCGCCCTCGAAAGGACTCCGATGAACAACTCCCACACCCCCGCCCCCTACGTGCTTCCCGCCGACGCCTACACCAGGTTGCAGGCCGCGCTCGCCGAGCTGCCCGGCAACGACCCCTACGACCCCCGACGACCTACGGCGTTCGGTGACTGGCGGTGGGTGAGGAGCGATGACGCATGCTTGGCGATTCTCAGACCGCCGCACGCCTACGCAGGACTCACCCCATACCTGCTGGCACGCAGCATCTTCGAGACCCTCCCCCAGCCTGACCTCGCCGATCTCGACGCGATCATGGTCGATCTCTTCGCCCGCCAACACACCATCCACGAGGGCCAATACACCATCGACTGCTACCGCACGATCACCGTCGCCGACGCCACGAACACCGATCCCGGCGCCACAACCTAACCCGCCGCGCTGATCGCCCGGCGCACCCTACGACCCTCAAGCCGCCGACCGCGCCCGAGATCCGGACGCAATCTGGCGAGATCGACGACATCACAACCGACTACTTCGACTCACGGTTCGTCGTGAATGTCGCTGCCCGAGAAGAGGATTCCCCGGCTGGGCGCATCGTGGCCTGATCAGGTCGCGTCGAACCCTGCACAACCTCTCCGGAGCAGCACCGCCGGATTCGCACAGCCAGATCCCTCTTTGATCACGAGGCGCAGGCCGCGGTTGAACACCCCCGTCCAGCACCGAAAGGAGTGCCTTTGTCATGTCTGAAAACATGCTCTTGAACTGCACTGATGACACGTCCCCCACCACGGTCGCTATGCGGCCGGCGCCGCGGACGCCGCGGACGCCGCGGCCGGTGTCGGTATCGGCCGAACTGCTCGCCCAGCTTGACCTCACCGAACCGCCGCCGCGCGTGGTCGCTTCGTGGGGTTTGGGCGCTGACTCGACCGCGCTGTTGCATCGCATGATTGCCAACCCCGCGCTGCTGGGGTGCCGGCTCGACGAGATCGCCGTCGTCGTGGCGATGGTCGGCGACGAGTGGACCCAGACCGGGCTCGATGCCTCCGAGGTCGTGCTGCCCATCCTGGCCCGCCACCGGGTTCGCACGATCCAGGTCGGGCGCCGGCGGCGCAAGGTCTTCCGTGACGGGCGCGGTGTGCGGGTCTTCTCCGACACCCGCACACCGCGGGTCCTGCACTTCAGCGGCGAGTACCGGCTCTCGGACGAGATGATCGCCGCGGGCACCATTCCCCAGACCGGCGGCGCCCGGTTGTGTTCGGTGCATGCCAAGGGCGAGATCCTCGATCCGACGATTGCCGCCATCACCGGCGGGCACCCGTACCGGCACCTGATCGGGTTCGAGGCCACCGAGAGTGGGCGCGCGCTCAAGGACACCCGCTACAACACCGCGGCCCGGACCGGGGAATACCCGCTACTCGACTGGGGCTGGGACCGCCCGACCGTCGAGTCATATTTGCTGAAAACCACTGGGCGACAATGGCAAAAGTCCGCCTGCGTGTTCTGCCCGTACAGCCTGGCCACCATGGCCGGTCGTGCGGCGACCTTCGACCGGTACCGGCGCCACCCCGCGGCCGGGGCGCGGATGCTGTGGCTCGAGCACATCGCCTTGGCGCTGAACGAGCGGCAGGGCCTGATCGCGGGCAAACGCGCCATCGACCACGTGCGCGCCGACGGCGGCCTGGACGTGGTGCTCGACCAGTTCGGCGCCGCGCTCGCCGAGGGCAAGCACGCGGTCTACGAGCTGCGCCGCCTCACCAAGCCCGCTCGCGACCCGGCCAAGAAGGGCGTGCGGTGGCGGGCCGTGCGCGCGCTCGGGCACGGCTCCCGCACCGACATGCTCGCGTGGCTGAACACCTTGCCCGGCACCACCGTGCTCGGCGACGACGGCATCGCGCGCCGGGTCGTGCGCGACGGTACCCACCCAGACGACCACCACGCCGAGCATTTCTTCGTCGCCGCACCGGCCGGGGTCGGCTTCAAGAAGCGCGCCGGATTCGAACGGCACTGGCGCGCAGCCACGCACGCTCGGCGGCGTGCCGAACGACACCATCTGATCGCCGCGTAGCACCGAAATGCCGCCTCCCCCTTGGCAATGGGCCCTGATGCGGTGCCGGGCGGGACCGCCGAGACGGCTACGGCGCCGGCCTCGCGCCATCCGGTGAGATCAGGCCCGGAACGATCTGGTCGATGAGACCTTCGAACTCACCATCGGGATCGAACGGCCAACCGCAGTACCGATAAGCTTCGGGCTCAACGGCCTCGCACCAGGCGAGTCCAACCCGTCGCAACGACCGAGCTAGCGCGGTCTCGGGTCGGATGCGCCTCTACGACACCTCCGTTGAGTTCGTGACCGGTCCTTGGACCCACTCGACCTCGATCACCCGCGCGTCGCCGCCCGGCTGATACTCCGGTAGCACATGCACTTCCCCGAATGGCGAAGTCCCGCGGGCCCGCGCCTGCCGGTGCGGCGGAACGACCAGCAGCCCATTGCCGAACAGCACCCACCCCTGTGATGGCTCGTCGCCCTCCCCACGCCAACGCACCGGCTGTCGGTTCAGTTCGTCACGAATACCTTCGAGAAGGCGGCCGTTGATGTTGCGCCCCGCACCATCGGCACCAGCGCCCCAGAAACGGTCGCCTCGGGTGTCCTCGACCAGCGGGGCATTGCCCGTGCCGAGCAGCTTTCTTCGTGCGCGGGGGTGCTGGGTGAATTTGGCCCACATCCCCAGCCGCATCACCTCGATACGTGCGGTCTGCCAGTCCGGTCGGATCGGCACCGACCGATCCCTGCCCAATTTGGCGGCGACCTGCGGCGAGGGTGCGTTGCGGATGGTTTCCTGAATCCTGGCCGAGGTGAACTTGTTGGCTTGGAACCAATGCTCGGTGCTCGGCCACACACGTCCGGCAAGCACTATCGGGAACCGAGCGAAGTTGGTCAGGTCTGCGTACTCGTCGCTCAGGCGGTGAAACCGAATCGCGTTGTCACTCACTCGATCACCCGCTGGTACCGCAGCATCAAGGCTCGCCGCGGGCGATCACTGCGGTTCACCGCCGAGGCGTGCAAGGTGAGCGGGTGGAACGCAACCGCCCCGCCAGGGTCGAGGACGACCGCCTGGGCGTCATCTTGGCTCCACGTATCTGAACCCACCTGCAGCTCGGCCGAGTGGTGCTCGCGCAGCCCTGTCGCATGGCTGCCGGCCATCATGTACAGGCAGCCGTTTTCCGGAGTGCACAGATCCAGAGCTATCCACATAGTGACGTAGTCGCCTGGGTCGCCAGCTAGGTATGGCGCATCCTGATGCGGCGGCTTGGCCGAGCCGACACCCCGCGCAGGCTTGCACCACAGAATCGAGTGCACGAGCCGGACTCGACCATCCAGCAGCTCCGCTGCGGCACCGACCAGGTCGCGGCTGACCTGTAGCGCCGCAGGTGAATGATCGACATAGTTCGAGACCTTGCGCAGGACACCTCGATAGGCGGTCGCGTGCGCCTGCGTCATTTCGAGGTAGCCGCCCCCGGGCGCTTCCAAATTGAAGTCGCCGATGCTCTGCTCCAGCTCCGCAGCATGCGCTATCACGCCTTCGGCTTGGCTCAGGACCGCCGCCAGAGTGTGCGGATCGAGCAAGTTCACTGCGATCGTGGACCCGTCACGGCGGTACCGTTCGACGTCAAATATACTATTGGACATACTATTTCGATCTCCTTGTTTGCTCTTACAGGTCCCAGAAATCCAGGGACTGAGCGAACTTCACGAAGCTGTCGTGGAGTTGGTCGGGGACCGGCATCGAATAGGAGATCCCCGCCCTTTCCATACGCTCGAACGCCTCGCGCACCTCGCTGGCGTTCTGCATCAACACCATCCGCATGGCATGGCGTCGATCGGCGTTGAACGAACGCGAGGTCGACAGCTTCACGCCCGCTTCGCTGGCCAGGAAGAAGTCGAACAGCTCTACACCGCTCACGCCCTCGACGTCGTAATCGCCGAACGCCTTCGGGGGTGTGAACATGAATTTGTAGCCCGCTACCGGTGGCCAGATGGCATCGTGCGGCCAGCCCAACCCCTTCAGCTCTTTCAGTGTGGTCTGCAGCGAGTCCGAGATCCGCCGTTGAACGTGTTCGCGGATCGATGGATCGCTCGACATCTTCAACGCTGTGGCCGCTGCGTTCTGCACGAATTCGGGGATCATCACGCAGAACTCCGAGTTGTGGATTCGGATCATATTGATCAGCTCCGATGCGCCGGCCACCGCGCCGACACGCAGTCCCGGCAAACCCAGTTCTTTGCTGACCGACAACACGGTGATCGCGACCTCGGTGGCGCCCTCGACCTCGAGGATGTTCGGTGCTCGCCTCCCATCGTGGCTGGTGAACCAGCTGTCATGATCGTGGATCACCGCGAACCGGTCACGACGCGCCAAGTCAACCAGCTCGCCGAAGTAGTCATGGCGCAATACGACTCCGGTGGGGTTCATCGGCGAGTTCACATAGAGGAAGCGAATGTTCTCGCGCCCGAGCTTGGTTACGAGGCGGGAGATCTCATTGATCGACGGACGCCCGCACTCGTCGAACGGAACTCGAACCACCTCGGCGCCGTTGCCGGTCGCGATGGTGTTCACTGTTGGCAGAGCCAACTCCGGCAGAAGTACGTAGCGGCCCGCATAGGTGCGCGACACCGCGTCGAAGATCTGCGACGCCCCTGGGGAGATCATGACCTCGGTATCGGCGCGCACCGTCACGCCGAACTGCCGATTGATGAACGCTGTAACTTCTTTCCGCAACAGGTCGGTTCCATACGATGACGGGTAATGGCGGGCTGACTTCCTGTCATCACCCAGCGCCGCCAGTGCCTCGACGGTTGGCGAATAGTCGGCGTAGAACGGATATGTGTAGTCAGTGCCGAAGTCCAGGAACCGGGCATCGGATCGAGTCGACCATGCTTTCATATGGTGACGGAGCGCAACGAGATGCAGTTTCTCGAAGTATCCAGCTGTGCGGCCTGCCACCACATGAGGGTTGATTCCCCCACCGAGGTCGCCAGTCGGTGGAGAGTAACTGAACGGCACTTCGAACCTCCCGAAATTTAGGAAACACCTTCAACTGACTGTCCACATAGCTGCTTCGGCTGATGCGCTGCCGGGTACGTGCTGCTACTGGAAGGTGTTGTAATGCAACGAGAAACGCGGAACTCTCTGCGGTGTTTGATCTATAGCAGTTCAGTTTCGAAAGAGAGATGCGCGGCTGATGTGGTCACACGTTGGCTGTATTGCCATCCGGAAACGGACGGTGTTCACCAATCGACGGAACAGGCGAATATTGCGGCGTGGTGGTCGCTGTAGTGCCGCGCACGCACCCTTCCGGAATGCGCTCGGCGTGGCAGGTCCGGTATAGAAGCGGTCCTCGTCAACTTGAACTCCTCCCCGGAATACGTTGTCCGACAACGCCATAGGACTGACTGGGCCAGCCTTCGAATGCGACGAGGGTGGCTAGCTAGCGAACCATCCAGGCGTTGCCATCCCAGTAAAGCTCCGGACCTCACTGCGTCGGAACGGGATACGGACGTGAACCTCGTGAACCCTGCCGACCGGGCCGTGAAGTTCGTGAACATTGCAGACGCGGCCTCGAGGCATCTCCATCGCAGATACCGTCGTGATGTGCCGCAGAAACAGGCCGGCCCCGCACACATGCAGTCGCTGCGTGGCGCGCTAGACGAAGCCGACTGGAACCCTCGTGACCTGACGAGTGCGGTCAACAGCTGGCTCGAGCGACACGGTCGTAGCGGCGAACGCATTCACCCGACCACCGCCTATCCATGGGTCCAGCGCAACTACTTCCCGCACAACGGCATTGCCGAAGTCGTCGCTACCGTACTCAGTGCCCGTCTTGGCCGCTACGTTGGCGCAGAACAGCTCTGGCCTGGCCATGCACGTGGCGAACGCCTTGCCCGCAGCGAACGGCTCCCCAGCGACGGGACTCTCGACGACGCAATCAGGTCGCTCGACCAGCTCGCCGCGGGTTCTCGCCCCCTGCAGATCAGCACCGCCGATCTGTCGGTGGCAGCGATTTCGGCGTTGCGCGACCCTGCCGAGTCTCACGGCTCCACTCGTGACCGCGACCTGATACACCATGCCCAGGCGGGCCTCATCGCCAATCACGTCGCCGAGCTGCGTCAGCTCGACGACTGTCAAGGCGGTGGTGCACTGAGCCTGCGCTACGTCTCACGCGAACTGTCGACTGTGCTCGACCTGCTGCGGTGCGGCAGTTACGAGCCCGAAGTCGGCAAGACTCTCATGACCTCGGTTTCCGATCTCGCTCAGCTGGCCGGGTGGATGCAATTCGATGCCGGCGACACCGAGGTCGCCCAGCGATATCTCGTCCTGGGCATTCGGATCGCCAGGGCTGCGCGAGATGACGATCGCGCCGTCAACCAGGCAGGCATGCTCGCCTACATCGCCTCCGAAGCCAAGGCGGGCACTGCGGCGCTGGCGATCACCGACGCTGCGTCCAGGCTCTCTACGACCAGCCTCTTCGGCAGAGCTCGGCTCGAAGGGCGCCGGGCGACAGCTCTGGCTGCGGCGGGCGATATCGGCGCATTCCAGACAGCCAGTGACCGCGCCCAGGAACTGTTGACCTCGGCCCGTCAGGACCACACTCAGCCTTACCTGTACTACCTCACGCCAGAACAGCTCAACGCCGAAGCCGGATACAGTCTGGTCACGCTGGCCCAGCGCACAGAGCTCCACCAACGCAAGCTGCTACGCCAGGCAGCCGATCTGCTCTCGCCCCGCGCTCACCTCAACCTCGGCCCCGGATATGAACGCTCAGCGGTCTTGCACGGCTGCCAACTAGCGCAGGCGCATCTGCTGCTCAAGGATCTCGACGGCGTCGTCGCTGCCGCCCGTGTCGCGACCACCCTGGTCCCGGCCGTCCAGTCGCGCCGCTGCGCCACCAAACTCCGCGGACTGCACAAGTCACTGAAGCAACGCAGTCGGTCCAGGGTGGTTGCTGAGTTCCTTCCAGAACTCGAGCATGCTCTCGGCGGGTTGCGCTGAGTATCGAGTGCGCGGCAACCGGCAACATGGAGAATCGGACTATGTCGCATGCTCTCCGGCCCCACTCCGCCGCTGTCGCTGCGTTTGCCCGGCGAAGGTTCGACCACCCCGACTCCGTGCTGCTGTTGCGCGCATACGCCGATGAGCGGCAAGAGATGGTGGGCTTCGAAGACCCGCCAGGCTTGGACGAACCCTCGCAATACGAACCGCCCAGCGGGATGTTCATCGTCGCCTACACGAAGTCCGGACAACCAGTGGCCTGCGGCGGAATTCGCGCGCGGCCGCGGAGACAGGGCGAGAGCGAGATCCGAAAGATGTTCGTCGTTCCGGATCATCGCCGAGAGGGGCTCGCGCGCCGACTCCTCACCAGCCTCGAGCGGTTCGCGGCAGAATCTAGTGCTGAACGGGTCCTGCTGGAGACGGGATCGTACAACCGCGCCGCGATTGCTCTCTACACGTCGGTCGGGTACGTCCTTGTTCCTTCCTATGTTCCGGGGCGACCAGACTTCAACCGCGCCTTCGCGAAAGCGGTATCCAGGACCATCGGTCGCTAGTCGGATCCGTGCTGCCACCCGCTGTATGACCGTCGCCATTCGGCCAGCAACTGCGTCTCGCGATCGGTGGCGATGCCGTGCTCGGCGGCCCGTGAATGCGCGATAGCCTCGCCGCCTGCCTGCATCCACGCCCAAGTATCAGCAACGGTTTCCGACAAAGGACGGCAACGCAATCCCACCGCTTCGGCCCGATCGGTTGCCATCGCCCATGCCGTGGGCAGCGCCCGCCACATCGGAAGCTCGGTCCACTGCCGCACCCCCTCAGCCTCCAGCCAGGTCTCGTCGACCCAGACCGGCGTCGCTTCTGATCCAGTCGACACCCTGCACGACTCGACGAAGTCCCCGAAGGACTCCCTCCCCCGCGGCGAAGCGATGTTGTACACGCCGCAGTGTGACGACTCGGCTCGATCGACAATGAAACGTGCCGCATCTCGAACATCAACAGGCTGAATGCTGCGATCGGGCGGCCCCGGCACCAACACCTGGCCCCCGCGAGCGATGCGCGACAGCCACCACGACAATCGGCCGACATACTCCCGTGGCCCGAGAATCACATGCGGCCGGACAATCGATAGGCGATCCATGCCGACCTCGCTGCCGATGGCGCGCTCGCATCCCACCTTCAACGGGCCGTAGGCATCCGGATCCCAGATCCTCGTTCCGGGATCATGGTCTGGCGACACGCCCGCCCACAGTGGCGATTCCTCCGTCACAGGCGCATATGGCCACCGCCGATATGCCGAAACCGTCGATACGAACACATAGCGATCGACCCGACTGGCCAGCACTGCCGCACAGCGCCGCACTATGCGGGGAATCACGCCCGCCACATCGATCACCGCATCCCAGGGTCCCGCAGCACCCAGCTGGGCGAGGGCCTGCTCGTTCTCCCAATCGCCGCGGATGTGAACCGCAGGCGCCGGTGGGCACCGTGATCGACCCCGATTGAACACTGTCGGCTCGTGCCCGCGCAGCAAAGCTTCCTCCAAGACCGCGCTGCCGAGGAACCATGAACCACCGAGTATCAGGATCCGCATGCTTGTACCGCCCCCGACAACACGACACAGACCCGCCGTCTGGACCGTCGAGTCGATGATATCCGGCATGCTGTCGCTTCGAGGCAGCACAAGTTACTTGTCGGCAGCACGTGAAAACTGACCACCGCGCGGCAACTCAAAATGTATCACCTGGTCGGTGACCCTGGCTCTATCCGAGCCAGGGAGGACCGAAGGGATGCTTGCTGTGGAGGATTGGGCTGAGATTCGTCGTTTACACAGGTCAGAGGGCATACCGATCCAGGCGGTCGCCCGGATGTTGGGCGTGTCCCGCAACACCGTGAAGCGGGCCCTGGCATCGGACAGACCGCCGAAATACCAGCGCCCGGCCAAAGGCTCGATCGTCGACGCGGTCGAGCCGCAGATCCGCGAGTTACTCAAGACATATCCGAGCATGCCGGCCACGGTGATCGCCGAACGGATCGGCTGGACCCATTCGATCCGGGTGCTCTCGAGCCGGGTCGCTGAGCTGCGGCCGGCGTATCTGCCGCCCGATCCGGCGTCGCGGACCGCTTATATCGCCGGTGAGATCGCCCAGTGCGATTTCTGGTTCCCGCCGATCGAGGTGCCCGTCGGGTTCGGGCAAATCCGCAGCCCGAAACAGCTACCGGTGTTGACGATGGTGTCCGGCTACTCGCGCTGGCTGATGGCGATGCTGATCCCGACCCGGCATGCCGAAGACCTCTTCGCTGGGTGGTGGGCGCACATTCACGGATTAGGTTCGGTCCCCAAGGTTTTGGTCTGGGATGGTGAGGGAGCGATCGGCCGTTGGCGCGGTGGTCGCAGCGAACTGACCACCGACTGCCAGGCCTTCCGCGGGACATTGGGCACGAAGGTCATCGTCTGCAAGCCAGCCGATCCGGAAGCCAAAGGCATGATCGAACGAGCCCACGACTACCTGGAACGATCCTTTCTTCCGGGCCGAACATTCACCAGCCCAGCCGATTTCAACAACCAACTCGCCGAATGGTTGAAGTTGGTCAATGCCAGACCGCGTCGCGCGCTGGGATGCGCGCCGACCGACCGGATCGCCGCGGATCGCCAAGCCATGCTCGCGTTGCCGCCGGTCGCGCCGCAGACCGGGTGGCGGCGATCCGCGCGGCTCCCGCGTGATCACTACATTCGGTTCGATTCCAACGACTATTCAGTGCATCCCTCGGTGATCGGGCGGCGGATCGAGATCCTCGCCGATCTGGGCCGGGTGCGGGTGTTCTGCGAGGGCCGGGTCGTCGCCGACCACGAACGGATCTGGGCTTGGCATCAAACTCTCTCCGATCCTGACCATGTCGAGGCGGCGAAGATGTTGCGACGCAGTCGAATCGGTGTCGTTCGTCCCGGCGCCGAACCACAAGTCGAACAACGGTGCTTGACCGACTACGACACCGCACTGGGCATCATCGATATCGAAGGCGGGGTGGCGTGATGCCCGCGAGAGCCCGATCCTCAACCACGAAAACCTCCACCACGACAAGGGATTTCACTGCCGAGTTGAACTTCCTGACCCGGGCGTTGAAAGCACCGTCGTTGCGCGAGGCCGCGCAACGGTTGCCTGAACGCGCTCGCGCCGAGAACTGGACCCACGAAGAGTTCCTGGTCGCCTGTCTGCAGCGCGAAGTCTCGGCCCGTGAGTCCCACGGCGGCGAAGGCCGGATTCGATCCGCTCGGTTTCCCTATAGGAAGTCGTTGGAAGAGTTCGATTTCGGGCATTCCCGCGGATTGAAACGCGACGTGATCGCCCATCTGGGGACTTTGGATTTCGTCACCGCGAAGGAGAACGTGGTCTTCCTCGGCCCGCCCGGAACGGGGAAGACCCACTTGGCGATCGGGTTGGCGATCCGCGCGTGTCAGGCCGGGCACCGGGTCGCGTTCGCGACCGCGGCCGAATGGGTCGCCCGTCTGGCCGAAGCTCACCACGCGGGCCGGTTACAGGCCGAGTTGATCAAGCTCGGCCGTTACCCGTTGTTGGTGGTCGACGAGGTGGGCTATATCCCGTTCGAGAACGAGGCCGCGAACCTGTTCTTCCAGCTGGTGTCCTCGCGTTACGAACGCGCCTCGCTGATCGTGACGAGCAACAAGGTCTTCGGTCGGTGGGGCGAGGTCTTCGGCGATGACGTCATCGCCGCGGCGATGATCGACCGCCTCGTTCATCATGCCGAGGTCATCGCCCTCAAAGGCGACAGCTACCGGCTCAAGGACCGCGACCTCGGTCGCGTTCCTTCTGCCGGCACAACTGAAGACTGAAACCATCAATCCGACCGGCCGGAGGGGTCAGAATTCGAGTGCCGAAAAGTGGTCAGCTTTCGCATGCCGTTGACATATTCCTGCTCAGAGCATCGCGTAGTCCGCTCGAGCATCTTTCGTTGATCTGGTTCACCGTCTGGTCAAGCGTTGCGCACGCTGTAGTCATGGCTACGCATGCCGTTGCCGCGCACGGTGAACGAACGCACCTTATAGCCGATATTCCGTTGTTGATCGCGGCGGCCGCACTCCTCGCCGCACTCACACCTGTAAGCGTGCAGCGAGTCGAGGCGGAAGCGGGAGGGCCGAACGATCAACAACCAACGCCATAGTGCTTCGCTGGATACGCCGCGACGCCGAGTGAAGAACCCGTGTCGGAACCGCTGGACTAGGGGCGACACGGGGCCGACTGGTTGCGGTCGTCGACTACTCGGGGGAGGAGCGTGCTTCGAATCGCTTCTGCAAGACATGCCACGGCGCACTGCGCGATTGCTCGGGCGGCAGGATGGCGGGCGATTCGCATAGCGGTGTCGGATGAAAAGTGCACGTGGTCCTCCTGGGCTATGAGAGAAGGGGACGACACACGGGGTCGTCCCCCACTACGATCGGCGGGG
>JACIXH010000143.1 GCA_014360565.1 Nocardia sp.
CGATCAACTGTCCGTGCCACGGCAGCCGGTTCGGGCTCGACGGCGGCGTACGCGGCGGACCCGCGAACCGGCCGCTGGCCGCCAAACCTGTTCGCGTCGAGGGGGAATCGATCGTTCCCGCATAACCCGGCGCACCCGCACCGCGGCATCGCCGGCGGTGCGGGTGTGGCGTTCCGGTCAGCCCGCGGCGTTCATCATCTCGGACATGCGCCGCTCCATTTCTTCCGGCGAGATGTCTTCGATGTGGGTGGCCACGGTCCAGCGGTGACCCCACGGGTCTTCGAAGGCGCCGCTGCGGTCGCCGTAGAACTGGTCGGTCATGGGGGTGATCGCGGTAGCGCCCGCGTCGAGCGCCGCGCCGAAGGCCGCGTCGGCGTCGGCGACGTAGACCATCAGGTTCACGGGGGAACCACCGACGGCCTTCGGGTCGCTGAAGCCGATCTCGGGGACCGGGTCGCCGACCATCAGCACCGAGTCACCGATGAGCAGCTCACTGTGGACGACGGTGCCGCCGGGGCCGTCCATCTTCATGCGCACGGTGGCACCGAAGATCGCGGTGTAGAAGTCGATCGCGGCGGCCGCTCCCGCGCATGCCAGGCCGGGACAGATTCGCGGATAACCGTCGGGAATGGGGGAAACATCAGACATCGGATACCTCCGTGTCGAGAGTGATGCTCGGACGACCACCAGCGTATTCCGCTCGCGTGATCGGGGAAAGGCCGTCGTCCGCGGGATCGAGCCGGGATGGCGGCACTAGCAGAATCGGTTCCAGCCATGTAGAACTTGTTTCAGTTCTAGAACCTGTTTCAGGTTCGCTGTCGATGTCGGAGGGCCGGGACATGCGGTACGGGGTTGTTTTGTTCACCAGTGACCGGGGCATCGCGCCCGCCGATGCGGCGAAGGCCGCCGAAGATGCGGGCTTCGACGCGTTCTACGTGCCCGAGCACACCCACATCCCGGTCGTGCGGGCCGCGGCCCATCCGCAGACCGGGGATTCCTCGCTGCCCGACGACCGATACCTGCGCACACTCGACCCGTGGGTCGCGCTGGCCACCGCCGCCGCGGTCACCGAGCGGATCACCTTGTCGACGGCGGTGGCGCTGCCCGCCGAGCACCACCCGATCACCCTCGCCAAGACCATCGCCTCCCTCGACCACCTGTCCGGTGGGCGGGTGGAGTTGGGCGTCGGATTCGGCTGGAACACCGACGAACTCGCCCATCACGGCGTTCCCGCGAACAAGCGACGCACCGTGCTGCGCGAGAATCTCGCCGCGATGCGGGCGCTGTGGTCGCAGGAGGAAGCCGAATTCGCCGGTGACTTCGTGAAATTCGGCCCGAGCTGGTCCTGGCCGAAGCCGGTGCGCGCCGGGGTGCCGGTATTGCTCGGCGCGGGCGGCACCGAGAAATCGTTCGGGTGGCTGGCCGCGCATGCCGACGGCTGGATCACGACCCCCACCGAAGGCGACCTCGGCGCCAAAGTCGAACTTCTGCACCGGGTCTGGAAGGAAGCAGGCCGCGAGGGCGCCCCGCGGGTGATCGCGCTGGCAGGTCGTCACAATGCCGAACAGCTCGCCGTCTGGGCCGATCTCGGCGTCACCGAGGTGGTCTTCGGACTGCCCGACAAGAGCGCCGACGAGGTTCGTGGCTACCTCGGCCACCTGGGCGGGAAACTCGCCGTATCGGCGTGAGCCCGAACCGGCGTCAGCCGCGGAGTTTGCGCACCTGAGCGGCGGTCAGGTCCGACAGCACACCCGGATCGACAACCTCCGGTGCGGTGACGACGACCTGAACCAGCGTATTGCCCACCTGGACAAGTGATGTCGCCGAGGTGAGCGTGAGCCCCTCACTGGTAGCGGTCAGGGTGAACGCTGTGCCCGCGTCACCGGCGGGCGGCTGCGCCAGCGCACTGGTTCGGTACTCGATCCGCACGCCCGCGTCGTCGCCGGTGTAGCTGGTACAACGCCGTGGCTGGGCTTGGAGGGCGTCGAAGGCGGGCGCGAGCGCCGCGTCCGGATAGCTCGCGGCGTCGATGTCGATGGTGGCGAAGCTGGGCCCCGCGAACTGCACCGACGCGGCGGCGGCCGAGCCCGGCCACTGCTGCGCGATCGGCGCGAGCAGACGCCCGCAGTCCGGCGGATTCGTCGGCGCCTCGGCCGGTACCGCGGGCTGCTCGGCCTCACCGCGCGGCGGCACCACCGCGAAATCACCGGGTAGATCCGTCGCGGCGAGCAGCGAGGCCGACAACTGCGCCGAATCGCGAACGACCGCCCCGGTTCCGGGTGCGGCGGTGACCGCGGCGGAGAACGGACCCGATCCCGGCGACTGCGGCGGGTCGTCGGACCCACAGCCGGCGACCGCGGCCAATCCCACGCACGCCGAAGCGAGCGCGCTCGCGCGCCGCGCACCCACCCGCATCATTCCGTCCAGGAAACGCGGGTGGACTGTGTCTGGACCAACGTGCTCACGCTGGCCTCGTCGCGATAGGTCTGCTGACCACCGATCTCGATCGAACCCGAAACCGGTAGCGGCATACCGAGATCGATGGTGATCGATCCGGCGCCTTCCATCACGTAGCCGTCGATGGCGAGCTCACCGGCGTCGTTGGGCAACTCCCACACCGTGTCGGTGGGTGTCTGATTCACCTGCAGATCGATGGTGAGCCGGTCACCTTCCCTGCTGGTGAGCGTGGCCGTGGTGATCTGGTCGAGGGTGACCCCGCCGGTGATCTTCTGATGCACCGTCCACACCGCACCGACCCCGACGGGCTGGTCGGGGAACGCGATCGACTGGTACACCGCCTGATAGAAGGCTTGTTCGAGCGCTGCCCGCGCGTTGTTCGGGGTGTCAGGCGACGGGGCCATGCGTAACTCGGTGATCGCACCGAGGTCGCTCATCCCCAAACCCGCGTGCGAGCCGTCGGCAGCGGTGAACGCTTTGTTGAGCGCTGGGTCGGGGGTGGTGACCGCGCCGACGGTGAGGTCGACGCCGTCGGCGCCCGCGCGCGCGATCATCGGGATGGTCAGCGCGGCGGGCGAGAAATCGCGCACGGGCTGATCGTTGACCTGCTGCTGGATTCGGTAGTCGGTGCGCAGCGTCACCTCCTGGGTGGTGCCCGCGGCATAGCGCGGCCGCAGCAGATCGCGCGGCTCGTCGCCGGGCGAGATCATCGTGGTGACCGCCGCCGAGATCGGCACGGTGACTTCCTTGCCGAGACCGAGCGGCTCGGTGCCGTCGGCTTCGGCGGCCGGGGCCGCGCGGTCGGCGCACCCGGCGCCGAAGGTCGCGAACCCCAGCACGAGCGCCACCAATAACACCCCGGGGCGCGCGACGCGGGGTAAGCGAGATCTAGACAACACGGTCACAGCCATCAGAGTACGACCGCTTCCTGAGTAACACCTGGGACTCCTCGGCACCGCGGCGCAGCCCAGATCACCACTAGGGAATGATGGAAGCGTGAGTGAAGACCGGCCAACCGACAACGCTGCTGTCCCCGAGACCGGCGACGACGCAGCCCCCTCGTCGGCCGCTGCCGTACCCGAGGCCGACGAGACGGGCAAACCCGCTGGTCGCCGCCGTTTGACGACACTGCTGGCCATCGCCATCGTGCTGTTCGGGCTCGACCTGCTGACCAAGTGCCTCGCTGTCGCGCTCATCGACCCCGGCGAATCGGTGCCGATCATCGGCGATTTCGCGCGGTTCACCCTGGTGCGCAATCCGGGCGCGGCGTTCTCGATGGCGACCGGTATGACCTGGCTGCTGACCCTGATCGCCGCCGCGGTGGTGATCGGGGTGATCCGGATCGGGCGCACGCTGCGTTCGCTGTGGTGGGCCATCGGCCTCGGCATGGTGCTCGGCGGGGCGCTGGGCAACCTGGTCGACCGGATCTTCCGATACCCGGGCCCGCTGCAGGGCCACGTCGTCGACTTCGTCGCCATCGGCTGGTGGCCGGTCTTCAACGTCGCCGACTCCGCCATCGTGTGCGGCGCGATCCTGCTGGTCGCGCTCACCGTGTTCGGGTTCGAACCGGACGGCACCCGCAGCGGCCGCAAACACACCGAGGACACCGTATGACCGAGTCAGGGCCCGAAGGCGCCCGCTCGCGTAACCACGGACGACCCCTCGGGCATACGCAGAAGGACACTGTATGAGAGAAACCAGGACGATGCCCGTTCCCGACGGGTTGGACGGAATGCGGGTGGACGCGGGTCTTGCCCGCCTGCTCGGCCTCTCGCGAACCGCGGTGGTGGCGCTGACCGAGGACGGCTCCGTGCAGATCGACGGGGTCGCCGCGGGCAAGTCCGACCGGCTCACCGCGGGCGCGTGGCTGGAAGTGATCTTTCCCGAACCCAAGCGCGAGCTGACAGTCGAGGCCGCGCCGGTCGAGGGGATGAACATCCTCTACGCCGACGACGACATCGTCGCCGTGGACAAGCCGATCGGGGTCGCGGCGCACTCCGGGGTCGGCTGGACCGGTCCGACTGTGGTCGGCGGCTTGGCGGCGATGGGTTATCGCATCTCCACCTCGGGCGCGCACGAACGGCAGGGCATCGTGCACCGGCTCGACGTGGGCACCTCCGGGGTGATGGTGGTGGCACAATCCGAACACGCTTACACAATGCTCAAGCGCGCCTTCAAGGAACGCACGGTCGACAAGCAATACCATGCACTCGTGCAGGGACACCCGGATCCGAGCAGCGGCACCATCGACGCGCCGATCGGGCGTGCGCGGGGCAACGCCTGGAAATTCGCGGTGACCGGCGACGGCAGGCCGAGTGTGACGCACTACGACACCATCGAGGCGTTCCAGGCGGCCAGCCTGCTCGATGTGCACCTCGAAACCGGCCGTACGCATCAGATCCGGGTGCACTTCTCCGCGGTCCGCCACCCCTGCGCGGGCGACCTCACCTATGGCGCCGACCCGACGCTGGCCAAACGCCTCGGCCTGGAACGGCAGTGGCTGCACGCGCGCCAGCTCGGCTTCCACCACCCCGCCGACGGTCGCTGGCTCGAGATCACCAGCGAGTACCCGGACGATCTGGCGGGCGCCTTGGACGTATTACGTAATGCCTGACGACCCGCGGTCGTCGCAACCGCCGCCGGAAACGGCGGCGGACGACCGCGGGGATCCACCTGCCGCGCAGGTAGCGGCGGACGACCGTGCCGAGACGCTCGGGAACATGCCCCCGGAGCGAACCGACGCGGCGACCGATACCGACGACGACGATCCGGACGGTGGCCGGATCCCGCTGCGCAACGCCGCCGTACTCGCCCTCGCCGCGATCGGTGCGGTGATCCTGCTGGTGGTCGCGTTCCGCGCACCGCCACCCGCGTCGGCGGTGGCCACCGATCGGCTGGGGCCTGCGCCCGGCGAACGGGTCGAGCAATACCTCGTGGACGCACGCGACTCCCTGGCCGGTGACGATGCCGACCAGCACTGGGCGCTCGTGTCGTTCACCGAATATCGCACTCCCCCAGCGCTTCCGGCCGCAGCCGGTGGGCTGCGGATCTCCGGGGTGATCCAGCACGTGCCCGTCGACCGGGTACAGACGCCGGTCATCACGGTGGCTACCCCCGGCGGTGACGAGCCCGCGGTGAAATCCGCCGAGGCCGCCGCGGGTCTGGTTGCGGCTCAACAGTTTCACGATCAGCGCAGCGCCGATATCGCCCGCGTCACCGAGAGCCGCCTGCGGGCGGGCTGCGCGTGTACGGCGGGCGTCGTGGTGCGCGGGACCCTGCCGCAATTGCGTGATCTGGCAACACAACCCGGCGTCCGGGCAGTGCAGGCACTACCCGACGATGCGGTCGCGGGCCGGTTCGCGGTGAGTCCGCTGCTGCCCGGCAGCAGCGACACCGTCACACCGAGTCCCGACGACGGCCCGGTCCCGGCCGAATAGCCCCAGCCGACCGACGAGGGTCGCATCCGGCGAACGCGCGCGGACTCAGGGTCGGCCGGTGACGCGGCGCGCGTCGGCCAGGTCCCATAACTCGCGCGCCCGGTCGACGTCGCCTGCCTGGTCATAGGCAGCTGCCATCAACTCCAGCGCATCGACGTCGAGCCGGTCGAGCTGCTCGATGAGGTCGGCGAACAGATCGTCGAGTTCGTCGGGGGTCACCGGGTGATCCCGAGACGCTGCGACAGCTTTACCTCCATAACCGGCAAAGGTACTCCAACACCGAATACTCGTCCGGCACAAGGGTTCTCGAGAACGCACCGGCGCCGGTCAGCGATCGATCAGGCCCCCTGCGCACCCACCGGAGGAACGAGCTTACCCACCCCGCCGGAGCGGCGCGCCTGCACCCACCATGCCAGCTCGACCAGCACGATACCGATCACACCGCACACCACCGCGGCCAGCGTCAGCCGCGGATTGGACGGGTCGAGCTTGAAGAACTCGCGGGTGAACGGGATCGTGAACAGCGCCAGGTAAGCCAGCACCGACACCGCGATCAGCACCACCTTCCACCACACGTACGGTCGCGCCACCAGCACCAGCACCCAGACCGCGATCATGATCAGCGTGATCAACGCGGTGGTGCCTGCCTGCACCTTCTGCGTCTCGGAAGCCTCCGGTCCCGCGTAGGCGATCAGGTAGGCCACGAAGGTCGCGATGCCGATCACCACGCCCGAGGGCACTGCCAGACGCATCACCCGGCCGACGAAGCCGGTGCGGGCGCGCTCGTTGTTGGGTGCGAGCGAGAGCACGAACGCGGGGATGCCGATGGTGAACCACGCCGCGATGGTGACGTGGCGCGGCAGGAACGGATATCCGATGGGGTCGTAGCCGAAGATCTGCGAGCCCACGCCCGCGACGCCGACGAGGAAGGCCAGCAGCACCGAGTACACGGTCTTGGTGAGGAACAGGTTCGAGACGCGTTCGATGTTGCCGATCACCCGGCGCCCCTCCCCCACCACGTATGGCAGGGTCGCGAACTTGTTGTCCAGCAACACGATCTGCGCCACCGCACGAGTGGCCGGGCTGCCCGCGCCCATCGCGACGCCGATATCGGCATCCTTGAGGGCGAGCACGTCGTTGACGCCGTCACCGGTCATGGCGACGGTGTGCCCGCGCGATTGCAAGGCGCCGACCATGGCGCGCTTCTGGTCCGGACGCACCCGGCCGAAGGTGGTGCGGTGATCGAGCACATCGGCCAGTGCGGCCGGATCATCGGGCAGGGTTCGCGCGTCGACGGCGTGATCGCCGCCGGGCAGGTCGAGCGAGGAGGCGACCGCACCGACGGACACGGCGTTGTCGCCGGAGATCACCTTGATCGACACCTGCTGGCTCGCAAAGTATTCGAGGGTTTCCTTGGCGTCGGGACGTACCTTCTGCTCGAGCACCACCAGCGCGGCGGGTTCGACTGTGCCGGGCGCGTCGGCGGCGTCGACCGCGCGGTCGCTGCGAGCCAGCAGCAGCACCCGCAGACCCGACGAGCCGAGTTGCTCGGCATGGGCGGCATCGGCGGAGGTGGGATCGAGCAGCACATCGGCGGCACCGAGCAGCCAATCACCGTGGGCGCCATAGGAAATGCCGCTCCACTTCTTGGCCGAGGAGAACGGCGCGATGGCGGTCTGCGACCAGCCGGGCGAGTCGGGCAGCGCTTCGGCGATGGCCTGGACGCTGGCATTGGGGCGCGGATCGTCGCTCGCGAGCGCGGCCAGCACAGCCTTCACCTGCGCCTGGTCGAACGCGCCGAGCGGTTCGACCTGCGCCAGGCGCATACCGTTCTCGGTAAGGGTGCCGGTTTTGTCCGCGCACACCACATCGACGCGAGCCAGGCCCTCGATCGCGGGCAATTCCTGCACCAGGCACTGACGTTGACCCAGGCGCACCACGCCGACCGCGAAGGCGATCGAGGTCATCAGCACCAGGCCCTCGGGGACCATCGGCACCAGCGCGGCGACCATGCCGGTGACGGCCGGGCGCCACGACTCGCCACTCGACACCAGCTGGTTGTAGATGCTGAGCAGACCGGCGGGAATGAGCAGGTAGGTGATGAACTTGAGGATCTTGTCGATACCCGAACGCAATTCGGAGTGCACCAGCGTGAACTTGCTGGCTTCCTCGGCCAGTTTCGCGGCATAAGCGTCCTTGCCGACCTTGGTCGCGCGGTAGGCGCCCGAACCCGACACCACGAAGCTGCCCGACATCACCGGCGCGCCCACGCCCTTGTCGATCGGGTCGGCCTCGCCGGTGAGCAGCGACTCGTCGATCTCGAGCGCGGCGGCTTCTTCGACCTCGCCGTCGACCACGATCTGGTCGCCGGGGCCGAGCTCGATCAGATCGTCGAGGACGACCTCGCCGGGCGCGACCTGGTGTGCGACGCCGTCGCGGCGCACCGTCGGCTTGGCCTGGCTGACGATCGCCAGCTCGTCCAGGGTCCGTTTGGCCCTGACCTCCTGGATGATGCCGACCGCGCTGTTGGCCACGATGAGCAGCCCGAACATGCCGTCGATGATCGAGCCGGTCGACAGGACCAGCAGGAACAGCACGCCGAGAATCGCGTTGATGCGGGTGAAGACATTCGCCCGGACGATCTCGCCGACCGAGCGACTCGCCCTGGCCGGGACGTCGTTGGTGCGACCGTCGCGGCGCCGCTCGTCGACCTGTGCGGCGGTGAGCCCGGCGGCCGCGGGTTCCTGCACGGATATGGACATGCTCGTCAGATTAGCCGGTCGTATCATGGGATGAATGCAGCGCAGCTCATCCCCACCCGGTGTCGTTTTCGGTGCGGGGGCATATCTGATCTGGGGTTCCTTCGCCGCCTTCTTCGGGCTGCTGGCGTTCGCCTCGCCCGCCGAAGTAGTGGCACAACGGATCGTCTGGACGCTGGTGGTGGTGCTGGCCGTGCTCACGCTCACCGGGCGGCTGGGCAGTCTGCGCGGGATCGACGCCAGGACCTGGCGACTGGCTGCCGCCGCCTCGGCGGCGTTGTCGCTGAACTGGGGCGTGTACGTCTTCGGCGTCACCACCGGCCACATCGTGGAATGCGCGCTCGGCTACTTCATCAACCCACTGGTCACCGTCGGCATCGGGGTCTTGCTGTTCCGGGAACGCCTCACCCGGGCGCAGTGGGTGGCGCTCGGGCTCGGCGCGCTGGCTGTGGTGGTGCTGACCGTGGACTACGGCAGGCCGCCGGTGATCGCGTTGATCCTGGCCTGCTCGTTCGCGGCCTACGGGCTGATCAAAAAGGTGATCCGGCTCGACGCGCTGCCCGGCATCGCGGCCGAGGGCATCGTGGCGGTGCCGTTCGCGCTGGCGTTCCTGATCGTCGCGATGGCCGCAGGCAGCAGCGAAATGACCTCCACCCCCGCACATTTCGGCCTGATGCTCGCCACCGGGCCCGTCACCCTGCTCCCGCTGCTGCTGTTCGCCGTCGCGGCCAAGCGGGTCCCGCTCTCGACCATGGGCATCCTGCAATACCTCACCCCCGCCCTCCAGATGGCCTGGGGCGTCGCGGTCATGCACGAACCCATGCCCGCCTCCCGCTGGGCCGGTTTCGCCCTGATCTGGACCGCGCTGGCGGTGTTCACCACCGACGCCCTGCTACGGGCTCGCCGCACCAGACAGCACTCGGTGGCCGAGGCGACAGCGGCGATCGCGCAATAGCTCGATTCGGTGTCACACCGGCGTGAATCGCCGGTGGACCACAAGCCGACCGGTAGGCTCGCTGGTTGGACAATCGGAGAGTGGGCGCCCGAGAGGGGTGGATTTCTGTGCACGATGCGGGATTCTCGGATCGGGTCGCCGGAGTGTTGGTCGCGACTGCGGCCGGTGATGCGTTGGGGGCCGGATACGAGTTCACGCATCCGGGGCCGGACGCGGAGATCGACATGGTCGGCGGCGGGGTGTTCGAGTGGGCGCCGGGTGAGTGGACCGACGATACGTCGATGGCGGTGGCGGTGGCCGTCGCCGCTGCCAATGGGCCGGGGATCGATCTCGACGCGGTCGCGGCGGGGTTCGTCTCCTGGTACGACTCGAAGCCGCCCGACATCGGGAACCAGACTCGTAATGTGTTGTCCGCCAGGCCTTCCTCCGCGCGCGAGATGCAGATCGTGGCGATGTCGCTGACGGGGCGGACCGGGGGCAACGGGTCGCTGATGCGGACCGCGCCGGTGGCGCTGGCCTATCTGGACGACGCCGACGAATGCGTCGCGGCGGCGGGGCGGGTGGGGTTGCTCACCCATTACGACGAGCACGCTGTCGAGGCGTGCAAGATGTGGACCTACGCGATCCGCCATGCCGTGCTCAACGCCGATTTCGACGGGGTGCGCGAATATGTCAACGGCTCGCCGCACGCCGCGTACTGGACCGACCGGCTCGACGAAGCGGAGAAGGGCACCCCCGCCGACTTCCCGAACAACGGCTGGGTGGTGCACGCGCTACAGACCGCGTGGTGGGCGATCACGACCACCGATCAGTCGACGCCCGAACACCTTCCGCTCGCCCTGGCGGCGTGCGTACGCGCAGGCAACGACACCGACACCACCGCGGCCATCGCGGGCGGCCTGCTCGGCGCCCGCTGGGGTGCCTCCGCGGTGCCTGCCCGCTGGCGCGCCATACTGCACGGCTACCCCGGTCTCATCGGCGCCGACCTGCCCGACCTCGCCCTGCGGATCGCCACCAGCTCGCGGTAGACGATCGGCGTCGGCGCTCACTCGACCGGTCGAGAACCGACTGCCCGGTGCGGTGCACTCGGCGCTCGACCGGTGACTACCAGGCGGTGATGACGGGGCCGGGAGTCCAGGTGCCCCAGCGGTTGCCGGAGTCGATATCCACCTTCGCCGGGGTGGCGGTGGTGTCGAGGGGCAGGTACTGCTCTAGCGCGCCCCAGTCCCTGTCCCAGTCGTTGTTCAGGTACGTGGGCAGGGTGCGGGCGGTGAACAGCAGCTGCGTCCAGCCGAGCGGGCCGCCGCCGTCGTGCCCCTGCCAGAGGTTGGTGATGGTGGCGCCGTTGCGGTCGGGCAGGATGCGGTATTCGGGGAGCTCGGCGATGCCGTTGTAGGTGGGCATCTGGTTCTGGCACGGGAAGTGCAGGCCCACAGCCCAATCCAGGAGCACCGGCGCCTCGCGACCCACCAGCGCGCTGAGCGTGGTGGTCTGCGGCATGCGCGGCGGGGTGAGCGCGAGCCACTGATCCGGGCCGAGATCCTTGTCGGCCGCCACCAGACGGACGACGTCGGCCTCGGCAGGCAGCTGGTCGAGCGGGACGCGCAGGTTGCGCCACATCGGTGCAGGACCGATATCGATCGGGGTGACCCGGCCGGTGACGGCGATGTCGGCGGCTCCCTCGGCAGTGACCGTATCGGTCGAGGCGGTGCCGTATTCGACGGCCAGTTCCTGGCCGGGGTGGACGATGCCGTCGGCGTCGACCGTGCGGATTCGGCCTGCCACCGACATCGCGAGCAGCGGGCCGCGCGGGCCCTCGGGCAGGCGGAACCAGCCCGTTGTCAGCGCGGCGGGCTCCTGCGGACCGGGACGGTAGCTACCGACGACGGGGGTCGCGGGGTCGAGACCGAACGGCAGCTGCAACGAGCCCTGTCGCGATTCCGAGCCGGCCGAGGTCGAGGCGTCGCGCAGCTCGGCGGGATCATCGGATACCGAATTCGCCTGTCCTGTGGTCGATTCCACTTCGTCGGAGGTGAGCACGGGCGCCACACCGTCGGCGCGGAACCCGCTGGATTCGGTGCCGTTCATCGCGGTGGTCGTGTCACCGGACAGCGGCGCGAGCATCGAGGCGTTCGGGTCGGTTTCGACGAGTACCTCATCGGCCATCCCGCACCCGCCGGCGAAGGCCGCGGCGAAGTTCGATTCGGCGAGAGAATAGGCGGGGTACTGCGACACGGCGGCCTTGGCGAAGGAGGCCACCTCGAACAGCACCATCATCGCCGCGGCGATCGCGAGGACGGGTGTCCCGGCGAACCGCCCCACCTCGGCCTTCTGGTTCAGGTTCGGGTGGACGTGGAACCACGCCGCCGCGGCGAGCGCCAGCAGGGTCAGGCCGACGAACACGGTCGAGACACCGTAGCCCGCGACGGTGGGCGGCTTGTCCCACCAGGGGATTCCCCACGAGGAGACGTACCAGTAGCCGTTGGCGCCGACCCAGGTCATGGCGAGGGCGAAGAAGACGCCCGCGGCGAACAGTGCGCGATTGCGCAGCGGCCGCAGGACTCCCGCGCTCACCGCGACCGCGGTCACCGCGGCGACACAGGTGGCCAAGCCCGCGAACACACCGAACTGGTGGGTCCACTTGGTGGGCGAGAACATCATCAGCACCATGGCGGCGAGGGTGATGCCGAGCATTCGCCGGGTCGGGCCGACCGCGACGCCCGGAATGTGGCCGCCGCGCCGCAGCATGACGGCAATGCAGACCACGAGACCGATCAGCATGACGAAGACGCCGAATCGCCTGGTCAACCAGCCATCGGCATTGAGTTGCAGCAGGTATTGGTAGCGCAGGAATTCGAAGAACCAGGACTCCCCGGGCCCGATCACGCTGTGCACGGCGAACATCTCCCGCACGCCGGCGAACGTCCGGTCGGCGAAGACGACGGTGAGCACCACCGTGCCCGCGGCCAGGATCGGCAGCAGCTGTGCCAGGTAGCCCACCGACTTCGACCGGCCCACGATCATCGCGGTGACCACACGCGCACCGGCTACCAGCGCGCCGAGGCAGATCAGGCCCGACGGCGCACCGGTGAGGGTGAACGCGGCCACGATCACCGCGACGGCGAACGGCACGAGCCGACGCGTCGCGATCGCTCGTTCGACCGAGATCCAGGTGACCAGAACACCCAGGGCAACAACGAATTCCGCGCGCAGACCGTTGTTGTAGGGCAGCCAGAAGGCGAGGAAGACGAAGGCCGCGGTCCAGGTGGCGACACGTTCGCGGCGTACCGCCACGCCCAGGCGTGGCAGCACTTCGCGGCTGATCAACCACCAGGTGAGCACGCCGGCGGCGAGCGCGGGCAGGCGGACCAGCGGGCTGACCGCCGAGATATGGGTGAGCCAGCCGATGATGTCGACGTACGGGGTGTAGAACGGTCCCTCGTCGACACTGAACCAGCGGTAGTAGTTGGACATGTTGCCCGAACTCTGGGCACCCCGCGCCATCCCGAGGATGTAGCCGTCGTCGGAGGTGTTGGCGCCGATGAAATGCCAGACGAGCAGGACCGAGAACACCAGCCAGTCGACCGGACGCAGCCGCCACCATCGCTGCGGCAGGAACCGGCGGGCCGAGCGGCCGTCGAGCGCGTCGAGACGGTGCAGGGCGAACAACGACACCGCTGTCGCCAGCAGACACAGCACGATCGCGGCGAGTTTGAGCCAGGTCGGGGAGGACGTGTAGCGGGCGTCGACGTCGACACGCACCGCGAGGTCCGCGGGTGCGGCGCCGGTCAGCTCGCTGAACACGCCCACGACCTGGGGACGCAGATCGGCGGCCACCGACGCGCCTTCGCCGAGACCTGTTGTGGTGACCGAGGATTGCTGCGGGGTGATCGCGATCGTCAGCGCGCAGGAGCGGTCGAGCACCTCGGCCAGCGGGGCCGTCCAGACCAGGGTCGAACGCGAGACGACGTCCACCCGGCCGGGGCGCTCCGCGGTGTCGGCGACCACTTTGACGACGAAGCCGTACTTCTCCATGTCGGCCGACTGCCGTGGCACCGTCGAGACGGCGACACCGCCGGTACCCGCCAGCGAACTCAACGCCGCGCACGGCACGGTGGCCGACAGCGCGGCCGGCGCGTAGGCGATCAGCGGCGACTCGACCGCCGCGGGCGAACCCTGCTGGGGCCACGACACCGTCGCGGCATCCACGCGAACGGGCAGGAACGGGATCACGGCGGCACTGAGAACCCCGATCAGTCCCGCGACGATCGCGACGATGCGCGCCCACCCCGGGCGATCACGTCGGGCCGGCTCCGGCACATTCCTGGGCGGATGCCCCTGCCGCACGATCGTCTCTACCACGGGGCCTGATAGTAGCCGCGCCACCGACAGCAGGCGAAACACGTCTCGACTCCACGCAAAAGCCCCGCCCGGAAAGATCCGAACGGGGCAGGCGCGAGGCAGATCAGGGGCAGGCGACCGAGGTCTGACCCAGGTTGGTCATCATGCCGCAGGCCCACGACTTCTGGACCTTCCACTTGCCCTCTTCGGCCACGAACGGCACGTCGACGACATTGGTCTGGCCGTTGACCGTGAAGTTGGCCTTCGCGTTGACGCTGTCGCCGAAGGAGGTCACCTCGGTGACCTGCACCACGACGTTGGCGTCGGAGGCAGCCTGGGCCAAGCGGTTGGGCAGCTCGGGGTCGGCCTCGCCACCCTGGACGAAGTCCAGCTTCTGGTCGTTGGGGACCGACGGGTCGAGCGCGGTGGTGAGCTGCTGGTTGAGCTCCTCCACGGTCGGCACGGGCGGCAGCTCCGCGGCAGGCGCGGCCGAGGTCTGCGCGCTGGTGGTGGTTTTGGCGGCGGGCTTGTCACCCTTGTCGTCGCTGCACGCGCTCAGGCCGAGGGCGGCGACCACGGCCAGTCCGGCGATCGCTACACGTCCGGTCGTACGAAGCTTCAACTGCTCGTCCTTTGCGTTCGAGGTGGGTTCCATCGCGGTAGCCGAGGCTACCCCTCAGGCGAGACTGTCCAGCGGATCGGCCCGTGTCAGCCCCGTGTCGTCGGCTGGAAAGGTACGCGCCGCACCGGGACCTGTCGAGCTGGTCTCGAAACGCACGGTCACCACGCCGTAGCCCGCGCCCTGTACCCAACCGTGCCCGAACTCCGAATGATTCACGTCCATTCCCGGAAGCCACAGTCCCGCAGGCAGATTCGGTTGCTCGTCAGGCGGTGGCGCGGAGTCGGTGACCGTGCCGAGATCCTCGGGGACGGCCTGATCCAGTTCGGGGAACAGCGATTCCTGGCGCACCAGCGACAATCCGCCGTACCCCACGCCGACCAGTCGGATCGGGCCGAGTTCGGCCGGGTCGATCGCCGAGCGCTGCGCGGCCGCGGCCAGGGTGGTCAGGTCGGCGGTGGCATAGGGCAGCGTGAACGACCTGGTCACGATGCTCATATCGGACTTCTTGAGTTTGAGGACCACGGTGCGGGCGGCGCGTCCGTCGCGCTCGAGTCTGCGATGCGCCGACGCCGCCATCGCGGTGACGGCGGCGCGTAAGTCGGCCATCGTGACGATGTCGCGCTCGTAGGTGTTCTCCGCGCTGATCTGCTTGGCCTCGGCGCGTTCGGAGACCGGGCGGTCGTCGATCCCGCGCGCGAGCCGGTGCAGCGCGGCGCCCATACTGCCGCCCAGGATCGACGCCGCCTCCGATTCCGGCAGCGCGGCGAAGGCGCCGACCGTCTCGATGCCGAGACTGCGCAGCCTGCTCTCGGCGACCGGACCGATCCCCCACAGGGCCCGCACCGGCAGCGCGGCGAGCAGCTCGCCCTGTTCCGCGGGTGAGATGACCCGCATCCCATCCGGTTTGGCGAGGCCGGAACCGATTTTGGCGAGTTGTTTGCCGGTGGCCGCGCCGATCGAGGCAGTGAGCCCGGTCTGCGCCCGCACCAGCGCGCGCAACATCGCGCAATAGTCCTCGACCGCGGCGACACTCGCGCCTGCCAGCTCGGCGGGCTCGGCGAAGGCTTCGTCGAACGAGAGCGTCTCCAGCACCGGGACACAGCTGCGCAGCGCGTCGAACACCTGCCCGCTCAGCACCGAGTACAGCGCGCCACGCGGTGGCACGACCACCGCGGACACCCCGATCAGGCGCCGTGCCTGATGCATCGGCATGGCCGAGCGCGCGCCGTAGACCCGCGCCTCGTAACTGGCCCCCGCGACGACACCGCGCTGGGTGGCCCCGCCGACGAGAACCGGACGGCCACGCAGCGTGGGCCTGGTCAATTGTTCGACCGAGGCGAAGAAGGCGTCCATATCGATGTGCAGCACCCAGCGCCTGGCGGTCACCGCCGCATCGGGCCTGGCCGGAGCCCCGGCGGCAGGGCTGTGAATGCTCACCGGCCGCAATCTACGCCGAGCCACCGACAATTCCTCGAGCTGTTGCCAGCCGTCGCACACCGATCACCCAGCTGAATATGTGATGATCGAGGGATGAAGATCCGCAAGGCTGTCATTCCGGCGGCGGGAATCGGCTCCCGGCTGCTTCCGCTGACC
>JACIXH010000144.1 GCA_014360565.1 Nocardia sp.
GCGTTCTCGACTCCAGAGGAAGTCGAAGCCCGGCATCGCGCGGTCGGCCGTGATCCGAAACTCGGTTACGACAATTTCGATCGCGATCTCAGCGCCGAGCAGATCGCGGCGTACAAAGCCGAGGGCCGCCCGGCCGTGGTGCGTTTGCGGATGCCGGACGTCGATCTCGGCTGGAACGATCTCGTGCGCGGGGAAACAACGTTCAAGGCGGGCACCATCCCCGATTTCGCGCTCACGCGCGGCAATGGCGACCCGCTCTACACATTGGTGAATCCGGTCGACGACGCGATGATGCGGATCACCCACGTGTTGCGCGGCGAGGATCTGCTGTCCTCGACACCACGTCAGCTGGCGTTGTATGCCGCGCTGCAGCGTATCGGGGTTGCCGAGTTCACGCCCGAGTTCGGTCATCTGCCGTTCGTCATGGGCCAGGGCAACAAGAAACTGTCCAAGCGCGACCCGGAATCGAATCTGTTTCTGCATCGCGACCGCGGATTCATCCCCGAAGGTCTGCTGAATTACCTCGCCCTGCTCGGCTGGAGTATCGGCGAGGACCGCGATGTGTTCTCCATGATGGAAATGGTCGCGGCTTTCGACATTTCGACCGTGAATTCGAATCCGGCCCGCTTCGATCAGAAGAAGGCCGATGCCATCAACGCCGAGCAGATTCGCCTTCTCGAACCGGGTGATTTCGGCCATCGGCTGCGCGAGTTCCTCACCGAGAAGGGACACATCGGGGCCGAAATCGACGAGAAGACCTTCCTGGTCGCCGCCGAACTCGTGCAGACCCGGATCGTGGTTCTCGGGGACGCGTGGGATCTGCTGAAGTTCCTATTCGTCGCCCCCGCGGAGTTCGCGATCGATCAGGCCGCGGGCACCAAAAACCTCGGCGCCGAGGCCGACCCGGTGCTCGACGCCGCGATCGCCGCTGTGGAACCGCTGAGCGAGTGGACCACCCCGGCACTGGAGGAAGCGCTGAAAAAGGCGCTCATCGACGATCTGGGGCTCAAGCCGCGTAAGGCCTTCGCGCCGGTGCGGGTCGCGGTGACGGGCTCGCACATCAGCCCGCCGCTCTACGAGTCGATGGAGCTGCTGGGCCGTGCGGCCTCGCTCGATCGGCTGCGTGCCGCTCGTGGCTGGGCGCCCGCCGCGCAGTAGCCGCCGGGAGCGGGTGTGGCCACCGCGCCGCATCCGCTCCGATGTGGTCGAAATCGGCCGAAAAGCGGCTTCTGACCAGGCGATTTGTAGTTTACCCCCTAGTGTTTGGTAATCTTCTCATCGCCGCGGAACACGGCCTCGCAACACCGACAACCACTCGGTGGAGATTGCAAGGCCGGGCGTTTCGATCTTTGGGGTATGGTGTAATTGGCAACACAGCTGTTTCTGGTACAGCCATTCTAGGTTCGAGTCCTGGTACCCCAGCAAGGTTTCACGTTGTGAGATCGTCCTGGCCCCGTCGTCTAGCGGCCTAGGACGCCGCCCTCTCAAGGCGGTAGCGCGGGTTCGAATCCCGTCGGGGCTACAAAGCAAGTAAGGCCCCCGGTCGAATCCGACCGGGGGCCTTCTTTGTTTCTACAGCCGCTTGTGCAGCGCTTCGGCGGCTGCGACCAGATCGGCGGCCCAGCGCGCGCCCGGCCTGCGGCCCATGCGATCGATCGGACCCGACACCGACACGGCGGCCACGATCACGCCGCCCGCATCACGCACGGGCGCCGACACGCTCGCCACACCCTGCGCGCGCTCCGCGGCGCTCTGCGCCCAGCCCCGCTTGCGTACCTCGGCCAGTGCGCGATCGCCGAACACCGCGTCGGCCAGGACCGTGCGCTGCAGCTCGGGATCGGCCCACGCCAGCAACACCTTCGCCGCCGAACCCGCGGTGAGCGGTAGCCGCGAACCGACCGGCACCGTGTCGCGCAGGCCGACCGGCGGCTCCAGCGCGGCCACGCACACGCGGGCGTGCCCGTCGCGGCAGTACAACTGGACACTCTCGCCGGTGATCTCGCGCAGGCGGGGCAGAATGGCACCGGCGGCCTCCACCAGTGGATCGGCCGCCCCCGCCGACAACTCGGTGAGCGCGGGCCCCGGCCGCCACAATCCGTTGCCGTCGCGGGCCAGCAGCCGGTGGGTCTCCAGCCCGACCGCCAGCCGATGCGCGGTGGCGCGCGGCAGGCCGGTGCGGGTGCACAGGTCGTTGAGACCGCAGGGCTCGTCGGCGACGGCGTAGAGCACCGCCACGGCTTTGTCGAGAACACCGATACCGCTATGCTGTCTCATAGAACGATACTAACGTCTCAAATGCTGAGATACCAAGTATGCCCGTCGAAAGGTGATCAAGCAATGGCCGAGCGCGCTCGCACACTGGCCGAGAAGGTGTGGGAACAGCACGTCGTCGCCAAGGGTGATGGCAATGGTTCCTCCCGCGAACCCGACCTGATCTACATCGATCTGCACCTCGTGCACGAGGTGACCAGCCCGCAGGCCTTCGACGGGCTACGCGCGGCAGGCCGGCCGGTGCGCAGAACCGATCTCACCATCGCCACCGAGGACCACAACGTCCCCACCGCCGATATCGACAAGCCGATCGCCGACCCGATCTCGCGCACCCAGGTGGAGACGCTGCGCCGCAACTGCGCCGAATTCGGCGTGCGCCTGCACTCGATGGGCGATGCGGAGCAGGGCATCGTGCACGTGGTCGGTCCGCAGCTCGGACTCACCCAGCCCGGGATGACCGTGGTGTGCGGTGACAGCCACACGTCCACCCATGGCGCGTTCGGCGCACTGGCGATGGGCATCGGCACCAGTGAAGTCGAGCACGTGCTGGCGACGCAGACGTTGTCGCTGCGTCCGTTCAAGACGATGGCCATCACCGTCGACGGCGAATTGGCGCCCGGCGTCACGAGCAAGGATCTGATCCTCGCCGTGATCGCCGAGATCGGCACCGGCGGCGGCCAGGGCTATGTGCTGGAATACCGCGGCGAGGCGATTCGCGCGCTGTCGATGGAAGCGCGGATGACCATCTGCAACATGTCCATCGAAGCGGGCGCGCGCGCCGGCATGATCGGTCCCGACGAGGTGACCTACGAATTCCTGAAGGGCCGCCCGCACGCACCACAGGGAGCCGACTGGGATGCCGCAGTGGCCTCCTGGGACGCGCTGGTCACCGACGAAGGCGCCGAATTCGACGCCGAGGTCCACATCGACGCCACCACGCTGACCCCGTTCGTCACCTGGGGCACCAACCCCGGCCAGGGCCTGCCGCTGAGCGCGAATGTGCCCGACCCGGCCCAGATCACCGACGAGAACGAGCGCGAATCCGCCGAGAAGGCCTTGCGCTACATGGACCTGACGCCGGGAATGCCGTTGCGCGAGGTGAGTGTCGACACCGTATTCGTCGGCTCCTGCACCAACGGCCGGATCGAGGACCTGCGTGCGGTCGCCGGTGTTTTGAAGGGCCGCCAGGTCGCCGAGGGCGTGCGAATGCTGGTTGTGCCGGGCTCGATGCGGGTGCGCGCGCAGGCGGAAAAAGAAGGACTCGGCGAGATTTTCACCGCCGCGGGCGCGGAATGGCGGCAAGCGGGCTGCTCGATGTGCCTGGGTATGAATCCCGATCAGCTCGAACCGGGCCAGCGCTGCGCGTCGACCTCGAACCGCAATTTCGAGGGCCGACAGGGCAAGGGCGGTCGTACTCACCTGGTCTCGCCGCAGGTCGCCGCCGCGACGGCGGTCCGGGGAACCCTGTCGTCGCCGGCCGATCTGGCCTGAGTCACACCGAGCATCTACAGATCGAAAGGGAATCGTTATGGAAGCCTTCACCGTTCACAAAGGCATCGGTGTGCCGCTGCGCCGGTCCAATGTCGACACCGATCAGATCATCCCCGCCGTTTACCTGAAGCGCGTGACTCGAACGGGTTTCGAGGACGGGTTGTTCGCCGGATGGCGCGCTGATCCGGAGTTCATTCTGAACACTGAGCCCTACAACCGGGGCAGTGTGCTGGTGGCGGGCCCGGATTTCGGCACCGGTTCTTCGCGTGAGCATGCCGTGTGGGCGCTGTCGGACTACGGCTTTCGGGTCGTCATCTCGTCTCGTTTCGCCGACATCTTCCGGGGAAATGCGGGTAAGGGCGGGGTGTTGGCCGCACAGATGTCACAGAACGATGTCGAAATGCTCTGGAAGCTCATCGAGGAACAGCCCGGCATCGAATTGGTTGTCGACCTCTCCGCGCGCACCGTCACAGCGGGAACCGTCGTGTTGCCGTTCGATATTGACGACTACACCCGCTGGCGTCTGCTGGAGGGTTTGGACGACATCGGCCTCACGCTGCGACAGGCCGACGTCATCGGCGAGTTCGAAAAGGGAAGGCCGTCATGGAAACCCGTGACGCTGCCGGAGCCTATTTCGCGAGCGTAATCAGCTGGGGCGCTTAGGGGCGCATCCTGGGCGGCGGTAGCTGGACGTGTGCTAAACCACATGAATTTTGGCGTGGCACATAGACTCTTGCTCAAACTGGGTTTACCGTGGTACCTAGTCGGTCCGACGACGGGCCATTAGTCTGCGGAGGATTCAATGAACAAGGCGGAACTGATCGACGTTCTGACCGAAAAGTTGGGTACGGACAGGCGGACGGCTACCGCGGCTGTCGAGAATGTTGTCGACACCATCGTCCGTGCCGTGCACAAGGGTCAAAGCGTCACCATCACCGGATTCGGTGTGTTCGAACAGCGCAAGCGTGCTCCCCGGGTTGCCCGTAACCCGCGTACCGGTGAAACCGTGAAGGTGAAGGCTACTTCGGTGCCTGCCTTCCGGCCGGGCGCTCAGTTCAAGGCGGTCATCGCGGGTAAGCAGAAGCTGGCCTCGTCCGGGCCTGCCGTCAAGCGCGGCGTGAATGCCCCGGTGGCGGCCAAGAAGGCGGCAGCCAAGAAGACCGCGGCGAAGAAGACCGCGGCCAAGAAGGCGACGCCGTCGAAGGGCCCCGCGAAGACCACGGCCCGTAAAGCCGCCACCAAGGCTCCTGCCGCCAAGAAGACCACGGCGGCAAAGAAAGTGACGGCGGCCAAGAAGGCGCCCGCCAAGAAGGTGACGGCCGCCAAGAAGGCTCCGGCCAAGAAGGTCACGGCCGCCAAGACCACGGCGGCCAAGAAGACCACTGCTGCGAAGAAGGCTCCCGCAAAGAAGACTGCTGCTAAGAAGACTGCTGCCCGTCGTGCTCGTTGATCCTGCCGCAGCGGGATCAGGTCGGGGAATGTGCACGTAACAGCCGCATCACCCACCACTGGACCGAGAACGGCCCCGGGAATCCCGGGGCCGTTTCGGCTGTTTCGAGCCTGTGCGGGCGACTCAGGTGGTGACGATTGCCGTCGACAGTGAACGGTCCATATGGTCTGCGGCGACTAATCGGTCCTCGACGAACGACAATGCCCAGACGCTGCCCTTCCGATTGCGCGCCGCGGGCAGCGTGAGCCCGCCACGCTCGGCCAGCCACTGGGTGAGATCGGGAATCACCCCGCCCTGGCTACACACGACCGGTACCCCCCGATCCGTAACCAGCGACAGAAATCGTTGCCGCGCCGCGCCTTTCGCTGAATCGTAACCTTGCTCGGAAAACATTGGCTCGCAATTGATTTCGGCATCGAGCTGTTCTGCCAACGGGGTCACGGTTTGGATACAGCGCACCGGATCGGCGGAATAGATCTCGGAGGCGCCGAACGCCAACAGATTCGGTGTCAATCCCTTCGCCTGCTGTTCCCCGGCGGCCTCGAGTGGCCGTAACTCGTCGGGTCCATCGAAGCGGTGCCGCTTGCCCGCCTTGGCGTGGCGCACCAGCAGCACCGTGTTGGTGCGGGCGGGCAGCCGGGCGAAGATCCGCACGATCTGGCGGTCCATCGGATACGACAGCTGATCCATCACCTGCGCCAGTGGATACCAGCGCAACTGATCGACTTCGGCGTTGACGGCGAAGTCGCCGTCGGCGGCCTCGGCGGACCAGTAGTCGACCCGCTTGAGTTGTCGGTGCCCCGGGATCGGATAGGTGACATGGCCGAGATAGCGCCCCAGCGTGGCGGGCAGACCGGTTTCCTCGCCCACCTCGCGCACGGCCGCGACCACCGGGGTCTCGCCCGGATCGAGCTTGCCCTTGGGCAGCGACCAGTCGCCGTATTTCGGCCGGTGGATCACCCCGATCTCCGGGCCGTCGGCGCCCTCGCGCCACAGAACGGCACCGGCCGCATGGATATTGGGACGTACCCGCGGATCACGCAACGACGTTGCTCTGCCGCTCACGGCTGATCGGGGCGTCGCCGACGCATGAGGAATGCCTGGTGATCACGCACCTGGTCGGCCTCGACATCGATCGGACTCGCCTGCCAGGTCCCGTCGGGCAGCAGGATCCAGCAACGGGTCGCCGGATCGAGGGCGGAGTCGAACACCTGCGCGAGCTGAGCAACGAGCTTGGGGTCTTTCACCTGCACCATCACTTCGACGCGGCGGTCGAGATTGCGGTGCATCATGTCGGCACTGCCGATCCAGGTCTGTTGCTGCGCGCCGAATTCCATGACCCGGGAATGTTCGAGGAACCGGCCCAGGATCGAGCGGACCTCGATGTTGTCGCTGAGCCCGGGCACGCCGGCGCGCAGGCCGCAGATGCCGCGCACCACGATCTGCACCGGTACACCCGCCTGGGAGGCACGGTAGAGGGCGTCGATGATCTGTTCGTCGACGATCGCGTTGGCCTTGATCCGAATGCGGGCAGGCGAACCCTGCCCGGCCAGCTCGATCTCGCGATCGATGCGCTCGATGATGCCCGCGCGCACACCCAGCGGCGCGACCATCAGGTTGCGGTAGTCCTCCTTGCGGGAGTAGCCGGTCAGCGAATTGAACAGGTCGGTGAGATCGGCGCCGATCTCGGGTGCGGCGGTGAACAAGCCGACGTCTTCGTACAGGCGCGCGGTCTTCGGGTTGTAGTTGCCGGTGCCGATGTGGCAGTAGCGGCGGATCGTCGAGCCCTCACGGCGCACCACCAGGCAGGTCTTGCAGTGGGTCTTGAGGCCCACCAGGCCGTAGACCACGTGCACGCCCGCCTGTTCCAGCTCGCGCGCCCACTTGATGTTGGCCTGCTCGTCGAATCGGGCCTTGATCTCGACCAGCGCGACAACCTGCTTGCCCGCTTCGGCGGCATCGATCAGCGAATTGATGATGGGGGAGTCGCCGGAGGTGCGGTAGAGGGTCTGTTTGATCGCGAGCACCTGCGGGTCGGCGGCGGCCTGTTCGATGAAACGCTGCACGCTGGTGGAAAAGGAGTCGTAGGGGTGGTGCACCAGCACGTCGCCCTCGCGCAGCGCGGTGAAGACGTTGCGCGGAGTCTCGCGCTCGCCGAAGGCCGCGGGGGTGGCCGGAACGTAAGGTGCGTCCTTGAGTTCGGGGCGGTCGACGCCGTAGACCTGCCACAGGCAGGACAGGTCGAGCAGGCCGGGCACCTGGATCACGTCGGCGGGGTCTACCTCGAGCTCACGTAACAGCAGCTCGAGCATGTGCTCGGTCATGTCGTCGGAGACCTCGAGGCGCACCGGCTTACCGAAGCGGCGGCGGGCGAGTTCGCGTTCCATCGCCTGCAGCAGATCTTCGTCACGATCCTCGTCGACTTCGAAATCGGCGTTGCGGGTGATCCGGAACGAATGCGTCTCCACCACGGTCAGACCGGGGAACAGCAGGACCAGATGCGCGGCGATGAGGTCTTCCATCGGCAGGAACGCCGCGATCGCCGACGGCGCGCCGGTGCGGCGCACGCGCACGAAGCGGTCGACATTGTCGGGCACCTTCACGCGGGCGAAGTGCTCGCCGCCGGTGCCGGTGTCGCGCACCGTCACGGCGAGATTGAGGCTCAGGCCCGAGATATAGGGAAACGGGTGCGCCGGGTCGACGGCGAGCGGTGTGAGGACCGGGAACACCTGATCGGTGAAGTAGCTCGAAAGGCGTTGACGCTCATCTTCGTCGAGGTCGCTCCAGCCGATGATGTCGATGCCCTCGGCGGCCAGCGCGGGGTTGACCGCGTCGATGAACACCCGCGCGTGGCGATCGGCGAGCTCCTGGGCGCGGGCGGTGATCATCTCCAGCTGCTCCGAGGGCGAGCGACCGTCGGCCGAGCGCACCGAGAGACCGGTTTCGGCACGGCGTTTCAAACCGGCGACGCGCACCATGTAGAACTCGTCGAGATTGGACGCGAAAATCGCGAGGAACTTGGCCCGCTCCAGCAACGGCAGCGAGGCGTCCTCGGCGAGGGCGAGGACGCGGGCGTTGAAGTCGAGCCAGCTCAGTTCGCGGTTGAGGTAGCGATCTCGGGGCAACCGCTGTGTGCTCGCGTCACCGCCCGAGGCGATAGCGGCCGCAGGTGGCGGGGAAATCGGGGGCAGCTGCTTGATGGTTTCCGTATCGCTCACGGGTCAATCATCCCTCGAGGAAGGGGCCGCGCGCATCACGACATTGCACGATTCGTCCCGTCCGGTCCGATCGTGGCGATCAGCTAGCACACAGTGCGAACGGGATCACTTCCGTGCGATGAGAATCCGAACTCGCGCAGCGTCGATGTCGTGAATTCGCCGACTCCTAAGGCGCGGACGGCGTCGAGATCCTCGGGGGTGTCGACGTCGCAGCGCAGGCCAGGCCAGTGACCGGCCAGTGCCACGGCACCCGCGTCACGGTGTGCGCGCGCGGAATCGACGCCGAAGCGAGGCGACAGCAACGCCGTGGCGTCGCGAACCAGCAATGCGGCGGTGCCGGTGCCCGTGTGATCGATCACCACGGAACGGGCGCCGACGGGGGCGACGGTCAGTACGTCGGCCAATTCGGAGGCGCGCAGCGCAGGCAGATCTGCCTGCAGTGCGAGCAGATGGGCCGGGCCGTGGCGATCGCGGACGTCGGCTGCCCCGGCGGCGAGGGCGATATTGAGCGGATCGGGACCCGTGGCCGGCTCGCCCAGCACATGCGCGCCGAGGTCGCGGGCGCGCGCGGCGATCAGGGGGTCGGGGGTGACCACGGTCAGCGACAACAGCTCGGGCACGGCGGTGGCCGCCACCACGGTGTCGGTGAACATGGCCAGCGCGAGCTGTGCGCGCTGCTCGGTACTGAGCAGGCTCGCGAGTCTGCTCTTTGCCCGGTCGATGCGTTTGACCGCCATCACGGCGTGCACTGTGTGCATGGTTGTCGATCCTTGCATGGCATATTGGGCTGATGACGAGGGCGGCGGTTATGGGTGCGGGGTCGTGGGGCACGGCGTTCGCGAAGGTGTTGGCCGATGCGGGGACCGACGTCACGATCTGGGCCAGACGCGCCGAGGTGGCGCAGGCCCTCGATACCGAGCATCGCAATCCGTTCTACCTGCCCGGCGTGCAGTTGCCGCCGGTGCGTGGCACCGATGATCATCGGGTCGCGCTGGCCGGGGCCGATCTGGTGGTGCTGGCGGTGCCGTCGCAGTCGCTGCGGGCGAATCTGGAGCTGTGGAAAGGCGATATCGGCTCCGATGCCACCTTGCTGAGTCTGGCCAAGGGGATCGAGACCGGAACGCTGCTGCGGATGAGTCAGGTGATCGCGGAGGTCTCCGGCGCCGAGCCGAGCCGGATCGCCGTGCTGTCGGGCCCGAACCTGGCCCACGAGATCGTCGAGCGTCAGCCCGCGGCGACGGTGATCGCCTGTACCGACACCGAGCGCGCCGAGGTCGCGCAACGGGCGTGCGCCACCGGATATTTCCGGCCGTACACCAACAGCGATGTGATCGGCTGCGAGATCGGTGGCGCGTGCAAGAACGTCATCGCGCTCGCGTGCGGGATCGCCTCGGGGATGGGGCTGGGCGACAACTCGGTCGCGAGCCTGATCACGCGCGGGCTCGCCGAGGTCATGCGGCTCGGCGTCGCGCTCGGGGCGCAACCGGTGACGCTGGCCGGGCTCGCGGGTGTCGGCGATCTGGTGGCTACCTGTACCTCGCCGTTGTCGCGCAACCGGTCCTTCGGGTACGTACTCGGGGCCGGTGGTTCGATGGCGGCCGCGCAGGAAGCGACCAATGGGCAGGTGGCCGAAGGTGTGAAGTCGTGCACATCGGTGCGAGCGCTCGCCGCCGAGCACGCAGTGGAGATGCCGCTCACCGACGCGGTGCACAAGGTCTGCCACGAAGGGCTATCGGTGAGCGAGGCGGTCGGCAGCCTGCTCGGCAGGCGGATCAAGCCCGAGTAAGGGCGATAGCGCCATGGCGGCGAGAACCCACTACGGTGACGTTCATGACGGAACGGATCAGGGTGGCTGTGGTGTTCGGCGGGCGCAGCAGCGAGCACGCCGTCTCGTGTGTGTCGGCGAGCAGTGTGCTGCGCAACCTCGATCCCGCGCGCTATGAGGTGGTGCCGATCGGCATCACCCCCACCGGCGGCTGGGTACTGGCCGAGGGCATCGGCGAATTGGCGCTGAGCCACGGCGTGCAGCCGCAGGTCGACGCGTCGGGAACCGCCGTCACGCTGGCCGCGGACCCCGGCCGTTCCGGTGCGCTGGTCGCCCTCGACTCCGATGCTGTCCTGGGCAATATCGATGTCGTGTTCCCGATCCTGCACGGTCCCTTCGGGGAGGACGGCACGCTGCAGGGCATGCTCGAACTGGCCGGGATCCCGTACGTGGGCGCGGGCGTTCTCGCCAGCGCGGCGGGTATGGACAAAGAGTTCACCAAGAAATTGCTGGCGGCCGAATCCTTGCCGGTCGGCGTGCAGGTCGTCCTGCGGCCGGGGGTCGAGACGTTGGCGCAGGCCGACCGGGACCGGATCGGGCTGCCCGCCTTCGTGAAGCCCGCGCGTGGTGGGTCCTCGATCGGCATCACCAAGATCACCGCCTGGACCGAACTCGCCGGGGCCATCGCGGCCGCCCGTGCGCACGACCCCAAGGTGATCGTCGAAGCGGGCATCGTCGGACGTGAAGTCGAGTGTGGCGTACTGGAATTCGCCGACGGCGAGGTGCGCGGCAGCGTCGTCTCCGAGATCCGGATGCCCGATGCCGACGCGGCCGCCCCCGAGTTCTACGACTTCGCCACCAAATACCTCGACGACGTGTGCGAATTCGATGTCCCGGCCAAGCTCGACGACGAGGTCGCCGACGAGATCCGCGCACTGTCGGTGCGCGCGTTCCGTGCGCTGGACTGCCAGGGGCTGGCGCGAGTGGACTTCTTCGTCACCGAGAACGGTCCGGTGATCAACGAGATCAACACGATGCCCGGCTTCACCCCGATCTCGCAGTACCCGAGGATGTGGGAAGCCACCGGGATCGACTACCCCACCCTGGTGTCGACGCTGATCGAGACGGCGGTCGCACGGGGAACCGGGTTGCGCTAGTCCTGTTCGGCCGCAGGGCTTTCGGCACGGTCGTGCGTGAAAGCCCCACGGCGTCAGCTGGTTAACTCAAAGTTCGCCCGGAGTTGGTTCGCGGGCAGGCAGATTCGCGTTGATCGTGTCGGAGACCGTCTGTACCGCGCTGGTGCCCGAGCCGTCGGGGACGGTCAGGGCGATGTAGGTCTCGCGGTCGACGGCGAACCAGGTGCCGGTCTTGCCGACCTCGTCGCGGACCTGGAACCACTTCACGCCGTTGATGACGGTGAGTGGGGACGCGCGGTTGAATTCCAGGGGCCGGTCGAGGCCGCAGCGCAGGGTGATCGCGTCGCCGCCCTCGGGCAGCTGCCAGGCGCGGGTGGCGGGCGGAGCGGGCTCGGCGAGGGTGGCCTTGGTGTAGTCGTCGCCGAGATCGGCGGGCAAGGCGGGGAGCAGGGCTTGGCACGCGGGGCCGTCGGCGGCGGGAGCCGGGACGGGGCCGAGCGCGAGGGGTTCGCGTTCGGCGGGCGCGCGCAGAGCGATGAACGCGGCGACCAGGACGGCCACGATCAGGATGACCGGCAGGGCGACGGCCGTGGCGATGAGCGCGGGGGAGTGGTGTGCCTCGAAGTCGGCCTCGGCGGCGTCTTCGTCGCGCGCCGCGTCCGGGTCGGCGATGTCGGGAGCCGGGCCGGCGACGGTGTCCTCGGGGGTGGCCGCCTCGTCGCGATCCTCCGGTGTCGAGTCCGCCATAGCTGTCTGGTCCTTCCGTTGGGGTTCGCCTGCACCGTCGGTGGTGCCCGATCGCCTCCGAAAGGGTACCGTCGGGGCGATTTCGTCGGTCAGTGCCACAGCGGGAAGGGGTCGGTCATCAGCGAGGACAGCCGTCCACAGACGGTGCGTGAGCTGGGCGAATTCGCCCTGATCGACCGCATCAACGCCGGTCGGGAGCAGGCCGCGCACGTACTGCTCGGACCCGGCGACGATGCCGCGCTGATCGCCGCGCCGGACGGGCGTTTCGTGGTGAGCACCGACATGCTCGTCGAGGGCAGGCACTTCCGGCTCGACTGGTCCTCGCCTGTCGACATCGGCCGCAAGGCCATCGCGCAGAATGCCGCCGACGTGGTCGCGATGGGTGCGCGCCCGACGGCGTTCGTGGTCGCGCTCGGCTGTCCGGCCCAGACCCCGGTATCGGTGATCGAGGGGATCGCCGACGGGATGTGGATCGAGGCGAGTCGTGCCGGGGGTTCCATCGCGGGCGGCGACTTGGTGCACAGCGAGCAGCTGGTCGTCTCGGTGACCGCCTTCGGCGACCTCGGCGGCCAAGCCGCGATCACGCGATCCGGTGCGACGCCCGGCGACATCGTCGCGGTGGCAGGCGAACTCGGCTGGTCCGCAGCCGGGCTGGCCGTATTGACCGGCGAGGCAGACCGATCCGATCCGGACTTCGCCTATGCCCTTGCGACACACCGTGTTCCGCAGCCGCCGTACGCGGCGGTGATCGACGCGTTCGGTACACACACCCCGACCGCTCTCACCGACATCTCCGACGGATTGCTCGCCGATCTCGGGCACGTCGCCGCCGCATCGAACGTCGCGATCGACGTCCACAGCTCGGCGCTCACCGACCCCGAACTCTGCGCCGTCGCGAAACTGCTCGATGCCGATGCGATGCACTGGGTTTCGGCGGGCGGAGAAGACCACGCCTTCGCCGGAACCTGGTCGCCCGACATCGCGTTGCCCGCGGGCTGGCGCCCGATCGGCATCGTTACCGCAGGCAGCGGCGTCACGGTCGACGGGGTAGCGCCCATCGGCGGCACCGGCTGGGAATCGTTCCGTGGGGCGGACGCGACAGCGGCCGACGACGAACGATAGGTTGTGCGGTCATGGGTGCCAAACCACTGTCGGAGATCATCGATCCGGGCTGGGCCCGGGCACTGGAGCCGGTCACCGACCGCATCAGCGAAATGGGCGAATTCCTGCGCGAAGAGAACGCGGCGGGCCGCGGCTACCTTCCCGAAGGGGAGAATGTGCTGCGGGCGTTCCAGCGTCCGTTCGACGCGGTGCGCGTGCTCATCGTCGGCCAGGACCCGTACCCGACCCCCGGCCACGCGATGGGCCTGAGTTTCTCTGTGACACCGCAGGTTTCGCCGGTCCCGCGCAGCCTGTCCAACATCTTCGCCGAGTACAGCAAAGACCTCGGCTTCGACACACCGAGCTGTGGTGACCTGAGCCCCTGGTCGGATCAGGGCGTGCTGCTGCTGAACCGCGTGCTCACGGTCACCCCCGGTGCACCGGCCTCGCATCGCGGCAAAGGCTGGGAAGCGGTCACCGAGCAGGCGATCCGGGCGCTGGTCGCCCGCGACGAACCGCTCGTTGCCGTGCTGTGGGGCAACGATGCCCGCTCGCTCAAGCCCACGCTCGTCGACGCCGAGGTGCCCTACGTCGAATCGGCACACCCCTCACCGCTTTCCGCCTCGCGCGGATTCTTCGGTTCACGACCGTTCTCCCGGGTCAACGAACTGCTCGATGAACTCGGCGCCGACCCCGTCGACTGGCGGCTGCCCTGACCTGGGGCGTCGCCCGCACCAGAAGAGAATGATGAAGGAGCACAACCCGATGCACATCACCACCGTTCGCGCTGCCCTCGCGACCGCCGCCGTCGCCGTCGCCATCACGGCAGGCGCCGGTTCGGCCACCGCCGCCGGCCTGCAGCTCGAGCCCTACAACGAGCAGGCCGCCCCGGTCGCCACCACCCAGGTCGGCGAGGAATGGACCTCCACCGGCACCTCCACGATCTCCTCGGGCGTGAACGCGAAGGTGACCTGCTTGCTGCAGAACACCTTCAGCGCCCTCGGCGCTGCCTGCTGAGTTGTCGGCGGCTGGCGCCGCGGGGGTTTTCGGCCCCGATTGCCTCACATCCGAGGGGCGAAACTGCGCCTTCCGCGTTCCGTCTCGCCCCTCGGATGCGAGGCGGCCGAAAACCCGTAGTGGCTGAGTCCCGGCGTGGCGTTGGTCGCGCCGGGTTGGTCAGGTCAGTCGCGAGAGTGGGTGACTTTTACGTGAGGCCCACGTAGTTCGGTTTTCTCTTGGCTACGAAGGCGTCGACGCCTTCGCGGCCGGTCTTGCTGTTCGCGGCGGCGGAGATGCTGTCGCATTCGGCGTCGAGCTGCTGGTCCAGTGTCGCTGTGGGCGACTGGGCCAGCAGCTTTTTCATGGCCGCGTAGGTGGCGCGGGGGCCGGTGACGAAGGCTTGTGCCACGCGCAGGCCCTCGGCGCGGATGTCGTCGTCGGCGACGGTGCGGCTCAGGATGCCCAGGCGCACGGCTTGTTCGGCGTCGATGATGGCGTCGGTGAGCAGGATCTCGGCGGCGCGACTACGCCCGACGATGCGGGGGAGCAGCCAGGACATGCCGCCGTCGGGGGACAGGCCGATGCCGGGGTAGGCGGGGCGCAGTTTCGTCGACGGGCCACCGATGGCGATGTCGGCGGCACAGACCAGGCTCATGCCCGCGCCTGCCGCCCAGCCCTGCACGGCGGCGACCACGGGGACGGGGGCATCCGCCAGCGCGCGGACGAAATCGTGGAGTTCGGTGGCCTTCTCGCGCAGGTAGTCGCCGCGGTCATCGGCGGCCGCGAAATCGCGAACGTTGCCGCCCGCGCAGAAGTTCGCGCCCGCGCCGGTGAGCAGGATCGCGCCGACCGAAGGGTCGAGTGCGCGCAGGGCCGCGGTGCCCGCGTTGATCAGGACGAAATCCATCGACGTGCCCGCAGCGGCGGTCGCGATGGTCAGCTGCAGCACGCCGTCGACGACCTCGGCGGCGGGGACAGATTCGGTGGTACTCATGGCGTCACCTTAACGGGGCAGGCAACGCGCGGCGTTGCGCAGTCCGTCTCGCACGGCCGGAAGCGGCCTAGTGTGGTTCGCGACGCCACCATTGTTCGGGCAGCAAGGTGAAGGGGTCGATTCGGCGGACGCCGGTGTCGGTGAAGCCGTGCCTGCGGTAGAAGCCATGGGCGCGCGGATAGTCGGCGAAGACCCAGAGGGTGCACGCGGATCCGGGCGCGGCCGCGTCGATCAGAGCGTCGGCGACGCCGGTGCCGTGCCAGGCGCTGCGGACATAGAGGGCTTCGAGTTCGGCGTCGGTGGATGGATACCGACCTGGCGCGCGCGAGTCGGTCCCGGCGGCGAAGCCGATCAGGCGATCGCCGATCAGCGCGACCGGCAGCAGGTGGGTGCCCTCGGCGCGACGACGTTCCCAGGTGATCGCCGAGCGTTCCAGATCGAAGCCGTCGAGGACGTGGGCGGGGACGAGGGTTTCGTAGGCTTCGCGCCAGCTGGCGATGTGGCAGGCCGCCAGTTCGGTGACCCGGTTCGCCGTCAGCGGCGCGATTCGCCAGTCAGGCACGGCGAGCCCGTTCGACCACGGCGGGTGGTGCTACGACAAAGCCCCGGATCACCCACGAAGGGTGCCGGGGCATTGTCGGCAGAATGTACGGGCTGAAAATCAGCCGCGGACGACCTTGCCCGCCTTCAGGCAGGAGGTGCACACGTTCATCCGGCGGGTGTTGCCAGGGGCAACCTGCGCACGCACGGTCTGGATGTTCGGGTTCCAGCGACGGTTGGTGCGCCGGTGCGAGTGCGAGACCGACTTCCCGAAACCGGGGCCCTTGGCGCAGACGTCGCAAACGGCAGCCATGTCGCGAGCTCCTTCATGTCATAAGCGGTCAACGGCGCACGAATGCCCTTCACGCTCGCG
>JACIXH010000145.1 GCA_014360565.1 Nocardia sp.
CGCCGACGATCATGCCCGGCGTGGTGAGCCTGCCGCACGGCTGGGGCCACGCCGCGAGCACCACCCAGTCGGTCGCGCTGGCGCACGCCGGGGTGAATGCCAATGTGCTGACCGATGATTCGGTGGTCGACGGAGTCTGCGGCACCGCCGTGTTCAACGGCGTACCGGTGACGGTAGGACCGGCCTGATCAGTCCACCCCGGAAAACGTTGCGCAAACTCGCCTTTCATCTCATTCGCAACAATGGACACGCCACGCCGTTGGTAGGAGTCCCTTAGACTGGGTGAGATTGCGGTCACAGCGGGGGTTTCGTCTAGAGACCCGCATCAACCGGTACGGCTAGCAGAGGGGGCTCGATGCCCGAAAGATTCGTCGGCAGCGACGGAGAACACGAGCTACAGGACACGTTGGGCACCGCGGACAGAGCCGAGCGGTTCTACGACGACCAGGTGATCGACTATCTGAACCCCACGATGGTGGATTTCGTCGCCAGGATGGATATGGCCTTCATCGCCACCTCCGATTCGCACGGCGAATGTGACGCCAGCTTCCGGGCGGGGGTCCCCGGTTTTCTGCACGTGATCGACGATCGCACGATTGCGTACCCCGAGTACCGAGGTAACGGGGTGATGGCCAGCCTGGGCAATATGCTCGAGAACCCGCACGTCGGGATCCTGATGGTCGACTTCGTTCGCGACCTCATCGGCCTGCACATCAACGGGAAGGCCCGCATGGTCGCCGACGGCGAGCTGCGCGAGGTCGTCACCGACCTACCCCCCGCCGAGCGCGGAAAGTCCTCGCAGGTATGGGTCGTCGTCGATGTCGAAGAGGCCTATATCCACTGCCGCAAGCACATTCCGCAGATGGTGCCGGTCGCGCGTGATCAGCGCGAATGGGGCACCGACAGCGTGCGTGCCAAGGGCGGCGACTACTTCGGGGTGAAGGCGGGCAAACGCGCACCGGCCATCGCCGAGGCCAGCTGACTACTCGATCTTGAAGATCACTACCCGCTGCACGACGAAGTTGATGACGGTTGCGATACCCTGCGCGACGACGAAGGCAACCGGCTGACGCCACCACTCGTCGGCGAGCGCGAAGTACATCAGCGCGTAGATGCCGACCTGCACGGCGAAGGTCACCGCGTACAACGCCACCACCGCGAGGAACCGCGTCCGGCTCGGCTCGGCGTTGAACGTCCAGCGCCGGTTGATCAGGTACGCGGTGGTCGTGCCCGCGATGAAGCTGATCGCCTTGGCGAGGATCTCGGGCAGCCCGAGCACGTTCGACAGCAGGGTGAGCAGGCCGAAGTCGACGACAGCGGAGAAACCACCGGTCAGCGTGAACCGCACGATCTGCGTCTTGAGGTCGACATCGGTTCCGCCGGGCTCGTCGACCAGGGGAATTTCGGCGGGTAGCGGCAGATGCGGTTGGGCTTGCACGTGTGCAGCGTACGAGACCGGCGCACTGTCCTGCCACGTATACCCGCCATGCATGTAGCCTCTTAGCCGATGTCTGAGAACATTTCGACCACCAACGATGACGCGTTCGCGCTCCCTACGCGCACCCGCAAGCTCACCGGTTGGGGTCGCACCGCACCCACCTCCGCCGAAGTGCTCTCGACCAGCGATCCCGAGTTGATCGCCAAGGCCGTGAGCATGGTGGCGCAGGACAACGACTCGAAGCCGGCGCATCTGCGACGCGGCGTGATCGCGCGTGGCCTGGGCCGCTCGTACGGCGATCACGCCCAGAACGCGGGCGGGCTCGTCATCGACATGCCCGCGCTCAACCGCGTCCACCGCATCGACCGCGATTCGCGCATGGTCGAGGTGGACGGCGGTGTGAGCCTGGATCAGCTGATGAAGGCCGTGCTACCGTTCGGCCTATGGGTTCCGGTCCTACCCGGCACCCGCCAGGTGACCATCGGCGGCGCCATCGCCTCCGATATCCACGGCAAGAACCATCACAGCGAAGGCAGCTTCGGCAACCACGTCCGCTCGATCGAGCTGCTCACCGCCGACGGTTCGGTGCGCACGATCTCGCCGACCGCCGACGCCGAGCTGTTCTGGGCGACTGTCGGCGGCAACGGGCTGACCGGCATCATCCTGCGCGCCACCATCGAGATGGTGGCCACGGAAACCGCCTACTTCCTCAACGACGGCGTCAAGACCTCGACGCTGGACGAGACCATCGCGGCACACAGCGACGGCAGCGAAGCCGACTACACCTACTCGAGCGCGTGGTTCGACGTGATCAGCCCGCTGCCCAAGCTCGGTCGCAGCACGATCACCAGGGGCCGCCTCGCCAAGCTCGACGAGCTGCCCAAGAAGCTGCGCAAGAAGCCGCTCGCGTTCGACGCACCCCACCTGATGACGGTGCCCGACATCTTCCCGAACTTCACCATGAACAAGCTGACGCTGTCGGCCGTCGGTGAGGCGTACTACGCGATGGGCGGCAACTACACCGGCAAGGTGCAGAATCTGACGCAGTTCTACCACCCGCTCGACATGATCTCGGAGTGGAACCGCGGCTACGGTTCCAACGGCTTCCTGCAGTACCAGTTCGTGGTGCCGACCGAGGCCGTCGAAGAGTTCAAGCGGATCATCATCGACATTCAGGCTTCCGGGCAGTACTCGGCGCTGAATGTGTTCAAGCTGTTCGGTCCGGGCAACCAGGCGCCGCTGAGCTTCCCGATGCCGGGCTGGAACATTTGCGTGGACTTCCCGATCAAGCAGGGCCTCAACGAGCTCGTCACCGATCTCGATCGACGCGTGATGGAGTTCGGCGGACGGCTCTACACCGCGAAGGACTCGCGCACTTCCGCCGAGGCTTTCCACAAGATGTACCCGCGGATCGACGAGTGGATCAAGGTCCGCCGCAGCGTCGACCCGAATGGCGTGTTCATGTCCGATATGGCCAGGAGGCTGGAGCTCCAGTGATCAACGCAGTTGGCAATCCGCAGACCATCCTGCTCTTCGGTGGCACTTCCGAGATCGGTCTCGCGATCGTCGCCGAGTACCTGGCCAAGAGCCCCGCACGAGTGATCCTGGCGAACCTGCCCGGCGATCCCCTGCTCGAGAACGCCGTCACCCAGGTGAAGGCCGCGGGCGCGACCCAGGTCGACGTCATCGACTTCGACGCGCTCGACACCGAGTCGCACCCGAAGGTCGTCGACTCCGCGTTCGCCGCCGGTGATGTGGACGTCGCGATCGTGGCGTTCGGCGTGCTCGGCGATGCCGAGGAGCTGTGGCAGGACCAGCGCAAGGCGGTCATGACCGTCGGCATCAACTACACCGCCGGTGTGTCGGTGGGCGTGCTGGTCGGCGACAAGTTCAAGGCCCAGGGCCACGGCCGGTTCATCGTGATGTCCTCGGTGGCCGGTGAGCGCGTTCGCCGTTCCAACTTCGTCTACGGCTCCACCAAGGCCGGCCTCGACGGCTTCTTCCTCGGCCTCGGCGAGGCGCTGCGCCCCTACGGCCCGCGCGTCACCGTGATCCGGCCGATGCAGGTCCGCACCTCGGCGACCAAGGCTCACTGGGAAGCCACCGGCTCCAAGGAAGCCCCGCTCACCGTCGACCCGGAAGACGTCGCCAAGCTCGCCGTCTCCGCCTCGGAGAAGGGCACCGAGATCGTCTGGGCCCCGGGCGAGGCCCGCTTCCTGATGTCGGCCCTGCGCCACGTGCCGCGCCCGATCTTCCGCAAGCTCCCGATCTGATCGACTGCGTTTCGGACTGCCGCATCATCCCCGGATGGTGCGGCAGTTCTGTTGTGTGGCTCCACTAGGCTGGCCCGGACCGTAGAGCACAGTGGACCCGGAGGATTGCGCGCCGATGACGACCAATGACGAGGTGCGGCCAGGGCGCAGGATGTGGGTCGGGGTCGCAGAAGGTGCCGCTGCCGCCCTGGTGGCGCTGGTGGTGGCCGCGGTGGGGCTGTTCGCATTCTCAGCGGTGCAATGGCCTGCGTTCAACTCCTCCAACGTGACTCGCGCCCTCACCACTGTCGGGCAGGTCTTCTCGGTCGCGCTGCTGGTGGTCTCGGTGCTGTTGATCCGGCGGCGGAAGCTGCCCGTGGTGGCGAAACTGCTTTCCTGGATCGGGATTTCGAGCTTTGTGACGGTCACCCTCGGAATGCCGCTGGCCGCGACGAAGCTGTACCTGTTCGGCGTTTCGGTGGATCAGGAATTCCGGACCGAGTATCTGACGCGGCTCACCGACAGCGCCGCCCTGCGCGATATGACCTATGTGGATCTGCCGCCGTTCTACCCGGCCGGGTGGTTCTGGATCGGCGGGCGCGTGGGCAATGTGCTGGGGATGGACGGCTGGGAAGTGTTCAAGCCGTACGCGATCGGGCTGCTCGCCATCGCCGCCGTGGTGGCGTTGGTGTTGTGGATGCAGTTGGTGCGGGCCGATATGGCGGTGGGGGCCGCCGCCGCTGTCACCGCGATGACGTTGGCCTACGCCTCGCCGGAGGCTTACGGCGCGGTGCTCGTGGTGTTCATTCCGCCGGTGCTGGTACTGGCCTGGGGCGCGCTGCATCGGCGCTCCGGCGGCTGGGGCGCAGCGCTCGGGACCGGGATATTCCTCGGGGTCGCGGCGTGTTTCTACACCCTGTACCTGGCGATCGCGGCCTTCACCGTGGTGATCATGGCGGTCGTCGCGGCCGGTCTCGCGGTGTCCGCCCGGCGGGCCGATGCACGCCGGGCAGCGCGTGGGGTCGGCGCCCGGGCACACGCACGACCTGTCGAGGGATCGGCCGAGACGTCGATCAGCGACGCTGAGACATCGGCCGGCACCGCGCAGATGCCCGCCGGGTCGGTCGGCGCGGCGAGTCGACCTGCGTGGCGGGCCGCCGTCATGCCGTTGACGAAGCTGGCCGCCATCGGCGGGATCGCGATCGTGCTCGCGCTGGCGGTGTGGACGCCGTATCTGCTGAAGATGCTCTCCGGCGCGAAGTTGCCCTCCGGCAGCGCTTTCCACTACCTGCCCGAATCCGGCGCTCAGCTGGCGTTCCCGATGCTGGAGTTCTCCTTGCGTGGGGCACTGTGCGTGATCGGCGTGCTCTGGCTCGTGGTGCGTGCCGGATCTTCCAGGCGCGCACAGGCATTGGGGATCGGCGTCGTATCGGTCTACCTGTGGACGCTGCTGTCGATGCTGGCCACGGCCGCGGGCACCACCCTGCTGTCCTTCCGGCTCGAGCCCGTCCTGCTCGCATTGCTGGCCGCCGCAGGAGTTTTCGGCTTCGCCGAAGGCGCGCGGGCCGTCTACCAGGCCTTGAACGAACCGGCGCCGCTGCCGACCGCGGCCGCCGTGATCGCGGTCCTCGGCGCGATGGCTTTCGCCCAGACCATCCCCACCGTGCTCACCCACGAGATCGACACCGCCTACACCGATACCGACGGCAACGGCGAACGAGCCGACCAGCGCAAACCCTCCGCCGTCTCCCACTACCGCGCGATCGACGAAGCACTACGTGCCCAGACCGGCCGTCCGCGCGACGAATCCGTCGTCCTCACCGCCGACACCACCTTCCTGGCCTACTACCCGTACTTCGGCTTCCAGGCCCTCACCTCGCACTACGCGAACCCGCTCTCGGACTTCAAGGCGCGCGCCGCCACCATCTCCGACTGGAGCGAGCTCCCCACCTCCGCCGCGCTCGTCGAGGCCCTCGCGAAGTCACCGTGGCGGGCCCCCGACGCCTTCCTGTTCCGCAACGACGGCGACAACTACACCCTGCGCCTGGCCGAAGACGTCTACCCCAACGATCCGAACGTCAAGCGCTACACAGTGGCTTTCCCCAAGTCCCTGTTCACCGATCCCGCCTTCACCCGCACCGAATTCGGACCCTTCACCCTGATCACCGTGCGCCGCTGACGGCGAGCGCCGATTCGGGGACCGTCCCCGGATGACCACGCGAAAGCCCGGTCATTCCTGACCCGGCGCGATCGGCTCGGGCGGTGCGGATCGTGTCCGATCCGTGCCGGAACCAGGTGTTCATCGCGCTCCCCGGCACTACACTGACGGGTGCGGCACGGTCGTCGCCGGCGGACTCGAATATCACCGGCGACCGGCGTTGGAATCAGATCCTGCACGTCACGGGTCCGGCGACCCGCTACCGGAGGAGGACGAATGTCCGATCCGTCGCACACGAGGGTGTGCCTCACCGGTCTGCACTGTTCCTGCCCGAGCATCAGCGTTTTCCTGGTGCCCGAACCACTGGTCCCCGGCGGGCAGATGATGCATCTACTCGAACAGGCACCGGTAGCCGGACGAATATCGCACCCGGTCCGCGACGCCGAACTGATCGACCTGATCCAGTCGGTGCGCACGCCGCTGGACACGCGTGGGCTGGCTCGCGCGCAACAGGTGGCGTTCGCTGGACCGCGCCACGATCCGCCGGTGGCGCGGGAGGTGCTCCACGATCACCTCATCGAGGAACCCGCGCCGTGGGGGCTCGATGTCGACGATCCGGCCGAGCTGACCAGGCTGGCGATGCTGCCCGAGCGGAGTATCGGGATGCGCCGTATCGATGATTTCCAGGCGCATTCGGTCCGGCAGGCGATGGAGGCCGTGTATCGGTATTTCGCGATCGACCAGCGCATACCGTTGGTCTATCACGGCTTCGCCGATCCGCGTGACGGCTGGTTCGCATTGCGCGCTTCGGCGGCGTAACAGATACCTGTGTTGATGGACACCCGTTAGCCACTGGTGTGCGGACGCGCGATAGATGACAATATGTCCGGCAGGGTGAACAAACCGCGCGGTCGGTGTCGCGGGGGGAGTACGCTGCGAAATGTTGGAAGTTCGGCCGACCGAAATCAGTTTTTGGTAGTGCTGATCGGTACGGATGCAGAGGTATTGCTATGACGCTCAGCCGACCGGAGCGGATCGATCTTTTACTGACCCGCCAGCAACGCTTGGATCGCGAACCCGAGCCGCGCGAACAGCTCGAATCCTTGGGTGCGATCGAACGATTCGTGATCGACACCACCATCGCCATGCTCTCGCCCGGCCAGAAATTCGCCCTGCTGTGGTCACTACAGGTCGGCGAGCAGACCGTCGCCGGGGTGCAGATCAAAGAGCGTGACGGCACGGTCACCAACCTGATGCCGCCCACCGAGGTGCTCGAGTATCTCTCCGATCACAAGCGCATGTCCTACAGCCCGGACACCGGCGCCTGGCTCACCGCCGAGATCTTCATCGCAGGCCCCACCCGGTACAAGACCAACTACTCCACCGGCGCGGTCGCCGACTGGATGCCGGAGGTCACCGCCGACGACCTCGTCGCCGAATTCGACGCCTTCCCGCGCCCCGATTCCGAGATCCCCGACTGGGCCCGCTCCCAGCTCGACTGGGCCGCCCGCCGCACCGGCTGAACCACCGCTGACCTGGCACATCCGATGCCCGCAGCCGACCCGCACGTTCGAAGTCGGGCTGCGAAGTGGTCGATGACCGGGGCCGCCGGACAGGTCTGTGCGAGCGGCGCCGACCCGCGCACAGGTTCGATGGATAGCATCAACCCCCGTGCCGGACCGATCTGAACGAACGTTCACCCGATACCGCCTGATCGCCCTTGTCTGCGGGCTCCTCGGGTTCCTGCTCGCCCTGCTCGCGCCGCTGTTGCCGGTGCGACAGGACCGGGCGAGCCTGGACTGGCCCCAAGCGGGCGCGACCAGCGTCGAGGCCCCGTTGGTGTCCTACGTTCCGCAACAGCTCGACGCGCAGCTGCCCTGCCCAGTGCTGCGCGGCCTGCCCGGCAACGACGTGCGTGGTCCCGACGGTGAGAACCTCACCCCGCAGGCGACGACGCTGCTCAGCACGATCCCGGTCGAGTCCGGCCAGACGGCCAGGGGCCTGAGCGTCATCGCTCGCGACGGCGTACTCACCGTGCAGGCCCGCGACGTGCCGATGCTGTCGGCGCCGATCGAGGAGATCGCCAACTGCGACCGGATCTCGATCACCTCCACCATCGCGGCCACCACCGTCGAATTCCAGGGCGTCACGCGCGCGGACGGCAGCCCGTTCACCAATACGGTCACCGTGGACAAGCGTCCGCAGATCGTCGGCGTCTACACCGACCTCACCGCCGATGAGCTCACCGGCGCCCGGCTGCACGCCGATATCGACTCCCGCTTCACCTCGACGCCGACCACGCTGAAACTGGCGGCGATGATCGGCGCCGGGGTGTTCACCCTTCTCGCGCTGATCGCCCTGCACCTGCTCGACACCTCCGACGGCCGCCGGGCCCGCCGCGTCCTGCCCCGGCACTGGTGGCGGATCACCCCCACCGACGTCGTGGTGGTCGTGACGCTGCTCGGCTGGCACGTGATCGGCGCCAACACCTCAGACGACGGCTACATCCTCAATATGGCGCGCGCGTCTGGCCCGTCGGGCTATATGGCGAACTACTACCGCTGGTTCGGGGTCCCGGAAGCGCCGTTCGGCTGGTCCTACGAACTGCTCGCCTGGATGACGAAGGTCTCCGACGCCAGCCCCTGGATGCGCCTGCCCGCGCTCGCCGCCGGGCTGGTCTGCTGGGCGGTGATCAGCCGGGAGGTACTGCCGCGCCTCGGCGCTCGCGTGCGCCGCGACAAAGTGGCGCTGTGGACGGCTGGCCTGGTCTTCCTGGCCTTCTGGCTGCCCTACGACAACGGCCTTCGCCCCGAACCGCTGATCGCGGCGGGCGCGCTGCTCACCTGGTGCCTCATCGAACGCGCCATCGCCACCGCACGACTACTGCCCGCCGCCTCGGCGATCCTCGTCGCCGCGTTCTCGCTGGCGGCAGGCCCGACCGGCTTGATCTGCATCGCGGCGCTGATCGCAGGCACCAGGCCGGTCATGCAGATCATCATCAAACGCGCGCAAGGCTTGCGTCCGCGCCGGATCGCCGCCGACAGCGAGCTCGACGCCGCGGCCGACCAGCCCTCCGCCGCGACCACCAAGACGAGTGGCACCGCAGACTCCGGCCCGGCGGATCGACGCACACTGGGCACCACGATCTTCCGTTACGCAGCGCTGCTCGCACCGGGGGTCGCCGCGGGCACGCTGGTGCTGATCATCGTCTTCGCCGACCAGACCCTCGCCACGGTCATGGAGGCCACCCGAGTCCGTACGCTCGTCGGGCCGAACGTGGCCTGGTTCGACGAACGCACCCGGTGGGACTCGTTGTTCATGCTCTCCCCCGACGGCTCACTGGCTCGCCGTTTCGGTGTTCTGGTGATGTTGCTGTGCCTGCTCGTCTGCATCCTGCAGGTGCTGCGCAAGGGCCGTATCCCCGGCACCTCGCGTGGCCCCTCGGTGCGCATCCTCGGCATCGTCTTCGCCGCACTGCTGCTGATGATGTGGACGCCGACCAAGTGGACTCACCACTTCGGTGTGTACGCGGGCCTGGCCGGCTCCCTGGCGGCGCTCGCGGCGGTAGCCGTGGGTACCAACGGAATCAAGGCCCCCCGCAATCGAGCCCTGTTCACGGCGGCGGTGTTGTTCCTGCTAGCGATGACTTTCACCGGCTCCAACGGCTGGTGGTACGTCTCCAGTTACGGCGTGCCGTTCTGGGACAAGGCGCCGATGCTCGCGGGCAAGGGCGTGTCGACGCTGTTCCTCGGACTCAGCATCCTCGCGTTGCTCGTCGCGCTGTATTTCCATCTGCGCGCCCCGTACCGAACACCGCGTGGCCCAGGACGTTTCGACCGATTCGCGACCATGCCGCTCACTGTCGCGGCGGCATTGCTCGTGCTGTTCGAGGTGGCGTCGATGGCCAAGGGCGCCATCACCCAGTACCCCGCCTACTCCATCGCGAAGTCGAATATCAACGCACTGCAAGGCAATACCTGCGGTATGGCCAATGACGTACTGGTGGAATCGAATACGGCCGACTCCCTGCTCACGCCCTGGGCCGGCGCCCCCGCCGACGGACTGAACGCGGAATCCACCGGCTTCACCCCGGACGGCGTGGCCGACGACCTCACCGCCGACGCCGACGAGACCGTGGTCGGCGGCGCCAACACGGTGGACAAGGATTCCGCCAACAAGACCACCAATACCACCGGCGCCGGCACCGGCGGCGGCACCAGTACCGAACCGGGCATCAACGGCAGCACCGTCGCCCTCCCGTTCGGACTCGACCCCGCCCGCACTCCCGTCCTCGGCTCCTTCCAGGAGGGCGTGCAGCAGCAGGCGAAGCTGACCTCGCAGTGGTACCGCGTCGACCTCAGCGACAGTGTGCGCGACGATCCCGCCTATCAGGCGCTCGTGGTCACCGCGGCCGGGCGGATCCGCTATGTCGACAACGATGGCGTCGTGCACTACGGCCAGGATCTGCGTCTGGAATACGGCACGCGCGCCGACGACGGCTCCGTCGCGATGACGGGTTCGCTCGCCCCGCTCGACATCGGGCCCTCGCCGTCATGGCGCAATCTGCGGGTGCCGATCGATCAACTGCCCGTCGGCGTGAACGCGGTGCGCCTGGTCGCCACCGACAACGACATCACCGGCAAGCAGTGGCTCGCGGTCACCCCGCCGCGGCTGCCGAAACTGGCGCGCCTCGACGCGGTCGTCGGACACCAGGACCCGGTGCTGCTGGATTGGCACGTCGGCCTCGCGTTCCCCTGCCAGCGCCCGTTCGAGCACCACGACGGCGTCGCGGAGGCCCCCCAGTGGCGGATCCTGCCCGATCGGGTCGGCTCCGACGCGTCCAACGCCTGGCAGGACGACATCGGCGGCGGCCCGCTCGGGTGGACAAATCTGCTACTGAAGGCCGCAACTGTGCCCACCTATCTCGACCGCGATCTCGGTCGCGACTGGGGCTCGCTGGAGCGGTTCACGCCGTATCAGCCCGCGCCGCCCGCCGAGATCGGGGTGACTGTGATCGATCAGTCAGGTCGAGCGAAAGAACCGGCAATTCGGGCGAAGTAGGACCGGTAGAGACACTGGCAGCGTAAGGGCAGTGACCAGGCATTGGCGCCTGGCGCACATGAAACGCTCAGTGTCCGTTAGGGTTTCGCTTAGATGAAACAACTGTAAATGTCCGCGCAAAGGTCCTGTGCCTGCACGTTTGAGCACGTACCCTGGTGGGTATGACAGGAGCCTTCGATGACATGGATCTACGAGATCTCGTCGAGTTGCTCAGCAACGACGAGAAGCAAGAACTACGACCGGCCGTCATGCGGGTGCTGGAGAGACTGCCTTCCCAAGAGGTATTACGACGCGACTTGAACCGTCGCATGCTCAACGTCTGACTCCTGTCCCCCATACGACCGAAAGGCGCGGATCACATCCTGTGATCCGCGCCTTTACCTTTGGCGGCTGGGGCCGCGAATTCTCGGCCCTGAGGCCTCGATCTTCCCTCCCTGCGGGTACTCCTTCGTCGCACCCTTCGGTCGGTCCAGATCGAGGCGGCCGAGAACTACAGGACTTCCGGTCAGAACACCCGCAGGGGTCCTGGGCTCCACAGGCCGGTGCGGGGGGCCGTGCCGGTTTCGAGCTTCGCGGGCGTCGCCTCCATGTACTGGTCGTAGCGTTCCAGCGAACCCCAGTCGCGGGCCCAGTCGTCCTTCAGGTAGGTCGGGATGGTGACCCGGGCAGCCAGCATCTGCGTCATGCCGAGCGGTCCGCCGAACTCCTGCGCCTGCCAGGTGTCGGTCGACGAGATGGCCAGCGGGCGGTCCGGCAGGATCCGGTAGTTCGCCACCTCGGCCACGCCGTTCTTGTGCGCGAACGGACGCTGGCACGGGAACTGCAGGCCGACGGCCCAGTCCAGCAGCACCGGCTGGTCACGGCCGATGAAGGTGTCGAGGGTCTGCAACTTCGGCACCCGCGGCGGGGTGAAGGCCAGCCACTGGTCGCCGATCAGGATCGGGTCGTTGACCATCACCCGCACCGCGTCCACCTCGGCCGGGAGATCGGCCAGCGGCACGCGCAGGTTGCGCCAGGACGGGGCCGGGCCGATATCGCGCGGCTGGTAGGCGCCGAGCGTGGTGACGCTGCCGTCGGGGTTACGGGTGCCGTATTCGACGAACAACGCCTGGCCGTACTTGTCGGAACCGGAGTCGTCCTTGGAGGCGATGCGACCGGCCGCGCTGATCACGACCAGCGGCGAGTCGTCCGAGCGCGCGGGCAGCCCATACCAGGCCGATTCCAGGTGGGCGGGCTGCTGCATGCCCTCCTGGTAGGAGCCAAGGATCGGGGTCTGCGCAGGGTCGAGGCCGAACGGCAGCGCCACGGTGGAACCGTTGACGCCGAGTGCGCCCTCACCACCGCCGGTGCCCGCGCTCTCGCCCTCGGCGAAGGCCGCGCCGACCGACTGGTTGCTGGTGTTGCCGGTGCCCGGCTTCACCTCGACCGCGTCGGCCGACAGATCGCCCGGCACACCGTTGGGCGTGAAGCCGACCGAGCCGGTACCTGCCAGCGGGTCGTCCGGGTTGGTGAACGGGCGGGCCGGGTCGACGATCGGGTCGAGCCTGCCGCCGTTCGGGTCCGGTTCGACCAACACGTCGTTGGCCAGGCCGCACGAGTTGTTGCTCAGCGCGTCGATGTTGGAGCGGGCGAGCGAGTAGCCGGGGTACTGCTGGGTTGCGCCCTTGACCAGCGAGAGCACTTCGAACAGCACCATCAGACCGACCACGACGGTCAGCGGGATCGCGGCGAACTTGCGAATCCGATTACCCCGCTTGGTCTTCGCCGACGGCACCGGTTTCACGTAGTCCTCGCGCAGCGCGTACCAGCCGACCAGGGCCAGGGCGACGCCGAACAGGATCAGCATCACGGTGTTGGAGTTGATGCCGCTGATCGAGATGGTCCTGTCGAACCACGGCACGCCGTAGCTGGACACGTACCAGTAGCCGTTGATGCCCGAGAACGACAGCGCCAGCACGAACAACAGACCGGCCAGGAAGATCGCCCGGTTCTTGCGTGAGCGCAGCGCGCTCTGCGACACCGCCACCGCCGTCACCGCCGCGAGCCCAGCCGCGATGCCCGCGTAGGCGCCGAAGTGGTGGGTCCACTTGGTGGGGTTGAACATCATGAAGAAGATCGTGCCGAACACGATTCCCATCAGCCGCCAGGTCGGACCCGACGCGATGCCGGGCACCTGACGCCGGCGCAGCAGCACCAGCAGCGTGGTGAACAGGCACAGCAGCATCACCAGGAAGGCGAAGCGGCGGGCCAGCGAGCCGTCGACGGTCTCGACGAACATGTAGTAGTAGCGCAGGTAGTCCTCGTACCAGGCCAGGTTCGGGCCGGTGGCCTGACGGACCCGGTTGGCTTCCTGGATCCCGGCGAACGTCTGATCGCCGTAGACCACCGTGAGCACGAGCACGCCCGCCGACGCGATCGGCGCCAGCAACGCGACCGTGCCGAACTGGCGATGGCGGCGCACGATGATCCGCACCAGCGGCCGGATACCGGCCAGCAGCGCGGCGATACACATCAGGCCGGTGGGCGCGGCGGCGAGGGTGAAGGCCGCGATCAGTACCGCGATACCCGCGGGCAGCAGGCGGCCGGTGGCAATAGCGCGTTCGATCGAGACCCAGGTGAGCAGGGCGCCGAGCGCGACGATCGGCTCCGAGCGCAGGCCGTTGTCGAACGGCAGCCAGAACGCCAGGAACACCAGTCCGCCGGTCCACAGCGCCACCTGAGAGCGCTTCACCGCGTTGCCCAGGCGTGGCACCACCTCGCGGCTGATCACCATCCAGCACAGGATCGCGCAGATCAGCGCCGGGACGCGCACCCACGGGCTGGCCGTGGAGATCTCGGCGAACACCTGGATGACGTAGTAGTACCAGCCGAACGGCGCCTCGGGGACGCCGTACCAGCGGAAGTAGTTGGCCATATAGCCCGCGTCGGGGGCCACGCGCACCATCGACAGGATGTAGCCGTCGTCGGAGGTGTTGGCGCCGACGAAATGCCAGACCAGCAGCGTGCCGATGACGGCACCATCGGCCCAGGTCGGCTTCAACCAGTTGCGTGGCAGGAACCGGCGGTGCCCGCGCCCGTCACTGCCGTCGAGGCGGGCGAGCGCGCCGAGCGCGAGCAGCGTGCACAGCACGGCCGCGATGATCGCGATCAGCTTGATCAGCGACGGGCTCGACGAGAATCGGGTGTCGATCGTCGAGGTCAGCGACAGCCCCTGCGGCACCTCACCGGTGAGGTCGGTGAACACGCCGACGATCTGCGGCCGCAGGTCACCGGCGAGCTGGCCCTGCACCGGCACCTGCACGGTTTCCACCGCGCCCGGCTGACCGGGGATCGGCCGCTCGACCTGCTTGGTCAGCCCGACGAACTCCGCACTCGTCCGGTTCTGATCGGAACTGATCCGGATCGCCGAGCACCCGTCCATCGCCGACCGGTCCGCCGACGCGACCACCGCATTGCGATCCACCACATCGACCGTGGTCTCGAAGACCCGCACGAACAATGCTTCCAAGGCCGCGCTGTCGCCCTGCGCGGGCGCGGTCGCCAGCAACATGCCGCCCTGCTCGGGCAGCGCCGATACGGCACTGCACGGGATCGACACATCGAGATCGATCGGCACCTGCGACATCAGCGGCGCCTGAATATTCGCGAGCGTGCCGTTCTGTGGCCAGTTCAATTGCGCGGTCGTCTGGGTGACCGGCAGGAACGGCGTCGCCACCGCGAACACGGCTCCGAGGATTCCGGCGATCATCGCGATCCATCGCGCGATCCGGAAGTCCTTCGCGGATGCCACCGGTTCTGCGGGCGGCTTGGTGAGAACAGCTGTTGCGGCGTCTGGCACGGTTCGCCATCGTAACGGTCTGCCCCTGGTTGTGAGGGGTCGCTCGCCACAGCGCAGGCCGCATGCCGGGCTGGGGTCGCTCGCGCGCTTCGTCGGCGGTCGTGGAGTCAGGCCATCTTGACGGCGGCCGGCAGGTTGGGCGGCGCCGAACCGTTCCGGGTTCATACCAACCGGCTATCAATCCGGGCGTCGACGCGCTACCCCTCGGGTACGTCGAATCAGCACAGGATGTTTTCCATGGTAACAGTGTGCAAAATACATATTGTTTAAAAGCGCGGCAATAAGCGGAGAACGCCTCGACCTCCCTGCATTTTAAAGGCGAAAACGCAGGCAGGGGACCGAATCGACAAGGTTCTCGACGATATTCCGGAGGCTGACGAATCGCGCACAACAAACAATTGCGGTTGTATTCTCAAATACGACAGCTTCACTTCGAATGACTGTCAGTTTCACCCTAGGAGTACGCAATGTTCGATAAAAAACTACTCACGCGCGCTGCTATCGCTTCCGTGAGTTGTGCGGCGGCCGCGGCCACCTTCGGAATCGGTCCGGCGCAGGCCGCCGGGTCCACCACCATCGCACCCGCGGGTGCGAATGTGACGGCGACCAATTCGGGCTCGGTGAAATTCGTGGCCGGCAGCGTGACCGTCACCTGCTCCACCTCCAGCACGACCGGAGCGGTACCCGCCGCGCCCGGAAACACCAACCCGAGCGGCCCGGTCTCGGTGTCGATCGGGGCGCCGAGCTTCTCCGGCTGCACCACCAGCATGTGGGGCGTCAGCGCCACCATCACCACCAGTGGCAGTTGGGCGATCACCGGCCAGAACGGTGCGCCCATCACCGGTAGCCTGGCGATTCCCACCGGCGGCATGGTGATCAAGACCAGCGGCCTCGCCTCGTGCACCGCTGTTGTCGCGCCCACCGCACCCGCCTCGATCGCAGGCACGTGGACCAACGGAGCACCCTCCACGGTCTCGCTGGCCAACGCCTCGGCTCCGATCAAGGTGACCGGCGGATTCGGCTGCCCGACCAGCTCCACCACGGGCTCGGTGACGGCCACCTACAAGGTAGCCAACACCACCACCCCCTCGGTGCCGATCACGGTCGGCCCCTGATTCCATCGGGGATATTCGGGTGACGGGTAACGCGACGAAGTCACTACGAATTCGGTGAAATACATGCACTGAAGGCCCGCGTGCGTAGCACTGCGCACGCGGGTCCACCACATTGTGGGCCATACTCCGCCGGCGATACCGCGCGCTTGTTCGAAGCGCGCGGATTTCGTCATGTCCGTAGCACGTCCGAAA